>DASRBA010000020.1:0-30300 GCA_035637895.1 Myxococcaceae bacterium
TCCCGCGGAAGGTCGTGGAGGCCGCCATCCCGCTGGAGGAGGGCGAGATCGGGCTGAAGGAGATCTCGGTCTTCAAGCTGATCGAGGCCCTGGACCGGGTGCTCAAGGCCGCCTCGGCGGAGGTGCAGCACGAGGTGGTGCGGGACCGCATCTCGCTCTCCGACGCCATCCACCGGATCGCCGAACGGCTGCGGGCGGAGGGGCAGGTGGGGTTCTTCGCGCTGTTCGAGGGACAGAGGGCGCGGCAGCAGATCGTGATCACCTTCCTCGCCCTGCTGGAAATGGCCAAGCTCCGGCTGGTGCGCATCTTCCAGGAGGAAGGGGAGGAGATCGTCATCCGGGCGCGCGGCGACGCGCTCGCGGACGTGGAACCGACGGAGGTCGACGACAGTGAGTACCGGTAACCCGGATCCTCCCTTTACCCCCGAGGAGGTGGCGTCCGTCACGGCGCCGCCCGAGGGCGACGAGGAGCTGGCGGAGGTCGCGCCGGCGGAGATCGACGAGAAGGGCGGCGAGGAGCCGGAGACGCCGTTCGACAAGCTGGTGCAGAAGAGCAAGCGGCTGTCGCCGGAGCGGGTGCGGACGGTGATCCAGGGCCTGCTGTTCGTGGCGGACCGGCCGCTGAGCGTGGATCAGCTGTGGGAGAGCACCGGGATCGAGCGGGAGAAGATCGCCGACGCGCTGGAGAAGCTGGCCGGGATCCATCGCGAAGGCGTGAACGGGATCGTGCTGCACGAGGTGGCCGGCGGGTGGCAGCTGCGGACCGACCCCGGGTCGGCGGAGTACGTGCGGCGGTACCTGAAGGTGAAGCCGCAGCGGCTGACGCGGGCGGCGGTAGAGACGCTGGCGATCATCGCCTACCGGCAGCCGGTGACGCGGCCGGAGGTGGAGGACATCCGCGGGGTGGATTCGGGCGCGGTGATCAAGGCGCTGCTGGAGCGGCGGCTGGTGAAGATCCTGGGGAAGAAGGAGGAGGTGGGGCGGCCGATCTTGTACGGGACGACGAAGGAGTTCCTGGAGTTCTTCGCCCTCAGGGACCTGTCCTCGCTGCCCACGCTGCGGGAATTCCAGGAGCTGTCCAAGGAGCACGAGGAGATCGTGGAGAAGGAGACCGCGCCGCCGGAGAAGGAGAAGCCGTCCGCCAAGGGGACGGTGGACGAGCTGTCGGATCCGACGTTCCGGAAACGGCTGGAGGACGCCAACCAGGACTCGGAGGCGGCGCTGGCGGAGCTGGAGACGGCGATCTCGACGGCGGACGAGCGGTCCAAGACGGCGGCGAAGGTGCTCAACCCGCCGGCGCCGGCCGCGCCTGCGCCCGTGCCTCCGACGACGACCGGGGAAGGTGGTTGAGGTGGCGGAGCGACTGCAGAAGTTCTTGTCGAAGGCGGGGGTGGCGTCGCGGCGTCACGCGGAGGAGCTCATCGCCGAGGGGCGGGTGAAGGTGAACGGCGAGGTGGTGAGCGAACCGGGCACCAAGGTGGAGCCCGGGAAGGACCTCGTCCAGGTGGACGGGAAGCTGGTGGAGGCGTCGGAGGAGCGGGGGTACTTCATCCTCTACAAGCCGGAGGGCGTGGTCACCACGCTGGGCGACCCGGAGGGCCGGCCCACGGTGGCGGACTTCCTGAAGGGGGTGGGGCGGCGGGTCTACCCGGTGGGGCGGCTGGACTACGACGCCGAGGGCGCGCTGCTGCTCACGGATGATGGGGAGCTGGCGCACCGGTTGATGCATCCCAGCTTCGGCGTGCCGCGGACGTACCTGGCGAAGGTGAAGGGGGCGCCGGACGAAGCGACGATGGAGAAGCTTCGCGGGGGCGTGCGGCTCGAGGACGGGATGGCAAAGCCGCTGTCGGTGGACGTGTTCGACAGGGCGGAGAAGAACACGTGGATCAAGCTGGTGCTGGGGGAGGGGCGGACGCACCTGGTGAAGCGGCTCTGCGCGGCCGTCGGGCACCCGGTGGTCCGGCTGTTCCGGCCGCACCACGCGGGGATCGGGTTGGAGGGGCTCCAGCCGGGGGAGGTCCGGCCGCTGGCGGCGGCGGAGGTCGAGTCGCTGCGCGCGGTGGCGGAGGGGCGCGCGCCCGGAGTGGAGCCGGCGATCCGGCTTCCGGCGCGGCGGCACGGGCGGGCGGAGGAGGAGGGCGTCGCTGGAGAGGAGGGTGGCCAGCGCCCGCGCGGCGAAGAGCGTTCGTTCGATGGAAGCGGACCCGCGCGACGTTTCGGCGGGAAGGAGGGTGGGGAACGCTCGCGATTTGGCGCTGGAGATCGCGAAGAGCGCGGAGGGCGCCCCCAGCGCCGCTCTGATGAGGGTGGGAGCCATTCGCGATCCGGTGGCCGCGATCGCCCTTACCGCTCCGGTGGTCGTGGCCAGCGCCCCGAGGGTGGCGAGCGGCCCCCACGTCGCTTTGACGGCGAGCGCGGAGAGGAGAGTGGCCGCTCGTTTGGCGGCGATGATCAGTCGGGAATTGCGGCCAGCGGTGAGGGCGCCTCCGGCGCCGAGAACCCGCGCCGTTTCGGCGGTAGCAGCGGCGGGCACGGCCGAGGTCAGAGCCAATTCGGCGGCCGGAAGTTTGGCGACCGCGGTGCCTCCGGCGGCGAAGGGCGAGACAAACGAGGCCCGCGCCGTTTCGGCGGCGAGGGCGGCGATCGGCCGCGGTTCGGCGGCCGGAAGTTTGGCGACCGCGGCGCTTCCGGCGGCGAAGGGGGAGGCGAGCGAGGTCCGCGGCGATTTGGCGGCGAGGGCGGCGATCGGCCGCGGTTCGGCGGCCGGAAGTTTGGCGACCGCGGCGCCTCCGGCGGTGAAGGGCAAGGCGAACGAGGCGGCGAGGGCAGCGATCGGCCGCGGTTCGGCAGCCGGAAGTTTGGCGACCGCGGCGCCTCCGGCGGTGAAGGGCAAGGCGAACGAGGCCCGCGCCGATTCGGCGGCGAGCGAGGCGAGGGCGGCGATCGGCCGCGGTTCGGCGGCCGGAAGTTCGGCGACCGCGGCGCCTCCGGTGGCGAAGGGCGAGGCGAGCGAGGTCCGCGTCGATTTGGCGGCGAGGGCGGCGATCGGCCGCGGTTCGGCGGCCGGAAGTTTGGCGACCGCGGCGCCTCCAGCGGCGAAGGGCGAGGCGAGCGCGCCCCGCGTCGATTCGGCGGCGAGCGAGACGAGGGCAGCGATCGGCCGCGGTTCGGCGGCCGGAAGTTTGGTGACCGCGGCGCCTCCAGCGGCGAAGGGCGAGGCGAGCGTGCCCCCCGTCGATTTGGCGGCGAGGGCGGCGATCGGCCGCGGTTCGGCGGCCGGAAGTTTGGCGACCGCGGCGCCTCCAGCGGCGAAGGGCGAGGCGAGCGTGCCCCCCGTCGATTGGGCGGCGAGGGCGGCGATCGGCCGCGGTTCGGCGGCCGGAAGTTCGGCGACCGCGGCGCCTCCGGTGGCGAAGGGCGAGGCGAGCGAGGCCCGCGTCGATTTGGCGGTGAGCGCGGAGAGGGTGGCGATCGGCCCCGGTTTGGCAGCCGTGATCGCGGCGCCTCCGGCGGCGATCGCCCGCGGTTCGGCGCTCGCGGCGGCCGGAAGTTCGGCGACCGTGACGGCGGCGCGGCAGGTGGTGAGGGGAGTGGCGAGCGCCCTCGCCGTCAATTCGGCCCCGGCCGCGGAGTCAGCGGCGAGCGTGGAGAGGCCAGGGGCAGCCGTGGATTCCACGGCGAGAGCGGCGATCGCCCTCGATCCGGCGGCCGCAAGCCCGGCGCCGGCCGCCCCTCCGATCGCCGCGGCCCTCGCGGTGGCGGCCCCCGGAAGGGCCCTCCTCGCGGCCGTTCCTGATCCCGGACGCCCACCGCGGCGCAGTGTATAACCGGCGCGCTCATGCTCAGCCCCCGCCCGGGAAGGCGTCCAGCTCGGACCGCGGTCGTGCTCATCGGGGCGGCGCTGGCCGGGTGCGGCGGCAGTCACGACAAGCTGATCGCCGACCTCCAGGGCCCCCGCCCGGAGCAGCGCGCCCTCGCCGTTCAAAAACTGGCCGCCCAGGGCAACCCCGACGACCTCGTCCTCTTCACCCGCGCCGCCAAGGACCTCGCGCCCATCGTCCGCGCCGAGGCCGCCGACGCCCTCGGCAAGTCCCAGGACCTCCGCGTCGTCGACCTCCTCGGCGAGCTCCTCCAGGACCCCGACGAGCAGGTCCAGGCCCGCGCCGCCATGGCCCTGGCCCAGATCAAGAGCGACAAATCCAAGGCCTACCTCACCTCCCAGTACGCCCGCCGCTCCCGCCCCACGCGCCTGGCCATCGTCCAGGCCCTCAAGGCCTCCAACGTCCCCGGCGCCATGGCCCAGGTCGTCACCGCCGAAGCGCAGTCCCTCTGGGACCGCAACATGCACGCCCTCACCGAAGGCGCCCTCCCCGAGCGCGTCGCCGCCGCCGAGGAGTTGGGCAAGTCCGGCCGCCCCGAGGCCATCAACCGCCTCCTCCCCATCATGCGCGACAGCCAGGTGATCCTCGCCGCCGGCGCCGTCCGCGGCCTCGGCTTCGCCGGCGACCGCCGCACCGTCGGCGAGGTCGCGCTCCTCCTCACCGAGAACTTCCCCAGCCTCCGCGAGTCCGCCTGCGAGGCCCTGGGCCGCCTCCAGGACCCCGCCGCCCTCCCCACCCTGATGGCCGTGGCCGTCGAGAAGAGCGCCGCCAGCCCGCACGCCACCGCCGCCATCATCTCCCTCCCGCACGTCCCCGAGTCGTCCAAGGCCCTCTGCGAGCTCGCCCTCACCGCCGACCCCGACGACGCGCTCGCCGCCGGCAACGAGATGCGCCGCCGCGGAGGCTGTCCGCTGGACCCCATCCTCGACCAGCTCTCCAAGCAGAAGGAGCCGGTGAGCGCCCTCACCGCCCTGGAGGCCCTGGGCCCCACCGCCAAGGCCGCCGCCCCCAAGGTCCTCCCGTTCCTGACCAGCTCCACCGCCGCCGTCCGCTGGGCCGCGGTCTCCGCCGCCGCCGCGCTCGAGGATCCCTCCCTCGCCGCCCCCGTCCTCAAGGTCTGCGAGCAGGAGTCGAAGACGGTGGACGCCCTGCGCGCCAAGTGGGTCTCCACGCTCCCCGCCGACTGGGGCCATGACCAGGCGGCGGCGGAAGGCCACCGCGACGAGCTGCTCCACCGCGTCACCGCCGCCGCGGACGCGCGAGCCACCCAGGACGGCCGGACGGTCGTCCACCCGCGCGCCCCTCGCGAGCTGGTGGATGACGCCACCCCCGAACAGCTTCGCTTCTACGCTCGCTGCATGCGCGCGCTCGGGCGGCTGCGGGCGGAGGGCGCCCTCGACCTCCTCTCCAGGGCGACCGACGACGACAACCCGCGCGTCCGCGGCGCCGCCTTCGAGGGCCTGGCCTCCCTCGGGCTCAAGGGCATCACCGCCGTCTCCGCCGGGCTGCTCGACCCGGACCGCGACGTCCAGGCGCGCGCCGCGGAGGCGCTCGCCGCCCAGGGCCCCGACGGGCAGGCCCCCATCCTCGCGCTCCTCCCGAAGCTGGCCGGGGACAAGGTCCGCCTGGTGGAGGCGCTGCGCGCGTCCGGCACCTCGCCCGCCGCCGTCCCGGCGCTGATCGCCCTGGTGAACGAGGGCGGGCCCGAGGCCGCCGTCGCCGCCACGCTCCTGGGGGAGCTCAAGGCAAAGGGCGCGGTGGCGCCGCTGCTGCACTACCTCTCCGACCCCAACGCCATCGGCCGGCGCGAGGCGATCCTGGCGCTGGGGCAGATCGGCGAGAAGTCCGCCGCGGACGAAGTCGCCAAGGACCTCAGCCACGACAGCCCCGAGGTGCGCGCCGCGGCGGCGGAGGCCATGGCCACGCTGGGCAGCGCGCCCCACCAGGAAGCGCTCGACGCCCTCAAGGGGGACTACTATCGGCGCGTGCGGGAGAGCGCGGAGAAGGCGCTGGCCCGCGTCGGCGGTAGCCCCACCCCGGAGGCGCAGAAGTAGATGGACCTTCGCAAGGTGAAGGAGAAGGCGGCCGAGGCCTTCGCGAAGGGGAAGTTCGCCAAGGCCGCCGAGCTCTACGAGGCCTACTGCTCCGGAGATGGGAAGGACCTCCAGGCGCGCCTGCGGATGGGCGACGCGTTCGCCAAGGCCGGCGCCAAGGAGAAGGCGATCGGCGCCTACAAGTTCGCCGCGGAGGGCTTCGCCCGCGAGGGCTTCCTCCCCCGCGCCATCGCCGCCTCCAAGCTCATCCTCGAGCTGGACCCCACCCACCGCGGCGTGCAGCAGATGCTGGCGGACCTCTACGCCAAGAAGAGCGCGCCCGACCCCAAGCGCCGCACCATCACCGGCCAGGTGCAGGCCGTCCAGGCGCCGGCCCCCCTCGCCCTCCCCATGGCGCCCATGGCGCCCTCCTTCAACGAGATCGCGCTCCCGGCGGAGGAGCCCGCGCCCGCGCCACCACCTCCGCCCGCGGCGCCGGAGTCGGAGCCCAAGCCCAAGGCGCCCGAGCCCGGCCCTCCCGAGGAGTCGAAGGGGCCCAAGGTCTTCGAGCTGACCGAGGAGCCCGGTGGGGTCGATCTCGCGGTCGACAACTCCGCCGATCTCCCGCCGGAGCTGGCGGCGCCGGCCGTGCCCGAGGCCGAGATCGAGGAGGTCGAGGCGATCGAGGACGTCGGCGAGATCATCGCGGACGCCGTCGAGGAGACGCCCGTCCCCCCGCCACCCAAACACCACGTCACCGCCAACCCGGCCACGAGCGGGACGCCCCCCGGCCTGAAGCCCCGCCGCATCACCTCCGAGATCCCGATCCAGGTCCCTCCCCAGCCCGAGGAGGTCATCGAGCTCACGGTCAAGAAGCCCCCCGAACCCGCGCCGTCCCCGCCCACGCCCATGCAGTACAGGCCGGTCCACCCGCCAAGCGCGAGCACCTCCGCGACTCCGCCTCCCGCCACCGCTCCGCCGGCCCCGGCGCCCGCTCCGACCTCCGCCGCATCCGCTCCAGCCCCCTCCACGCCCAAGCCGCCCAGCCGGATCTGGCTCCCAGAGAGCTTCCAGCCCCCGCCCGGCGCCGCCGCTCCGCAGCCCCCTCCGCCGTCGCCCCCGCCGGAGCCGCCGCGCGAGGCCGTGAAGTTCGACGAGCTGGACCTGGACATGGCGCCGCCCGAGGCCGAAGCCGCACCCGCTCCGGCGCCCGCCCCGCGCGGGAAGCCGCCCGGCCTCCCGTCGTTCACCGAGATGGAGCTGGAAGGCGACTCCTCGCTCCTGCACGCGGTGGAGCTGGCGGCGCAGGCCGGCATCACCCAGCGCGCCGAGGCCCCGGAGCCCGAGCGCACCGAGGAGTCCATGTCCTCCGTCGCCGAGGACTTCCAGGGCGAATCCAAGACGCCCGCCGGCCTCCCGAAGATCCCGCTCTTCTCCGACCTCTCCGCGGACGCCTTCATCGAGCTGTTCGACCGCTGCCCGCTGCGCCGCTTCGGCCAGGACGAGCGGATCCTGGAGCAGGGGAGCGTGGGCGACTCCTTCTTCGTCATCTGCGCCGGCGCCGTCCGCGTCCTCCGCCTGGACGAGTCCGGCGAGCAGAAGGAGCTGGCGGTCCTGCAGGAGGGCGCCTTCTTCGGCGAGGTGGCGCTGCTCTCCGGCGCGCCGCGCACCGCCTCGGTGGTCAGTCACGCCGAGGAGACCCAGCTCCTGGAGATCTCCGCCACCGTGCTGGCGCAGCTCTCCCATCGCTACCCGCAGGTCGCCGCGGCGCTGAAGAAGTTCTGCCGGCAGCGGCTGCTGGCGAACGTGATGAACAGCTCACCGCTGTTCAAGCCCTTCGGCCGCAAGGACCGCAAGGAGCTGGTGGAGCGGTTCCGCGCCCGCGACGTGAAGAAGGACGACCTGATCATCAAGGAGGGCACCCCCACCGACGGCCTGTACGTGGTGCTCTCCGGCGAGGTGGAGGTGCGCAAGGGGAAGACCCGCCTGGCCACCTTGCAGGAGGGCGACGTGTTCGGGGAGATCTCCCTGCTCCAGAAGAGCCCGGCCACCGCCTCCGTGTCCGCGGCCAAGCGGACCTCGCTCCTCCGCCTCCCGCGAGAGGTGTTCGACCAGGTGATCCTCACCCACCCCCAGGTCCTGCAGCTGGTCTCCGAGCTCTCCGAGAGCCGCCTGAAGAGGACCCAGGACACCCTCTCCGGGGAACTGCTGGTCTGACCCCGGTGTCCAAGGTGGGCGCATGCTCCTCGCGCTCCTGACCGCGGTCTTTCTGAACGCGGCGCCCGTCGACCTCTCCACGCCGCCCACGGTGGTCCTGGTGCCGCTGGGGGAGGTGGATGACGCGGCGCTGCAAGCCATCCGCGCCGGCATCGAGTCACACGCCCGCGTCACCGTCCGCCTGGACCCGATGCGCCCGCTGCCACCCGAGGCCTGGTACGCGCCCCGGAAGCGGTGGCGGGCGGAGAAGATCCTCGACGCCATCGACGCCGACCTGCCCAAGGGCGCCTGGAAGGTGGTGGCGGTCACCGCGGCGGAGATCTCCACCACCAAGGGCGACATCAAGGACTGGGGCATCGGCGGGCTGGGGAACATCGGCGAGGCCAGCTGCGTGGTGTCCACCTTTCTCGTCCGCAAGCACAGCAAGGAGCCGAAGGCCTACGCCCGGCGGATGGCGGAGCTGGGGGTCCACGAATTCGGCCACACCCTGGGCCTGGAGCACTGCCCCACGCCCCGCTGCGTGATGTCCGACGCGAAGGGGAAGCTGATCCGGTCGCTGGACTCGTCCAGCGGTCAGTTCTGCGACCGCTGCCGCCACCAGCTCCAGGAGGGGCTGGTGCAGCTCGACGTCACTGCTGCTCCCGGGCCTTGACCTTGGCCACGTACTCGTCGCGGTTGACGTGGCCCTTCTCGACCAGCAGCTCGAACAGGGTGCGCAGCGCCCGCACCTGCTGGGCGGCGTGCTTCTCCAGCGCCTCCAGCCGCGAGGTGAGGTCCTTCATCTGCCGCTCCTGCTCCATCTGCGCCACGGACCGCGGCGAGGTGACGGCGTAGGGGTCCGCCTGGTTGCCCAGCGCGGCGCTGGCCATCAGCGGCGCGTCCCCGGCGGCGCTCACCTTCTCGCCCGAACGGGTGACGATCTCCTGCACGTCGAAGGTCTGCTCGTCCAGCCCCAGCAGGCTGGTGCCCCCCACGTCGGAGGCCACCACGCTCTCGCCGTAGTAGTGCTTGCGGATGGCGCGGTCGATGGCCGAGGACCCGCAGATCGACACCTGGATCTTCATCCCGGTGTGGAACGCCAGCTCCTGCAGCGCCTCGAAGTTGGTGGGGTCGCTCGTCGCCACCTGGAGCGTCTTCTGCCGCGCGTCGCCGCCCAGCGGGAAGACGCCGTAGCGCTCCGCCACGTCCACCCGCAGCCAGACGGTGACGTCCTGCGGCAGCTTCGCCGCGTCCAGGTCCACCAGCGGCAGGTTGAGCTGGCGGGAGAGGGCGGCCGCCATCGACGTCTCGTCCACGAACCCCATCTCCACCAGGGTGCGGCCCAGCTTGCCGCCCCACTTGCGCTGCTCGGCGAGGGCGGCCTTGAGCTGCAAGTCGGTGATGAGGCCGGCGTCCTTGAGGATCTCGCCCAGGCGGCGCTTCTTGCCGGCGGGAGGAGGTGGGGCGGTGCTCACCGTCGCCAGCCTACCAGGCTACGGCGTGCCCTCCGAATCCTCGCCCTCGTCGCGGTGCTTGGGCGGATCCATCTTGTGCGCCTCCGCCTTCTCCTCCTTGGTGAGCTTGGCGGACTTGTAGAGCTTCCAGCTGGCCTCCTTGCCGTTGATGGTCAGCGTGGCGGCGAAGCCGTACCCCGGCGTCTTGTCGTTCATCTCCCAGCGGGTGCTGTCCGCCGGGCCGGGGTTGAGGAAGAGCGCCTTCACCGGCTTGTCCTGGGGCACCAGCGCGGTCCCCTCCAGGTCGGTGGCGCGCGCGCCGGCCTCCTTGATGTTGGAGAAGATGCCGAAGGTGATGCCGGCCGCGGCGATGGCCTTGTTGATCTCCGCGTCGCCGACGTTGCCGCCGTTCACCGCGTAGTCCAGCGCCTTGTTGCCGGCGCCCTTGGGCGGCCCGTGCGAGAGCAGGATGACCGGCGACTTCGACTCCTTGGCGGCCTTCACCACCTCGTCCAGCGTGCCCTTGTCGTAGCGGCACCCGGTGGCGCAGGAGATGAAGTTGGGGTCGTGGTAGCCGGGGAGCGACACCACCGTCGCCTCCTTGAGCTCCACCGCGCGCACCACGTTCATGTTCACCAGGTTGGCGTGGGTCTTCTGCGCGCGCTCGAGGCCCTTCTTGAAGTCCGTGCCGCACTCGCGGTTGCCGGCCACCGCCAGCACCGGGACGCCGGAGTCCGCCACCGCCTCCAGCGCGCGCTGGATGCCGGAGGCCACCTCGCCGGTGTCGCCGCTGACCACCACCACCTGGACGCCCTGCTCCTTGAAGAACTGGAGGTAGCGCTTGAGGACGAACAGGTTCTGGCCGGAGTCCTCGTTGATGGGGCCCAGCACGCCCAGCACCAGCTTCCCGCCCGGCGCGGCGTCCTTGAAGGTCAGCCGGGAGCCGGTGGAGGTGGCCGCCCGGTTGCCGATCTTCACGTCCTGCGGAGCGGCGGCGGTGAGGTGGGCGGCGCAGCCCTCGCCGTTGGCGGCCAGCCCTTCGGGGGCGGCGGCGGAGGCGGCGGTGGCCAGGGACGTGGAGAGCGCGGCGAGCGCGAGCACCAGGGGGCGGGTGGTCATGGGGGGAAGGATGTACTCAACGCCCATGGGGCGGTCCAGCGCGGCGTCCGCCCCGTTCTGGTATGACGCCGCCGTGATGAGACGGCTCGCCCTCCTGGCTGCGGTGGTCGCGCTGGCGTCCTGCGCCCACCAGTCCCTCGCCGGCGGGGACCTGGATCGCGTCGAGCGGCCCGCGTTTCTCTCCTGGATCGAGAACGACGCCGGCCCCCGCTCCGAGGTGTTCCAGAAGGACCCCGCCTACAAGGACCGGCTCAAGAAGCTGGAGCCGCCGGAGGCGGACAAGCGGCTGGCGGCGAAGCTGGAGAAGATGGTCAACCGCTTCGAGATCCACGACCGGCTGCGCGCCGGCACGCTGCTCCGCCTCCCCAAGGAGGAGCCGTGGACCAACACGGTGGAGGCCAGCAAGGTGGCCTCGATCTACGGCAGCTTCCTGGTGGAGGAGATCCCCGCCCCGCGCCCGGATCCCAGGGAGCTGAAGCAGCTGGGCGTGGACGCGGTGGTGGAGTTCGTCATCTCCGCCTACGGGATGCGGAGCGCGAACGGGAAGGCGGGCGCCTTCGTGGAGGGGGAGGCCCGCATGTTCCGGCTCGACGGCGGGGGCATCTGGCGGATGCCCTTCAAGGTGGACCAGGTGGCGCAGAAGACGGCCTCGCTGGACCCGTTCGAGGTGGCCCGGGACGCCAACCACGTCCTCTTCCGCGACCAGCTCAACGCGCTGCTGGACCAGGTCAGCGAGCAGGCCGCCAAGGAGCTCCAACCGCTCCGGCGCTCGCACCCGGCGAAGGGCGCGGACAAGGCGCCGCCGCCGGGAGAGCTGGAGGCCCCGCCGCCCCCGGCGCCGGGCGATAAGGACAAGGACAAGCCGCCGGCGAAGAAGAAGGACGACGCGCCGCCCCCAGGCGAGCTGGAGTAGCCGCTGGGCGCCGGAGGGGGAGAGGTCGCGCTGGACGGCGCCGCCGGCGAGGGTGGAGGGCAGATCCTCCGCACCGCGCTCTCCATCTCGCTCGTCACCGGCACCCCGTTCCGCATCTCCAGCATCCGCGCCAACCGCAAGCCGCCGGGCGTGCGCCCGCAGCACCTGGCGTGCATCCGCGGCGCGGAGGCCATCTCCGGCGCCACCAGCGAGGGCGCGGAGGTGGGCGCGTCGGAGATCTGCTTCCGGCCCGCGCCCGTGAAGCCGGGCGACTACCTGCTGGAGGTGGGCACCGCGGGGAGCGTGCCGCTGCTGCTCCAGTGCCTGTTCTACCCGCTGTCGCTGGCGGGCGGCGGGAAGCTCACCCTGCGCGGCGGCACGCACCTGCCGCACAGCCCGGTGTACCACTACCTCGCCGCGGTCTGGCTCCCGGCGGTGCAGGCGTACGGGCTCTCCGCGGAGCTGCGGCTGGAGCAGGCGGGGTTCTACCCGCAGGGCGGCGGGGAGATCGGCGCCGTCCTCTCCGAGCGCGCCCAGCCGCCGACGCTGGTGGAGCTCCCCGCGCGCGGGACGCTGGCGGACGTGGACGTGACGTCGTTCGTCTCCGGGTTGCCCCTGCCCATCGCCGAAAGGCAGGGCGCGGCGGCGGTGGCGGCGCTGCAGCGGAAGGGGATCTATTCGCACTCGGAGAACCGGCCGCTCAAGTCCACGCTCTCGCGCGGGACGGCGGTGTTCATCCGGGCGCAGTTCGAGAACACCATGGCCGGGTTCTCCGCCCTGGGCGAGCGCGGCCGCCCGGCGGAGCAGGTGGGCGAGGACGCCGCCGCGCAGCTGGGGAAGTTCATGGCGGGGTCCGGCGCGCTCGACCCGCACCTGGCGGACCAGATCCTGCTGCCGGCGGCGCTGCTGGCGGCCGGGCTTCTGGGGGAGGCGGATCCAGGGCGGACGCGCTTCACCACGCCGGAGGTGACGCCGCACCTCACCACCAACGCGGACGTCCTCCAGCGCTTCCTGCCGCAGGTGCGGATCGCGGTGGACGCGGAGAAGGGCGAAATTTCGGTGGAGCGTCGCTAGGACCACCGCGCCCTCCGTTATCCCGCCGCGTGACCTCGGCGAGCCGGAGCCAATGCGCATGGAGCGTCGCCAGGACCACCGCGCCTTCCGTTATCTCGCCGCGTGACCTCGGCGAGCCGGAGCCAATGCGCGTGGAGCGTCGCCAGGACCGCGCCTTCCGCTCTCCCGTCGCGTGGCTGCGGCGAGCGGAGCCGATGCGCGTGGGGCGTGGTTGGGGCCGCGCGTTTCCGGTCGCGGCGAGACCGCAGACGAGACGATCGCCCTCAGGGTCGCGTGTTCCGCCGCACCGGCACTCGGGTGTCGCCCTCGACGGTGTTGGTGTTGCGGACCTTGGTCTCGTCGTAGGCGCGCTGGTTCGCCGAGGCGCGGCGGGACGGCGAAGGGGAGGGCGACCGCTTCCGCTCCGCCACCGCGTCGCCCGCGGTGGCGCGGTAGTAGCGGAGGGCGTACGGGGTGGCCAACACGAGGATGACGCTGAACAGGATGATGGTCTTCCAGGGGATCGGCGTCACCTGGTTGGTGACCTGCTTGGAGTAGGCGTTCACCGGCAGGTTGCTCCGCGCCTTGGACGCCTCCAACTCCTCCGGCGTCATCTCCGCCGGGGGCTTGAAGTCCCTCAGGTCCTCCGCCAGGGCCGCGGCCGGGAGCACCACCATCCCGGCCAGCAGCGCCATCGCCGTCCAGCGTCGCATGGGCGCGGACGCTAGCACACGCCGCCTTGCCTCGGTCCCACCCGCGTGGTTACTGGACACGGCATGCTCCGGGCGCCCTTCGCCGCCGTCGCCAACGCCTTCCTGGCCCTCTTCTGGGCGCTGGCGCTGCCGTTCCGCCTCTTCCGCCGCGAGCCCGCCGCCACCTACGTGCGCTTCCGCCTGGAGGGCGACCCGCCGTACCGCAAGACGCGGAGCGCGCGCTTCTTCCAGCGGACCGAGCCGGACGCGGTGGGCTCGCTCGACGAGCTCTCCGCCAGGCTGGACGTGCTGTGCGCCGACCCGCGCGTGCGCGGCGTGGTGTTCGAGCTGGAGGACCTCGCCGTCGCTCCCGCCAAGCGACACAGCCTGGGCGCGCTGTTCGACCGCGTCCGCCGCGCCGGCAAGGAGGTCGTGGGCTACGCCACCTCGGCCGGGAACGCCGAGTACGCGCTCCTGTGCCGCGCGGACCGCATCCTGATGCCGCCCGCCGGCCGCCTGGAGCTGACCGGCTTCGCCGCCGAGGCCACCGCGCTCGGGGAGGGGCTGCGCAAGCTGGGCGTCACCGCGCACTTCATCCGCCGCGGCGACCACAAGACCGCCCCGGAGCTGTTCACCCGCGACGCCGTCTCGGAGATCCAGCGCCGGACCCTGGAGACCATCCTCGACGAGCGCCACCGCGAGCTGGTGGAGACCATCGCCTCCGGCCGCAAGCTCTCTCGCGAGGATGCCGCCGCGCGGATCGACAAGGGGCCGTACAGCGCGCGCCGGGCGGTGTCCGTGGGGCTGGTGGACGCCATCCGCGGCGAGGCGGACCTGGAGGAGGTGCTGAAGAAGGAGGGATCCCAGGATGCGCTCCCGAAGCTGCGGACCTGGGATGAGTACCGGGCGGGCCGCCGCTTCCCGCCCGTGCGCTGGCGCCCCCTGCGCGCGCCGCCCCGGCTGGGGCTGATCCGGGTGCGCGGCGCCATCGTCCACGCTTCCGCCAAAGCCGCGCCCCTGCAGAGCCTGGCCGCCTCCGGCCCGCTCACCAAGGCCATCCGCGCGGCCGCGCGCGATCCGCGCTGCAAGGCGGTGCTGCTGTACATCGATAGTCCGGGAGGCTCGGCGCTGGCGTCGGAGCTGATCCTCGAGGAGCTGAAGCGGCTGCAGAAGAAGAAGAAGGTGGTGGCCTACTTCGACCGGGTCGCGGCCAGCGGCGGCTACATGGCGGCGCTGGGCGCGCACGAGATGTGGGCCGGGCCGCACGCCATCGCCGGCTCCATCGGCGTCTTCGCCGGCAAGTTCGACCTCTCCGGCCTGCTGGAGCGCGCCGGCATCCAGCGCGCCGTGATCACCCGAGGGGAGAACGCCGGCCTGCTGTCCCTCTCTCGGCCTTTCACCGACCAGGAGCGCGCGGCGCTGGAGACGGACGTGGAGGAGACCTACGTCGCGTTCCTGGACCACGTGGCCGCCGCGCGCCAGCTGGAGCGCGAGGCCGTCCGCGAGCGCGCCGAGGGGCGCATCTACTCCGGGCAGGCGGCGCTGGAGGCCAAGCTCGTGGACAGGGTCGGCCTCTTCGAGGACGCCTGCCGCCGGGCGCTGGAGCTGGCCGGCCAGAAGGGCGACGCGTTCAAGCTCCACCCGTACGCCGCGCGGAGCCGCTCCCTCCCCTGGCTCCAGCTCCTCCGGTCCATCAGCCGCGCGCAGCTGTTTACCCTGTGGTTTCCGTGGGTTGACATGGGAGATCGGCGCGCGCCGGGCGGAGATCCGGGACCGTAAACTTGGGAGGCCCCGGCCCTTTGCTATCATCCGCGGCCTGAACTTTACGTTTTTCTGTCGCAATTCCGGGGAGTTCGGCGGGACGCTGGCCTGGGTCGGGGCGGCGCTGATGTGTTCGTGCGCCACCGCGCCGGCGCCGGAGCACGTGGCCGCTCGCTACGCCGAGGCCCTGCGCGACGGGAAGCTGGACGCGGCGTACGAGCTGCTGGACGAAGGCACCCGGCCGGACGCGACCTCCTTCCGCGCCCAGTACGCCACCGATGCGGCGCGGCGCGCGCGGGCGGAGGCCATCCTCGCGTCGCTCCAGGCGATGCATGCGGACAGCGGCGAGGTCGAGCTGGTGCGCCGCGGCGACGCGTGGCGGGTGACGGACCCGCCGCCCCAGATCGCGCCGCGCCAGGCGCTGGAGCACTTCCTGTCCGCGGTGGAGGGCGGCGACTTCAAGGCGGCGTACCTGCTCCTGGCCCAGCCGTGGCGCGACCGCTACACGCCGCAGCGGCTGGAGAAGGACTTCCAACTGGAGCCCCAGGCGAAGGACCGGGTGGCGCGGGTGCGCGCGGCGCTGGGCGGGAAGGCGGAGGTCGAGGTCTCGCGCGAGGGCGCCAGGCTCCCGCTGGGCGACGGGCGCGCGGTCCAGCTGGTCAGGGAGGGCGGCGGTTACAAGATCGCCGCGCTCGAATGAGGCCCTCGGACGACCAGCTGCGGTCCCTGGGCGGGACGCTCCGGGAGATCGACCCGTCCACCCTCCAGTCCGACCCGGACGAGGGCGCGGTGCGCTGGTTCCTGGGCGACAACGGGACGGAGATCTTCGCCTGGACCCACGAGAGCGACGCCCCCCACCACATCCAGCTCGTCTTCGCCCGCGTGTCCGTGGAGTGGAACCGGAAGACCGGCCTGACGACCGGCACCTTCAACGCCTCGTCCTCCACGGCGGGCGGGCGCTACGACCCCTACCTGCTCACCGTGGGGCGGCAGGTGGACCCGGAGGTCTGCCGGGCCGCGCTGCAGCTCCTGTCCGCCACGAGCATCGACGCGAAGGTGGTGCGGCCCTTGGCGAGGGCATTGGAAGAGGTCATCAATCCGGTTCCGTGACCTTTGCGGCCCGCGGCGCTTGTTGCTAGTGGAACCCCCATGAGCGTGACTGAGCGCGACGTCCTGGCCGCCTTGTCGAAGGTCATGGACCCGGAGCTGAACGTGGACCTGGTGCGCGCCGGGATGGTGAAGGACCTCCGCCTCTCCGGCGACCAGCTGAAGGTGAAGATCGAGCTGACCACCCCCGCCTGCCCGCTGAAGGGGAAGATCGAGGCGGACGCGGAGGCGGCGCTGAAGGCCGTCCCGGGCCTGGCGAAGTTCGAGATCGAGTGGGGCGCCCAGGTGCGCGCCGCGCCGGCCGGGATGTCCAAGGACCAGCTCTTGCCCGGGGTGAAGAACGTCATCCTCGTCGGCGCCGGCAAGGGCGGGGTGGGGAAGTCCACCGTGGCCGTGAACCTGGCGGTGGCGCTCGCGCGGTGCGGCGCCAGGGTAGGGCTGCTGGACGCGGACTTCTACGGCCCTTCGATCCCGCTGATGACCGGCATCCGGCGGCGGCCGGTGAGCAAGGACGGCAAGACGCTGGAGCCCCTGGAGGCCCACGGCCTGCGGGTGATGTCCATCGGCTTCCTGGTGGAGCCGGACCAGGCGCTGGTGTGGCGCGGGCCCATGCTCCACGGCGCGCTGTTGCAGCTGGTGCGCGACGTGGCGTGGGGAGAGCTGGACTACCTGGTGCTGGACCTGCCGCCGGGGACGGGCGACGTGGCGCTCACCATCTCCCAGCAGGTGCGGGCCGCCGGCGCGGTGCTGGTCACCACGCCACAGGACGTGGCGCTGGCGGACGTGGTGCGCGCCAAGCAGATGTTCGACAAGGTGCACATCCCGGTGCTGGGCATCGTGGAGAACATGAGCGTCTTCGTCTGCCCGCACTGCCACCAAGAGACGGAGATCTTCGACCGGGGCGGCGGGAAGAAGGCGGCGGAGCTGTTCGGCATCGCCTTCCTGGGGGAGATCCCGCTGGAGCCGAAGGTGCGGGTGGGCGGCGACCGCGGCGTGCCGGTGGTGGTGGGGAACCCGGAGTCGGCGGAGGCGAAGGCGTTCATGGAGATGGCGAAGAACATCGCCGGGCGCGTCTCGCAGGAGAACCTGCGGGTGCGGCTGCCGGTGATGCAGGCCAGCCCGCAGCACTGAGTGAGGAGTCCCGCCATGGCGGACCTGGATGACGACCCGTTCGACCCCGAGGCGCCGCCGGATCCGCGCGACGGGAAGGAGCGGGAGCGCGAGAGCCGCGGGTTCGTCACCGAGTTCGTCCGCAAGGTGGCGGTGACCGGGCTGGGCGCGCTGTTCATGACCGAGGAGGGGCTGCGCGCGCTCGCCGGCCAGCTCAAGCTGCCCAAGGAGCTGCTGGGCGTCATCCTCTCCCAGGCGGAGAAGACGAAGTCGGAGATCGGGCGGGTCGTCACGGAGGAGATCCGGCGATTCCTCCAGTCGGACCGGCTGCGGGACGAGGTGCTGAAGCTGGTCTCGCAGATGACCATCGAGGTGAAGGCGGAGATCCGGTTGAAGCCGGACGACCCGGCGGGGTCCACGCTGGAGGTGAAGGATCTCACCGCCCGGCGCACGCCGTCGCCGCCGCACAAGAAGGGGCACAAGGCCTGATGTCCCGGCGCCTGGCGGTGCGCCTGCCGCTGCTCTTCGCGGTGGCGCTGGGCGCCTGGCTCTGGCGGTCCGACGCGTTCTCCCAGCCGCGCGAGCTGGTGGTGCTGCTGCCGTCGCCGGCCGCCCGCGTGGACGTGCAGCTGTACTCGGAGGGCGGGGAGCTGCTGGCGCGGGAGGAGCGCGCGTTCCCGCCGGGCGACGCCGCGTCGGTGGTGCGGATGGAGATCTCCCTGCGGCGCGGCCGCTACCTGGTGCGCGCCTTCCTCCGCGGCGAGTCGGGGGCGGAGCGGGCGCTGAGCCGGGAGGTGGAGATCAGCTCCGAGCGGGTCAACGAGGTGGAGCTGAAGCCGTAGCGCTGGTCCGACTTGCGCGGAGCACGCACGCACGCGGCGCGCCTCGATCCGCGGCCCACGCGCGGCGCCGCACCGTTGAGCCGGAGCGCGGCACGGTCGCCTGGCCGGGCGCCCCGAGGACACCGGCGCGCGGAGCGCGCTTCGATCAGCCCAGCTTGCGCAGCGCGGTCTGCGCGGCGGCGAGCTCCGGCTCCGCGCCGACCTGGCGCGCGGTGTCCACCGCGATGAGGAGGTGCTCGCGGGCCTCCTGGACGTGGCCGAGCGCCAGGAGCGCCTCGGCGAGCGTGCGGCGGACGGCGGACTGGAGCTTCAGGTCCGGCGTCTGCAGGGCCAGGCTGAGGGCGCGCTGCGCGTCCTCCAGCGCCAGCTCCGGCTCGTCGGCGGTGGCGTGCAGCCGCGCCAGCGAGGCGTGGGTGTACGCCAGGCCCCAGGTGTCGCCGATGCGGCCCTTCACCTCCAGCGCCTGCTGGTAGTAGTGGAGCGCGCGCTCCGGGTCGCCGAGGTCGGCGGTGGCCTCGCCCAGGTTGAACAGCGCCGCGGAGTGCTCCCAGGCGTCGGCGGAGACGTCGCACGCGTCGGCGCCGGCCTCGTACTCGGAGAGCGCGTGCTTGGCGTCGCCCAGGCCCAGCAGCGCGCCTCCCAGCGAGCGGTGGAGCGCGGCGGCGGCGCGCGCCTGCGTGTAGAGCGGCACGGTGCGGTCGAAGTGGTCCGCCGCCTTGAGCGACCGCTCCAGCGCGCCCGCGTAGTCGCCCATGTACGTGGCCACCAGCCCGCTGAGCGAACCCACCAGCACGCGCGACAGCGCCGTCCGGCACAACGGGAGCGCCTCGTCGCAGCGCCTGAGCACCTGCCGGTAGTCGCCCTGCGCGCGCGCGGCCACCGCCAGCTGCTGGATGGACTCGAACTCGGCCACCAGCGCCAGGCGCTCCGCACTCTCGGGGAACTCGATGGGGGGGACCCGGTTCTCGCCCACGGTGATCGCATGGTGCGCGAAACCGGCGCCGGGAGGAAGTGCCTGGGAGTCCGGGGTAGAATGGTGGCAGGGCCGCCTCCTCGCTCCTCTCTATGCCTTCACGGACTCGTTGTGCCCTGCTGGTAGTTTTCCTCTCGACCCGAGCGTTCGCGTTGAGCCAGGGGAACCATTCGCAGATCACCCTCGACGCGTGCACCTTGACGGCACGCGTCGCCGCCGGGGCGTGCGTGGAGATCGCGATGGCGTCCCACAACACGGACGCTCGTGAGTGGACCGACCTGTCGGCCCACGCCCAGATCGAGGCGGGCCAGACGGCGTGCGCCTCGGCGGACGCGGCGCTGACGCGGGTCCGGCAGCTGGGAGGGGAGGTGCGCGCGCAGCTGATCTCGGCGGCCACGCCCGGCGCCACGGCGGACCAGGTGATCTCCGCCCAGCGGGCCGCCTACGTGGCGCTCGGGCGGGCGCTCCACACGGTGCAGGACCAGTGCGCGCACCACGGGATGCCCAACCCGCAGCACGCCTGGTGGTCGGACTCCGACCTGTGCCTGGGGACGACGCTGTCGCCGGATCTGCCGGATGCGGCGATCAGCTGCGCGAAGACGGCGACGGAGGCGGCGTTCGCCACCTTCACGGACGTGGTGGTGGAGGTGGGGCTGAGCCCTTCGACGCTGTACCAGCCGGACGCGCTCCACACCGCGGTGCCGGAGTGGCCGTCGCGCAACGGCCTGTGCGAGTACCTCTACTCCTCGGGGACGTGGGACGGGACGGATCGCGGCTGGGACGGGGACTGGATGGGCCCGGCGCTGCGCGAGGAGCTGCGGCGCGGGCTGCTGGCGATGCCGGACGCGACGCCCGAGGCGTGCGCCTTGCCGGCGGGGACGCTGGACCTGAAGAACCCGGCGGCCAAGGTGAGCACCGGCAAGGACGGCATCAGGTGCCAGTCGATCGACGCGCTCTGCATCGGCGATCCGACGGAGCCGATCGAGCCGCCGTGGGAGCACGGGAAGGCGCCGAAGAAGGACATCACCTGCGAGGCGGTGCCGGGCGAGCTCTTCGCGATCGCGGCGCTCCTGCCTGTGCTCCTCAGGCGTCGCCGACGGTAGCGCCTGTGATGCAATAGTGGTCCGCCGTGTACGACGTCTTCCTCTCCTACAGCAGAAGCGACAAGCGGATGGTAGAGCTGCTGGCCAGCAAGCTGGTCAGCGAGGCCGGGCTCGAACCGTTCCTGGACAAGTGGCACCTCGTCCCGGGCGAGAAGTGGCAGACCGGGATCGACACCGCCATCCACGAGAGCAAGACCGCCGCGGTCTTCATCGGTTCCGCGGGTCTCAGCTCCTGGCACCACGAGGAGATGCAGGCCGCGCTCATCGAGGCCGTGCGCACCCGGAACGAGTACCGCGTCATTCCCGTCCTTTTGCCCGGAGCCGTCGAGGAGGCCATCACCGGGTTCCTCAAGCTGCGCACCTGGGTGGACTTCCGGTCGGGGCTCGACGGGGAAGAAGCATTCCAGCGCCTGGTCTACGGCATCCGCGGCAAGGCCAGGCCTCACGAACCCTTCACGTTGCCGGAGGAGCCCCCGCCCTACCGCGGCCTGTACCCGTTCGAGGAGAAGCACGCCTCGATCTTCTTCGGCCGCGCGCGCGAAGTGGACGCCGTCCTCCAGAAGCTGGAGCACTCCAACTTCGTGGCGGTGGTAGGGGCGTCGGGGGCAGGGAAGTCCTCCCTGATCCGGGCCGGCGTTCTCCCCAAGCTGGGACAGCGGATGAGCTGGCCCAAGCCCATCCACACCACGGTGCTCACCCCCGGCGCCGATCCCCTGCGGTCCGTCGCCGACCACGTGGTCTCGCTCCTCCTTCCCAACGCGCTCGTCGGTGACTTGCTGGCCAACGCCAAGTCCCTGGAGCAGGAGATGCTCGAAGGGAACGACGGCCTGCACAAGGCGCTCCGCACCTTGACCGCGGGGAATCGAGGAACGCGGGGGACCCACCTGGTGGTGGTCGACCAGTTGGAGGAGCTCTTCACCCGCTCCCCCGAGGGGAGGCGCGAGCGGGTCGAGGCGTTCGCGGCCAACCTGCGCGACATGGTGGAGAACGGCTCCGGCAAGTTGCGGGTGCTGGCCACGGTGCGCGCCGACTTCATCGACCGTTGCCTGGGCCTCGACTCGATGCGGGCGCTGTTGCAGGACCGCAGCGTGCTCCTGGGGCCGATGACGCTCGACGACTACCGGGATGCGATCGTTCGACCCGCGGCCACGGTCGGCGCCCACCTGGAGACGGGGGTGGTGAGCGCCTTCATCCGGGAGCTGGAGCGCCAGCCCGGCGCCCTCCCGCTGCTGGAGCACGCGCTCGACCAGCTCTGGCGCACGCGCAAGGGCGTCTGGCTGACCCTCGATTCGTACGAGGCCATGGGCGGTCTGAAGGGAGCCCTGCAGAAGCACGCTGACGAGTGCCTGAAGGGACTCACGGACGAGGACGTCGCGGTCGCGCGCGACATCTTCCTGCGGCTGGTCTCGCTGGGAGAAGGGGTACCGGACACCAGGCGGCGCGTGCCGCGGGAGGACCTGTACGCGTTCGGCGACCGCCAGGACCGCGTCGATCGGATCATCGAGCACCTCTCCGGGCCGAAAGCGCGCCTGCTGATGGTCGACCGCGGGAGCAACGGCCAGAGCCCGGAGGTCGAGGTCTCCCACGAGATCCTGATCCAGGAATGGCCGACGCTTCGCCGCTGGGTCGACGGCGAACGGCGGAAGCTGCGCATCCACCGACGGGTGAATGACGCGGCCTACGAATGGGCCGCCCACCGCCGGGCCGAGGGGTTCCTGCTCACCGGCGCCAGGCTGCTCGAGCCCGAAGAGCACCTCCTGGGACCAGGCACCTCTCGCGCGCGCCCCCTCAACAAGCTGGAGGAGGAGTTCCTCCTCTCCAGCATGGAGGCGCGGGTCAAGGAGGTCTACCAGAAGGACGAACGGCGCCGCCGGGAGCTGGAGGCGGTCCAGCGCCTGGCCGACTCCGAGGCGGCGCAACGCAGGGAAATGGAGCAGATCAACCAGCAGCTGTACCAGGCGATGCATGATCAGGCGCAGCACGATATGGAAGTGCAGATCAGCATGGCGGAGCTCAACAAGTTGCTCTTCCATGAGAGGAATCTGGCCCGCTCTCGCGAGCTGGCGGGCGCCGCCCTCCGCGAGCTCCGCTCCGATCCCCAGGCAGCCCTGCTCCTGCTCCAGAGTGCGTTCCGGGCCGCGCCGACGGAGATGGTGGACGAGGGGTTGCGCCAGTACCACCAGTACCCGGGGCGCGTCACGCTCAAGGGTCACTCGGCATCGGTGACGAGCGCGGCGTTCAACCGCGGCGGGCAGCGCGTGGTCACCGCCAGCCTGGATGGGACCGCGCGGATCTGGGACGCGGCCGCCGGCACGGAGCTGCTCAAGCTGGAAGGCCACTCCGGCGTGGTGCTGTGCGCGTGCTTCAGCCCGGACGGTTCGCGGGTGCTCACCGCGGGCGACGACGACACCGCGCGGCTGTGGGACGCCGCCAGCGGCCGCGGGCTGGCGGTGATGGAGGGCCACTCGGGCGCGGTGAGGAGCGCGGCCTTCAGCCCGGACGGCCAGGTGGTGGCGACCGCGAGCGAGGACCGGACCGTCCGGCTCTGGGACGCCGCCAGCGGGCGCGAGCTGGCCCGGCTGAAAGGCCATTCGGGGGTGGTGCTCGGCGTGGAGTTCAGCCCGAACGGGCACAGGCTGGTCACCGCCAGCCAGGACCGGACCGCGCGGACGTGGAACGCGATCCGCCACAAGGAGCTCGCCGTCATGAAGGGCCACTCGGGGATGGTGAACAGCGCCGGGTTCAGCCCCGACGGGGAGAAGGTGGTGACCGGGAGCGACGACGGGACCGTGAGGTTCTGGGAGGCGGCCAGCGGCAAGTCGCTGGAGAGGTGGGAGAACCACTCGGGCGCGGTGATGAGCGCTTCGTTCAGCCCGAACGGGCGGTGGGTGGTGACCGCGGGGGAGTACGGCTCCCCCCATGTTTGGGATGCCGCCAGCCACCGGGAGCTGGCGCGGCTGGAAGGCCACTCCAGCCAGGTGATGGGCGCGGCCTTCAGCGCGGACGGACTGCGGGTGGTGACCGCGGGCCGGGACGGCACCGCCCGGCTCTGGGACGCCAACAGCCGCCGGGGCATCGCGAGCGTGCGACACAGCGGCGAGGTCTCGAGCGTCACCTTCAGTCCGGACGGAACCGTGCTGGTGACGGCAGGCGAGGACGGGACCACCCGGCTCTGGGACACGGACTCACGCCGCGAGCTGGGCCGGCTGGAAGGGGCGGGTGTGGTGATGAGCGTGGCGTTCAGCCCGGGCAGGATGGAGCTGCTGACCGCGGGCGAGGACGGGACGGTGCGGCTTTGGGAGGTGGCGACCCGGAGAGAGGTGGCCAGGCTGGAGGGCCACTCGAGTTGTGTATGGAGCGCGGCGTTCAGCCCGGATGGGACGCGGCTGGTCACCGCCGGCCACGACGAGACGGTGCGGCTGTGGGACCGGGCCGGGTGCGAGGAGACGGGGAGGCTGGTGGGCCACGCGGGCGAGGCCTTCAGCGTCGCGTTCAACCCGGATGGCCGCCTGGTGGTCACCGCGGGCCAGGACGGGACCGCGCGGATCTGGGACGCCGCCGCCCGGCAGGAGCTGGCCAGGCTGGATGGCCACCGGGGTGCGGTCCACGGCGCGGCATTCAGCCAGGACGGGCAGCGGCTGGTGACGACATGCCAGGACGGGACCGTGCGAATCTGGGACGCGGCCACCTGGGGGGAGCTCTACAAGCTGGAAAGCCACCTGGGCGCCGTCTGGGCCGCGGCATTCAGCCCGGACGGGCAGCGGCTGGCGACGGCGGGCCAGGACGGGACCGCGCGGGTCTGGGACGTGTGCACCGGGCGGGAGCTCAACAAGCTGGAGGGTCCGTCCGGTGCGCTCTTCAACATCGCCTTCAGCCCGGACGGGCGGCGGCTGGTGACGGCGGGCGAGGACGGCCGCGCGCACCTCTTTCCGAGCTGGATCTGGGAGCCCGCCGACGAGCGCCTCCTGGAGCTCGAGGTGGGCCGCTCCTTCACGCCCGAGGAGCGGCGCCGCCTGCTCCACGAGTGATGCCCCACGGCCCTGGCCTCACCCCGCCCAGCGCACGTCCAGGCGGACGTCCCGGGCGGTGGCCTCCATGATGAGGGCCTGGGGGTCCTTGGCGCCGGCCATCTTCATCGCGCTTTGAATGACGCCCTGCATGTACGCGGGGTGGCCGTAGGCGTCGTTCAGGAAGACGTGGAAGTGGTTCGGCGCCAGCTCATCCACCTTCATGGTGATGAAGTTGTTCACCGAGGGCCACGCCTTGTGGAACTGGAGGAGCGATCGGCGCGGGCCCAGGAGCTTGGACATGGCGATGCTGGCGAGGCCGATCGGCGTGCGGCTCATCCCCTCGATGGACTGCTCGCCGAGCCGGCGATAGCCGTCCTCGGGCAAGTCGCCCGAGAACAGCTCGGCCACGGTCGCCGCCAGGATCCGGACCCAGGTCGCCCGCGGGTAGCTGGGCCGCGGCGGCCTGTCGAGGTCCAGGCCCAGCTCGCACAGCCTGGACTTCAGCTTCGGCGTGACGAGGTTGCCCAGCCCGCGCAGAAAGAGGGCATCGACGGCGGAGTCGAAGATCACGGGCTCCGCGCCGGCCGGCGCGCCGTTGCGAGCATGGGCGTTCGCGTGGAAGGAGAGCAGCTCCCGCAGCCACTGGATGGGCGCGATGGCGTGGTGCCCGCCGCGGTCGCGCGTGACGATCCCCGTCACCGCGCTCGCCAGGCCCAGCGGCGTTCCGGGTGGGAGGATCCTGCCATCGAGCCCGGCCGCCGGGTCCTCCGGAGCCCCGGCCGCCAGGGACACCGGCGAGAGCCCGGCCGTCGATGCGCCGATCTCGAGGAGCGCGATCCCCCTGGCGTGGTAGTCCGCCACCACGCGCGCCGCGATCTCCCTCGAGCCGTAGAGGAGCGTCACCTCGGGCTGGTCGCGCCAGGTGCCCCGGATGCACGAGAGCGAGGTGGCGGCGAGCCGGTCCGAGACGAAGAACGCGACTCCCCCGGTCGCGAGCCGCACACATCGGCCTTCAAGGTCATCGTCTGCAGGCACCGGCCACCTGAGCGTCGCGGAACTGGCCATCATCATGGTCACCCATGAAGACGGACAAGTCCTGCAACATTACGTTTGGGAGGGGGCAGCCTCCGTCGGCCCGGCCTCATCGCCGCGATGAGACTATCCCGTCCAGCACGCTCCGGCGCCGTTTGACCCGCCTTCACGGGCGGCATAAGAGCCCGCCGTCATTTCCCAGGAGCCTCCCATGGCCGTCGATCACCTCCTCGTCATCGGATCCGGGCAGATGGGCGCCGGGATCGCCCAGGTCGGCCTCCAGGCCGGCCTCAAGGTCACCGTCGCCGACGTGGCGAAGGAGGCCCTGGACAAGGGCGCCGACCGGATCCGCGGCGGCCTCAACAAGCTGGTCGAGAAGGGCAAGCTGGACGACGCCAAGCGGAAGGCCGCCCTCGACAACCTCCGCACCACCACCTCCATCCTCGAAGCCAGGGACGTGGACTTCGCCGTCGAGGCCGTCAACGAGAACGAGGACCTCAAGAAGAAGATCTTCCGCGACCTCGACCAGGTCGTCCGCCCCGGCGGCGTCCTCGCCACCAACACCTCCTCCATCCCCATCACCCGCGTCGCCGCGGTGACGAAGCGCCCCGAAGCCGTCATCGGGATGCACTTCATGAACCCGGTGCCGGTGATGCAGCTGGTGGAGATCATCCGCGGCGCCGCCACCTCCGACGAGACCTACCAGGCCACCCGCGCCCTCGCGGAGAAGATGGGGAAGACCACCGTCGTCTCCAAGGACTACCCGGGCTTCATCGTCAACCGCATCCTCATCCCCATGCTCAACGAGGCCTGCTTCGCCCTGATGGAGAACCTGGCCTCCCCCGAGGACATCGACACCGCGATGAAGCTGGGCACCAACCAGCCCATGGGGCCGCTGGCGCTCGCGGACTTCATCGGCCTGGACACCTGCCTCTCCATCGCCGAGGTGCTCCACCGCGGCCTGGGCGACGACAAGTACCGCCCCTGCCCGCTGCTGCGGCAGTACGTGGAGGCCGGTTGGGTGGGGAAGAAGTCCGGCCGCGGTTTCTTCAAGTACTAGGGATCCGGAGACCCCACGCCATGGCTTACGAGACGATCCGCCTGGAGCTGGAAGGCCCCCTCGCCATCCTCACCATCGACCGCCCCAAGGCCCTCAACGCCTTCAACACCCAGGCGCTGCAGGAGACCGAGGTCGCCCTGCGCTTCCTGAGCTCCAACACCGACCTGCGCGCGCTGATCGTCACCGGCGCGGGCGAGAAGGCGTTCGTGGCCGGGGCGGACATCGCCGAGATGGCGAAGCTCACCCCCAACGAGGCGCGCGAGCTCGCCGGGGTGGGGCACCGCGTGTTCCACCTGATGGAGTCCCTGGCCATCCCCACCATCGCGGCGGTGAACGGCTTCGCCCTGGGCGGCGGCTGCGAGCTGGCCCTGGCCTGCGACCTCATCTACGCCTCGGAGAAGGCGAAGTTCGGCCTCCCGGAGGTGGGCCTGGGCGTCATCCCCGGCTTCGGCGGCACCCAGCGCCTCACCCGCCTGGTGGGCCGCGTCCGCGCCAAGGAGATGATCTTCACCGGGGAGATGATCGACGCCGCCAAGGCGAAGGAGATCGGCCTCGCCCTGGAGGTGCTCCCGCCCGACAAGCTGATGGAGCACGCCCGCGCCGTGGCGGCCAAGCTGGCCAAGAAGGGGCCCCTGGCCATCGCCCAGGCCAAGCGGGTGATCGAGTACGGCGCCGACGGCGACCTCCGCTCCGCCAACGAGCTGGAGCGTCAAGGGTTCTCCATGCTCTTCGGCTCCGAGGACCAGCGGGAGGGGATGGCCGCCTTCCTGGAGAAGCGCCCCCCCGTGTTCAAGGGCAAGTAAGGCGATAGAAAGGACCCCGCATGGACTTCGAGCTCTCCGAGATGCAGCGGGAGATCCAGAAGCTGACGCGCGAGTTCGCCGCGCGCGAGCTGATCCCCAACGCCCGCAAGTGGGACGAGACGCACGCCTGGCCGGAGGAGGCGGTGAAGAAGATGGCCGAGCTCTCGCTCCTGGGCGTCTACGTCCCGGAGGCGCTGGGCGGCGCCGGCCTGGACGCGGTGGCCTACGCGCTGGGGATGGAGGAGATCAGCCGCGGCTGCGCCTCCACCGGCGTGATCATGAGCGTCAACAACTCCCTCTACTGCGACCCGGTGCTCAAGTGGGGCAACGACGAGCAGAAGAAGGAGTTCCTGGTCCCCTACGCGCGCGGGGAGAAGCTGGGCTGCTTCGGCCTCACCGAGCCGGAGGCGGGCAGCGACGCGGCGGCGCAGAAGACCGTCGCGGTCAAGAAGGGCAACGACTACGTCATCAACGGGTCGAAGAACTGGATCACGGTGGGCCCCAGGGCCCAGGCCATCGTCCTCTTCGCGATGACGGACCGGGAGAAGGGCCACCGGGGCATCTCCGCCTTCCTCGTGCCCACCGACACCCCGGGCTTCATCCGCCAGCCGCCGGACCGGAAGATGGGCATCTCGGCCGCCGCGTCCTGCTCCATGTACTTCGAGGACATGAAGGTCCCGGCGAAGAACATGCTGGGGAGCGAGGGCGACGGCTTCAAGATCGCCATGAGCACGCTGGACGGCGGGCGCATCGGCATCGCCGCCCAGGCGGTGGGCATCGCCCGCGCCGCCTTCGAGGAGGCGCTCCAGTACTCCGGCGAGCGCAAGACCTTCGGCAAGCCCATCCGCGACCACCAGGCGATCCAGTTCATGCTCGCGGACATGGCCACCGAGATCGACGCCGCCCGGCTGCTCTACCTCAAGGCGGCGGTGATGAAGGACAAGGGCCTGCGGCACACCACCGAGAGCTCCATGGCCAAGCTGTACGCGTCGGAGATGGCCAGCCGGGTGGCGAACAAGGGGCTGCAGGTGCACGGCGGCATGGGCTACAGCAAGGAGATGGACGCCGAGCGCCACGTGCGCGACGCGCGCATCACCGAGATCTACGAGGGGACGAGCGAGATCCAGCGGATCGTGATCTCCACCAACGTCCTCAAAGAGTAGGAGGCGACGATGATCGGGTTGGGACTGGTGGCGTTCCTGGCGCTGGCGCAGGTGGATGGCGGGACGGGTGCCGCGGCCCCTCCTCCGGAGAAGCAGGGTCCGGACGTGGAGAAGCTCCCGTTCAGCCAGGACACCGTGAAGCAGGTGATCGACTTCAACCTCCCCAAGATCCAGTCCTGCTACAACGAGATGCTCGCGGCCGAGGTGAAGGCGAAGGAAGGGATGCTGAAGACCTCCTGGGTGATCACCGCGGAGGGCCTCGTCTCCAAGGCGAAGGTGGAGAAGAAGGGGACCACCCTGAAGGACCCCAAGCTCCACGAGTGCGTGGTGGCGGTGATCAACGCCATGACCTTCCCCAAGCCCCCGGACGGGAAGGTCCACCCCATCGAGTACCCCTTCAACCTCAAGGCCAAGCACTGACGTGGATCTCGAGCTGACCGAGACGCAGCGGATGGTCCGGGACACCGCCCGGTCCTTCGCCCGCGAGCGGATCGCTCCCCGGGCTAAGATGCACGACCGGGAGGAGCGCTTCCCGGCGGAGCTGCTCGAGGAGATGGCCGGGCTGGGGTTGATGGGGGTGAACATCCCGGAGGCGCTCGGGGGCGCGGAGGCCGGCGCGGTGGCGTTGGCGCTGGCGATGATAGAGGTCGCCGAGGCCTGCGCCTCCACCTCCGTCGCCATGGGCGTGAACAACATGTGCGCGGAGCTGATCAACCGCTTCGGCACGGACGCCCAGAAGCAGCGCGCGGTGGCGAAGATCACCTCCGGCGGGGCGACCGCCGCCTTCGCCCTGTCCGAGCCCCACTGCGGCTCCGACGCCGCCGCCCTGCGCACCACCGCGGTCCGCAAGGGCGACGCCTGGGTGCTCAACGGCGCCAAGCAGTGGATCACCTCCGGCTTGCACGCGCGGGTGATGGTGGTGTGGGCGCGGACGGGCTCGGACAAGAACAAGGGCATCTCCGCGTTCCTGGTGGAGGGCCGCCCGCGGGGCCTCACCACCGGCAAGCCCGAGGAAAAGCTGGGCCTGCGCGGGTCCACCACCGTGGCGCTCACGTTCGAGGACTGCGCCCTCCCCGGCGACGCGCTGCTGGGCACGGAGGGGGAGGGGTTCAAGCTGGCGATGATCGCGCTCGACGGCGGGCGGATCGGCATCGCCTCCCAGGCGTGCGGCGTCGCCCGCGCGTGCCTGGACGCGTCCGCGCGCTACGCCCGCGAGCGCAGGGCGTTCGACCAGCCCATCGGAGAGTTCCAGGCCGTCCGCTGGTTCCTCGCCAACATGAAGACGGAGCTGTCCGCGGCGGAGCTGCTGGCCCTGCGCGCGGCCTCCCTCAAGGAGCAGGGGCGCCCCTTCTCGAAGGAGGCGTCCATGGCCAAGGTGTTCTGCTCCGAGATGGCCTACCGCGCCGCGGACAAGGCGGTGCAGATCCACGGCGGCTACGGCTACCTCGACGAGTTCCCGGTGGAGCGCTACTTCCGCGACGCGCGGGCGCAGACCATCTACGAGGGGACGAGCGAGATCCAGCGGGTGGTGATCGCCCGCGAGATCCTCAAGGCCGCGGGGGCGTAGGCCGCCGCACGCCTCAGAAGGCGAAGCCGATGGGGACCAGGACCCCGATCGGGATGGCGCCGGCCAGCAGCCCGGCGAACGAGATCGATCCGCCCACGCTCAGGTAGAAGCCGTTGTCGAACACCCACGCCCAACCGGCCTGGGCCTGGAGGTCGAAGCTCAAGTTGCTGGCCACCCCTCCCGCGACCAGCCCGCCCACCCAGAAGCCCCGGAGCGCCTCCCCGAACGGGTAGGCGCGCGCGCCGCCTCCCAGGAGGATGCCCGCCCCACTCCCGATGGCGCTGGTCACATACAGCGGCGCGACCTGCCCGAACACCGACACGTTGGGCGTGATCGCGTACTCCAGCTCCACAGGCAGGGAGAGGACCGTGATGCCGCTCGTGGCCCCGAGGATGAGGCCGCCGGCGATGGTCAGCGGGTGCACCTTC
>DASRBA010000021.1:0-4643 GCA_035637895.1 Myxococcaceae bacterium
GGCCCCAGGACCTTGGCCGGCGCGTGCCGGTCCACGCGCACCCCTTCCAGTCCCTGGTGGTCCAGCTCGTCCAGCGGCAGGTCGTCCCCCACCGGCGCGCCGCGGTCGAAGACGCGGAGCTCCAGGTCGGGCTCGGAGCGCGCCAGCTGCCGGCGCGCGGCGGCCACCACCTCCGGCCGCGGCCCGGCGCCCCCCGAGGCGGCGGTCAGCCCCGCGCGCGCGTAGGCCAGTTGCAGCGCGGCGTAGATGTCTCCCTGGGTGTGGGCGCTGGCGCGGACCGCCACCCAGGCGACCACCGCCATCCCCGCCAGCAACATGCCGAAGCCTCCGAAAACGGCGAACGCGAGGCGGGCGAGGAGTCCAAATGAACGCGGGGTGCGCTCGGCCATGGAAGCGATTGTATTCCGTCGAACATCCCGTAACCTCGCGGTCCCATGGCTGACTCGTCTCGGCGCACGGCGGAGGACGAGCGCCTCCTCGCCGACCAGCAACGCGCCGCCAACTGGAAACGCTGGGGTTCCTATCTGCCGGAACGCCAGTGGGGCACGGTGCGAGAGGACTACTCGGGCGAGGGGGACACCTGGGGCCACTTCACGCACGACCACGCCCGCAGCCGCGTCTACCGCTGGGGCGAGGACGGGCTCTTGGGGATCACCGACCGCCAGTGCCGCCTCTGCTTCGCGCCGGCGATCTGGAACGGGAAGGACCCCATCCTCAAGGAGCGCCTCTTCGGCCTCACCGGGCCGCAGGGCAACCACGGCGAGGACGTGAAGGAGGTCTACTTCTACGTCGACGCCACGCCGACCCACTCGTACCTCAAGGCGCTCTACAAGTACCCGCAGTCGGAGTACCCGTACGGCGCGCTGATCGCCGCCTCCGCCGGGCGCGGTCGAGGCGACCCGGAGCCGGAGCTGCGGGACCTGGGCGCGTTCGACGCCGGCTACTTCGACCTCCAGGTGGAGTACGCCAAGGCCGCGCCCGAGGACGTGCTGATCAAGCTCACCGTCACCAACCGCGGGCCCGAAGAGGCGCCGGTGTGGCTGCTGCCGCAGGCGTGGCTCCGGAACACCTGGTCGTGGGGACGGTCCGGGGAGGGCTACTCCGCCAAGAAGCCCACCATGCGCGCCGAGCGCGGCGAGGTGGAGGTCGACCACGAGGCGCTGGGCCGCTACCGGCTGGCGCTGGACCCGGAGATCTCCGGCGCGGAGCTGATCTTCACCGACAACGAGACCAACTTCCGGCGCCTCTGGGGCCAGCCCAACCGCCACCCGCACGTGAAGGACGCCTTCCACGACTTCGTCGTCGGCCGGAAGAGGGACGCGGTGAACCCGGCGCGCGAGGGGACCAAGGCCGCCTGGGTGCTCCACCGCACGCTCGCGCCGGAGAAGTCCTTCACCGTTCGGCTGCGGCTGTGGACGGAGCCCACCGGCGCGCCGCGGGGCGGCGGCTTCGGCGAGTTTGACCGCACCTTCGAGGCGCGGCGCGAGGAGGCGGACGCGTTCCACGCCTCGCGCGCGCACGCGGGGATGTCCGCCGAGGAGCGGCGGGTGATGCGCCAGGCATACGCGGGCCTCCTGTGGACCAAGCAGTTCTACGCGTACGCGGTGCGCGAGTGGCTGGAGGGCGACCCGGCCTCACCGCCGCCGCCGGCCGAGCGCCACAAGGGCCGCAACTCGGACTGGCCGCACCTGTACAACCGCGACGTCATCTCCGTGCCGGACAAGTGGGAGTACCCCTGGTACGCGGCGTGGGACCTGGCGTTCCACATGGTGCCGTTCGCGCGGGTGGACCTGCCGTTCGCCAAGGAGCAGCTCATCCTCTTCCTGCGCGAGTGGTACATGCACCCCAACGGGCAGCTGCCCGCGTACGAGTTCGGGCTCTCGGACGTGAACCCGCCGGTGCACGCCTGGGCCTGCTGGCGCGTGTACAAGGCGTCCGGCCCGGACGGGAAGCGCGACACCATGTTCCTGGAGCGCGCCTTCCAGAAGCTGCTCCTCAACTTCACCTGGTGGGTGAACCGCAAGGACGTGGCCGGCAAGCACCTCTTCTCCGGCGGCTTCCTCGGGCTGGACAACATCGGCGTGTTCGACCGCTCCAAGCCGCTCCCCACCGGCGGGGCGCTGGAGCAGGCGGACGGCACCGCGTGGATGGCGTTCTTCTGCGCGTCGATGCTGCGGATGGCGATGGAGCTGGCGCGCTTCGACGCCGCCTACGAGGACATCGCCTCCAAGTTCTTCGAGCACTTCATCGCCATCGCCGACGCGATGAACACGCTGGGCGGCACCGGGCTGTGGGACGAGGAGGACGGCTTCTACTACGACCAGCTCTCGCTCGGCCGGAAGAGCTACCCCTTGCGCATCCGCTCCATGGTGGGCCTGGTGCCGCTCACCGCCGCCGTCATCCTCGAGGACGACGTGGTGGCCACGCACCCCGGCTTCCAGAAGCGGCTCGACTGGTTCGTGGAGAACCGGCCGGACCTGGCGGCGCACATCGCGTACCTCTGCCCGGTGGACAAGAAGGGGAAGTGCCACCGGCTGCTGGCCATCCCCAGCGAGGACCGGCTCCGCCGCGTGCTCCGCTACATGTTCGACGAGAAGGAGTTCCTCTCGCCCTACGGCATCCGGTCGCTCTCGCGCGTGCACCTCGACAACCCGTTCGAGCTGTCGGTGGACGGCGAGGACTACCGGGTGCAGTACGTCCCCGGCGAATCCGACAGCGGGATGTTCGGCGGCAACTCCAACTGGCGCGGGCCGGTGTGGTTCCCGCTCAACTTCCTGCTGGTGGAGGCGCTGGCGCGGTACCACCGCTTCTACGGCGACGGCTTCACCATCGAGTACCCCACCGGGTCGGGCAAGCTGGTGACGCTGGACGCGGCGGCGCGGGACCTGGCGGCGCGGATGTCCCGGCTGTTCCTCCCGGACGAGCGCGGGCGGCGGCCGTGTCATGGAGACGACGACCGGTTCGCCACCGACCCGAACTGGCGAGACCTGGTGCTGTTCTACGAGTATTTCGACGGCGACACCGGGCGGGGCGTGGGAGCCTCGCACCAGACGGGGTGGACCGCGCTGGTCACCCGCTGCCTGGAGATCGCCGCCGAAGGGAGAGCGCGATGAGCCAAGAGGCGACTGGGCAGGAAGCCATCCACATCGAGACGCACGACCGGCCCGGCGAGCCGATCCTGCGGGCGAACGCGCCGGACCCCTGCGCGCTGGTGATCTTCGGCGCCACCGGCGACCTGGCGCAGCGCAAGCTGCTCCCCGCCCTCTACAACCTCCACTGCGAGGGCTGGCTGCCGGAGAAGCTGGGGGTGGTGGCCTACAGCCGCTCCGCCTCCGACACCGAGGAGTTCCGGCGCAAGGCGAAGGAGTCGGTCTCCAAGTTCTCCCGCTCCGGGCTGCAGGAAGCCTCCTGGTCCAACTTCGTGGATCGCATCGAGTGCGAGCCGGGCGCGTTCGACGACCCGCAGGCCTACGCGCGGCTGCGCGAGCGGCTGAGCGCGGTGGACCGGGACCGGCAGACCGGCGGCAACCGGCTGTTCTACCTGGCCACCCCGGCGAGCAACTTCCCCGGCATCCTCGGGCACCTCACCGCCGCCGGCATGGTCTCCCGCGCGCCCTCCGGCAACCACAAGCCGTGGGGGCGGGTGGTGATCGAGAAGCCCTTCGGCCGCGACCTCGGCAGCGCCCGCGACCTCAACCGGCTCCTGGGCGAGATGCTGGACGAGAGCCAGGTCTTCCGCATCGACCACTACCTGGGCAAGGAGACCGTCCAGAACATCCTCGTCTTCCGCTTCGCCAACTCCATCTTCGAGCCGCTGTGGAACAGCAGGTACGTCGACCACGTGGAGATCACCGCGGCGGAGGAGCTGGGCGTGGAGAACCGCGCCAAGTTCTACGACGAGACCGGCGTCATCCGGGACATGGTGCAGGGCCACCTGATGCAGGTGCTGGGGCTGGTGGCGATGGAGCCGCCGCCGTCCTTCGGCGCGGAGGACATCCGCGACGAGAAGTCGAAGATCTTCCGCACGGTGCGGTCGGTCGCCCCGGAGGAGGTGGCGCAGCAGGTGGTGGTGGGCCAGTACCGCGGCTACATGCAGGAGAAGGGCGTGGCGCCCGGCTCGCGCACGCCGACGTTCGTCGCGCTCAAGCTGATGATCGACAACTGGCGGTGGAACGGGGTGCCGTTCTACGTGCGCGCCGGGAAGCGGCTGGCCCGGCGGATGACCGAGGTCTCCATCCACTTCAAGACCGTGCCGTTCTGCCTCTTCAAGCAGGACGACCTCTGCCAGCGTCTGGAACCGAACGTGCTCACCATCCGGATCCAGCCCAAGGAGGGCATCGCGCTCGGGTTCGAGTGCAAGATCCCCGGCGAGGACCTCTCCGTCTCCGGCGTCACCATGGACTTCAACTACTCGGGCGCCTTCCACCAGCAGCCCCAGGAGGCCTACGAGCGGCTGCTGCTGGACTGCATGCGCGGGAACGCCACCCTGTTCGCGCGGCGCGACGAGGTGGAGAAGGCGTGGTCGCTGGTGACGCCGATCATCGAGGCGCTGGAGAAGGCGCCCCAGGGGCCGGTCCAGTACGAGCCGGGCGGCGCCGGCCCCGAGGAAGCCAAGGACCTGCTGCGCCGCGACGGCCGGCGCT
>DASRBA010000022.1:0-9292 GCA_035637895.1 Myxococcaceae bacterium
CGGGGACTGGCGGAGCGCGTCCCCCACGCCGGGCAACAGCGCGAACGCCTCGGCGCGACCGGCGGCCAGCGCGGCGCGGACCTCCTCGCGCCTCGCGGGCGAAGGCCAGGCGCCGTCCCAGAGCAGCGCGCAGGCGTCCTCGAACCCGCCGCGCTCCACCAGCGCGTCCACGTGCAGCCCGCCGATCACCAGCACGCCGGCCTCTCCGTCCACGTGGCTGAGCCGGGTCCGCGCCACCTCGATGCCTTCCAGTCCGGAGCTGCTCACCTCGCCGCTCATGCTTGCGCCTCCTTTTTGTCTCTGACCTAATCGGCCGCCTTGAGTTGATCAATCTTGATTGAGACCTCAACCCATGGATGAACCGATCAATGATCTGGTGACCGCCCGCGAGGCGGCGAAGCTGCTGGAGATCAAGCTGGACACCCTCTACGCGTACGTCAGCCGCGGGCTGGTGCGGAGCGTGAGCGGCGAGGGCCGGAAGGCGCGCCTGTACCTGAAGGCCGACCTGGATCGCCTCCGCGCCCGGTCCGACGCGCACCGCGGCCACGCCCCGCTGGCGGCGGGCGCGCTCCGCTGGGGCGAGCCGGTGCTGGACTCCGCCATCACCGCCATCCACGACGAGGGCCCCCTCTACCGCGGCTTCCCGGCGGCGCGGCTGGCCGCGGACGGCGTGCCCTTCGAGTCGGTGGCGGAGCTGCTGTGGACCGGCGCGCTCCCCCCCGCGCGGCCGGAGTGGCCGGCGGCGGAGTGGCCGCTGGACCTGAAGGCCTTCTCGGACCTGCTGGGCGCCGGCGGCGCGCCGGTGGGCGTGATGGCGGCGGTGGTGCCGTTCCTGGCGCTGTCGGACCAGGCCCGCTTCGGGGCGGCGGCCGGCGCGGAGCTGGAGCGGGCGCGCCGGCTGATCCGCGCGCTGGCGGCCTCCTTCGCGCTGCCCAGGGCTCCTGGGCGGGCGCGCGAGGCGCTGGCCGCCCCGTCCATCGCCCAGGCGGTGTGCACGGCGCTGGATCTGCCGCGGAAGGCCGCCGCGCGCCAAGCCATCGACAAGGCGCTGGTGCTCATGGCCGACCACGAGCTGAACGCGTCCGCCTTCACCGCGCGCATCGCCGCGTCCGCCGGGTGCGATCTCTACACCTGCGTCCAGGCGGCGCTGGCGGCGGTGCAGGGGCCGGAGCACGGCGGCGCCTGCGACCGGATGGAGGCGCTGGTGGCGGAGACGGGGAAGCCGGAGCGCGCGGCCGCCACGGTGCGCGACCGGGCCCGCCGCGGCGAGGCGCTCGCCGGTTTCGGGCACCGCCTCTACCCGAAGGGCGATCCGCGCGGGCCACCGCTGATCGCCGTGGCGGAGGCGCTGGCGCCGCGCTCCCTGGGCGTGCGGATCGCCTCCGCGCTGGTGGACGCGATGCGTGAGTTGGGCCACGCCGGACCCACGGTGGACTGCGGCCTGGTGGCGCTCTGCGCCGCGCTCGGGTTGCCGCCGGGCAGCGCGGTGGGCCTGTTCGCGCTCGGGCGTTCGGCCGGGTGGATCGCCCACGCGATGGAGCAGCGCGCCGCCGGCTTCATGCTCCGGCCGCGCGCGAGGTACGTCGGCCCGCCACCCCAGCGCACCTGAGGCAATACGCCCCACTGAAACATATTGAAACCCTCGATTTCACTCGGGGTCCCCGATTCACGTAACGAATACGGCGCACGCGGGTTTCGTCCAACGCGTCAACCCGTTGGAAGGGGAGCAAACACATGTTCAAGACCAAGGCAGTGGCGATGGCGCTGGCGTTGGCCGGCGGCCTGGGCACGCAGGCGGCGTTCGCGGGCGAGGTGGCCCGGGACCAGATGGAGAAGGCGAAGGACCGGCAGGAGATCCGCCAGGACGCGCGGCAGACCATGGACGACAGGCTGGACGTGGCGAAGCTGGAGGCCACGGTGGCGGACCTGGACCGGGCGCGCGCGACGCGGCGTCCCGCCATGCTGGCGCAGCAGGTGGCGCAGGTGGACCGCAAGGCGATGGAGCTGATGCGCGAGGAGGCGTTCGAGTCGCGCATGGAGGCGGCGCAGAAGGCGGGCGAGGTGCGCCGCGACAACGCCGAGGTGCGCACCGATCGCCGCGAGGTCCGCCAGGACGTGGCGATGGGCGCGCCGGGCAAGGCCGGCAACGATGTCCGCGACATGCGCGATGACCGCCGCGACAAGCGCGACGACCAGCGCGACCTGGCCAAGGAGCAGATGCAGGACGCGCGGCGCCGCTCCATCGCCCAGGAGTACCGCGGGCTGATGAACCGGGTGGACGCGCCCAGCCTGGACCGCAAGCGCACCCTGCTCGTCGAGCTGATCGGCATCGCCAGGGCGGAGGTGCGGCAGGACAAGCAGGAGACCCGCGAGGACCACAAGGAGCTCCGGGAGGACCGGCGCGAGACGCGCGAGGACCTCCGCGACCGCAAGCGCTAGCGCGCTACAGCCGGGTCGAAGGGCGTGACGCGCGGGTGCGCTTGCCGCCCTTGGGCTGGACGCGGCGGCGCTCCTCATCGGTGCGGAGGTGGACCACTCGGCACACCCGCGCCAGCGGCACCTCCGCCTGGAAGCGGAGGCCCAGCTCCGGAGCCCTTCCGGGCACGCCAGGCCGCTGATGCGCGCCAGTAGCCGCCCAGGGCCGGCCGCGCGGCCCGCGCGGTGCTCCGCCGGGGCCGACTCCAGCGCGGATGCCCTCCAGGAGTCCCGGCGGCTCAGCTGGGCATCGCCCCCGGCGCGGGGCTGGCGGCCTCCGAGAGGTTGAGATCCAGCTGCTGCGCGCGTTCGAACCGCGCCTGGACGTCCCTCCAGTTCCAGAGGTTGAAGAGCGCCTGGAAGAACTTGCCCTTCTCGGTCTTGTACTGGAGGTAGTACGCGTGCTCCCAGGCGTCGATCACCAGCAGCGGGACGCCGGCCTGCATCACCTCGCCCTGGTGGTCGTGGATCTGCGCGGTGGAGAGCCGCCGCAGCACCGGGTCCCAGACCAGCGCCGCCCACCCGGACCCCATCACCGTGCTCGCCGCGCCGATGATCTGCGACTGGAAGGCGTGGAACGAGCCGAAGTCCGCGTCGATGGCCTCGCCCAGCGTTCCGCCCGGCTCGCCGCCGGCCTGGGGCGCCAGGTTCTGCCAGAAGATGCTGTGCAGCACGTGGCCGGAGACGTTGAAGGCCAGCTGCCGCTCCAGCGAGGCGATCTGGTCGAAGTTGTCGCGCTTCTGCGCCTCCAGCAGCTTCTCCAGCGCCGCGTTCGCCTTGTCGACGTAGGTGCGGTGATGCTGGTCGTGGTGGAGCTTCATGATCTCCGCGGAGACGTGCGGCTCCAAAGCGCCGTAGTCGTAAGGCAGGTCAGGCAACACGTATCGGGTCACGGGCAGTTCCCTCCTCTGAAAGGCAACGTATGCACGGCGGGGGAATCCAAGTGTGGGCAAGGAGGCCGCCATGCTGGCCATTCGACGAGCGGACGAACGAGGGAGGACCCACCTGGGTTGGCTGGACAGCCGCCACACCTTCTCGTTCGGGGACTACCACGACCCGAGGGCGATGGGCTTCTCGGTCCTGCGCGTGATCAACGACGACCGGGTGCGCCCGGGCGCCGGCTTCCCGCGCCACCCGCACCGCGACATGGAGATCGTCTCCTACGTGCTGGACGGCGCCATCGAGCACCAGGACAGCCTGGGCACCGGGTCCGTCATCAAGCCGGGCGAGGTGCAGCGGATGACCGCCGGCACCGGCGTGCTCCACAGCGAGTACAACCCCTCGAAGCAGGACCCGCTCCACTTCCTCCAGATCTGGATCCTCCCGGAGCGCGGCGGCCTGCCGCCCTCCTACGAGCAGAAGTCCTTCTCCGAGGAGGCGCTGAAGGACCAGCTGCACCTGGTGGCGTCGCGCGACGGGCGCGACGGGTCGATCACCATCCACCAGGACGTGCGCCTGTTCGCCGGCCGGCTGGGCGCCGGGGCCATCACCCGGACGGAGCTGGACCCCCAGCGGACGGGCTGGCTGCAGGTCGCCCGCGGCGCGGTCACCGCCAACGGGCAGCGCCTGGGCGAGGGCGACGGCGCGGCCATCGAGGGGGAGTCCGCGCTGGAGCTGCGCGCGGAGGGCAACGCCGAGGTCCTGCTGTTCGACCTCCCGCGAGCCGCCTGACTCCAGCGCTCATGGGTCTGGACCGGTGCGCGGCCCATCGCGCGCCGGCCCGCGCGAAGCGTCGCCGGAGTGGCCGTAGCGGCGGCGCTGCGCCGGGTCCGCGCTCGCGGCGCGCTCACGGCTTCCGCAGCTTCGCCTCCAGCGCGTCCAGCGCGGCGCGCAGGTCCGGTTTCACCTCCAGCACCGGGGCCATGGGGTCGCCGCGCTCGCGCAGGCGCGGCACCACGTCCCGGATGGTGAAGGTGTTGGCGCGGAGCGAGGGGACCACCTCGTCCCAGCGCAGCGTGGTGGAGACCGGCGCGCGCTTCAGCGGCCGCACGCAGAAGGGCGAGGCGATCAGCTTTCCGGCGCCGTTCTGCAGGAAGTCCACGTACACCCGCCCGCCCCGCGCCTCGATGGGAGAACGGATGACGGTGGCGATCTTCGGGAGCTGCTTGGCGATGACGGTGGCCAGGAGCTGCCCCAGCGCCACCGACTGCGCGTGGGTGATCTGCTTGCCCAGAGGCAGCAGCACGTGCAGCCCGCTGGAGCCGGAGGTCTTGGGGAACGACGGCAGGCCGATCTCGCCGCACAGCGCGCGGATGGCGAGCGCGATCTCCACCACGTCCTCGAACGGCGCGCCCTTGGGGTCCAGGTCCAGGATGCACCAGTCCGGCTTCTCCAGGTCGTCCAGCCGCGCGGACCACAGGTGCAGCGGGATGGCGGCCAGGTTGGCGACGTAGAGCAGCGAGTCCGCGTCGTTCACCACGAACGCGTCCACCTGTTCGCCGTCCACCTCGCTGAAGACCTGCGCCGACTTCACCCACGGCGGCGCGAGGCGGGTGGCGTCCTTCTGGAAGAACGACTTGCCGGCGATGCCGTCCGGGTAGCGCGTCACCACCAGCGGGCGGTCCTTCAGGTACGCCAAAAGCCACGGCGCCACGTCCGCGTAGAACTGGACCAGGTCGCCCTTGGTGTAGCCGTCGTCCGGCCAGAACACCTTGTCCAGCCGCGACAGCTTCACGCTGGGCGAGGCCGGCTTCGGCGCCTCCACGTCGCCGGACGCGCCCACCACCGCCCCCACCCGCGGCGGCACCTCGCACTCCTCCGGCTCCTTGTCGTCGCGCAGGCGGATGAACACCGGCGCGCGGAGCTGGCCCTCCTCCGTCACCAGCTTGTAGCGGACCTCGCACACCAGCCGCGGCCGCACCCAGGTGCTGCCCTTGGGGATGAGCACCGGCAGCGGGCACAGCGGGCCGTCGATCCGGTCCTCCTCCAGCGACTTCCGGAGCGCCTCCAGCTCCGCGTCGGTGAACCCGGACCCCACCCGGCCGACGTAGACCAGCTCGTCGCCGTCGTACGCGCCCAGGTGCGCGGCGCCGAAGCCCAGGCGGGAGCCCTCCGGCGGCGAGAACCCGATGATCGCCAGGTCCGCGTGCCGCTCCACGGTGATCTTCAGCCAGGAGCTGGAGCGGCCGGGCTCGTACGGCGCGTCCGCCCGCTTGGCCATCATCCCCTCCAGCTCCAGCTTCACCACCTGCTGGAACAGGTCCTCCCCACGCTCCTCCACGTGGTCCGAGTAGCGGACGATGGACTTCGGGTCGGCGGGGACCAGCGCGCGCAGGGCGGCCTTGCGGTCGGACAGCGCCAGCTTGCGCGCGTCGAGGTCCTCGTAGCCCAGAAGGTCGAAGCAGTAGAGGACCACCGGCCAGCGGCGCGCGGCCTCGGCGATCTCCCGCGGCGAGGAGAGCATGGCCCGCTTCTGCATGCTCTGGAACGAGGACCGGCCCTGCGCGTCCAGCACCACCACCTCGGCGTCGAGGGCGAAGGTGGGGTGGGGGAGGGCCTCCAGCGCGCGGATCACCTCCGGGTACGCGGCGGTGAGATCGTTGCCGCGGCGGGAGAAGAGCTTCACCGCGCCCTTCGCCTTGGTGACCAGCAGCCGGAAGCCGTCGTACTTGAGCTCGAACAGCCAGCCCTTGCGGGTGAACGGGCGCTCGGCCGTCCCGGCCAGCTGGAGCTTGAGATCCGGCAACGTGCCCGATCTCCTGATCGCGCCTCGTGACTCCAGGAGATCGCGCACTGTTTTCGCGGCGTCGAGCACCGGGTGTTACCTTCCGATCACCATGGCAGCGCGTCCCATCTCCACCGGCTACATCTCCTTCGGCCTCGTCAACATCCCGGTCAAGCTGTACTCGACCGGCGAACCTTCGGGGTCGATCTCCTTCAACATGCTCCACCGCAAGTGCAAGACGCGGCTGAAGCAGCAGTACATCTGCCCCACCGACAACGAGGTCGTCCCGCGGGACGACATGGTCAAGGGGTACGAGTTCGCCAAGGACCAGTACGTCCTCTTCACCGCCGAGGAGCTGAAGGCGATCGAGGAGGAGCGCTCCAAGAACATCGAGATCGTCGAGTTCGTCCCCCAGGACAAGGTGGACGCCGTCTACTTCGACGGAGCGTACTACCTGGGCCCGGACAAGAGCTCCGAGCGCGCCTACCACCTGCTGGGCGAGGTGATGCGCCAGACCAAGCTCTTCGCCATCGCCCGCCACGCCGCCCGCGGCAAGCAGGTGCTGGTCCTCATCCGCCCGGAGGGCCCGGGCCTATTGATGCAGGACCTGCGCTACTCGGACGAGGTGCGGCCCATGGCCGACCTGGAGATCCCCGAGGCGGAGCTGAAGGAGGCGGAGCTCAAGCTGGCCATGCAGTTCGTCCAGCAGCTGGCCCAGCCCGAGTTCCACGCCGAGCGCTACGAGGACTCGGTGAAGAAGCGGCTGATGGAGATCATCAAGGCGAAGATCGCCGGCGAGTCGGTGACCATCAACCCGCCGGAGGAGCCCAAGGGCGAGGTGATCGACCTCATGGAAGCCCTCAAGGCCAGCCTGGCGCAGTTGCCCGCAAAACAGGATAACGCCGAATCCGCGGCCCCGGCGGCGCCCGCGCCCGCTCCGGAGGAGGAGCGCCGCCCACCGCAGCGCTCGCCCAACCGCCCGCAAGCAAAGGACGAGGCGTCCAAGGGGAAGAAGCGCGCCACGAAGACGTAGTCCGCACCAGGAGTCCCAGCTAGAATCCCTGGGTTCCCCAGAGATCCATGGTGGTCCAGGTCCCCAAACGCATCGAGATCTTGATGGTCGAGGACAGTCCCAGTGACGTCCTCATCACCCGCGAGGCGTTGCGGGGGTACAAGCTCATCAACGAGATGCACGTGGTGGAGGATGGCGAGGAGGCCATGACCTTCCTCCGCCAGCAGGGCAAGTACGCCAAAGCGCCCCGGCCGGACCTGGTGCTCCTCGACTGGAACCTCCCGCGCAAGTCGGGCAAGGAGGTCCTGGAAGAGGTCAAGTCCGACGAGCAGCTCAAGCTCATCCCGGTGGTGATCTTGACCTCCTCCAAGGCGGAGGTGGACATACTCCGGGCCTACGGACTGCACGCCAACGCGTACATCACCAAACCGGTGAACTTCGACAGCTTCGTCGAGATGGTGGGATCGATCGGCACCTTCTGGTTCTCGGTGGTCACCCTTCCGACCACCTGAATCATCCCCATCCCAACACCTGCGGGCATTGGCCCACGCGCAACAAGATCAACATCCCGTTCGTCGTCATCTCCTGCTCCGGGGCAGGGTGAAGAAGATGCGGTTGCCCGTGGCCGTCTGCTGAGCCCCGATGCGGCCGCCGTGCGCCTCGATGATCGACCGCGCCACGGCGAGGCCCACGCCCGTGCCGGGTTCGGCGTTCTCGTCCTGCCAGCGCCGGTCGAAGAGGCGGTGGATCTGCCCATCCGGGATGCTCCGCCCTTCGTTGGCGATCTCCACGCGCAGCTCGTCGTCCCCGGTCTCGACGCTCAGCCCCAGCCTCCCGCCGGAGGGCGTGAACCGCAGCCCGCTCCCCCAGAGGCTCCACAGCACCTGGGTGAGGCGGCGCTGGTCCGCGCTCACCTGCGGCAGGCCCGGGGGGACGCTCACCTCCAGTTGGACGCCGCGCCGCTCGGCGACCGGGTGGAAGGACTTCGCCACCTCGTGCAGCAGCGCGCCCACGTCCACCGGGCCGCGCTCGAGGACGAACGCGCCCCGCTCCAGGCGGCCCATGTCCAGGAGGTCTTCCACCATGTAGGTCATCTGGCTGGCGGCGCGGGCCATCGTCTCCAGCTGGCTCCTGGGCGGGAGCTGGTCTCCGGGTGACGGGAGGTGGGCCATGATGGTGGCGAGCGGCACGTGCAGGTCGCGCGAGACCACCTCCAGCAACAGCTCGCGGGCGTGATAGAGGCGCGCGTTGTCCACCGCCAGCGCCACGCGTCCCGCCAGTTCCGCCGCCAGGAGCGACGCGTTGCCCCGCGGCTGGTCCCCGGACCAGGCGATCAGCGTCAGCGCCCCCAGCGTCCGGCCGCGGGCGATCATCGGCGCCACCGAGGCGGTGCGCCCCAGCAGGTGCGAGCTCTCCGGCGGCAGCCGCAGCCGGGTGGCGACGTCCTGCGACAGCGCCGGAAAGTCGATCGACTCGCCGGAGCGCAGGGCGTGCGCCACCGGGTCGCCCGCCAAGGCGGTGGCCATATCCAGGTCCTCCTGCCACGGCACCCTCGCGCCGCTCGCCGTCGCCAGCGCCGCCACCCGCCGCAACTTCCCCTCGTGGCCGCCCAGGTCGACGAGGAACCCGTCCGCCATCCCCGGCACCGTCAGCTTCGCCAGGTTGGCCAGCATCTCGTCCGGCTCGAGCGAGGAGACCAGCGCCCGGCTGGCGTCGGCCAGGAAGCGCGCGTTGCGCTCCGCCGCCTCGGCGCTCGCGCGCGCCGACTGCTCGCGCACCAGGCGCTGTTGGGCCGCCTCCGCGCGCTTGCGCTCGCGGGCGTAGAGGATGGCGCGGGCCAGCAGGTGGTGATCGAACTGACCCTTCACCAGGTAGTCCTGCGCGCCGGCGTGCATCGCCTGGATGGCCACCTGTTCGTCGTCCAGCCCGGTGAGGATGACGATCGGCACGTCCCGCCGCGTCGCGTACGTCTGGGCGACCGTTTCCACCCCCTGTGCGTCCGGAAGGGAAAGATCGAGCAACACCACATCGAACGACGAGTGGCGGAGGTGGGCCAGCCCGTCCTGGAGCCGTTCGACGTGCAGGATCTTCAGCCGGAAGCGCCCGCCGGAGGCCAGGCCTTCGAGGAGGAGCGCGTCGGC
>DASRBA010000023.1:0-18043 GCA_035637895.1 Myxococcaceae bacterium
TACACGACGCCCATCTGGTCGGTGTCGCCGTAGATCACGCGCACGCGCGCCTCGAACATGCGGGGCGGGGCATAACAGAAGCTTCCAGCGAAAGTCAGTTGCTTCCGGGGAGCCGTTGGCGAAAGGTCGGCGCCCGTCCATGAACCGAACGCTCCTCGCCGCCGCCGCGCTGGCCCTCCTCCCGACCCCCGCGCTGGCCAAGCCGCCGAAGCTGACGCTGGTGATCACGCTGGACTCGATGAGCGCGGACCAGCTGCTGCGGATGCGGCCGCGGCTGAAGCCGGGCGGGCTGGCGTCCCTGATGTCGCAAGGGGCGTTCTTCCCCAACGCGCGGGTGGAGTATGCGGACCCCAGGACCGGGCCCGGCCACGCCACGCTCGTCACCGGCGCGCACCCCTGGCGGCACGGGATCGTCGGGAACGACATCTTCAACCGGACCACCGGGAAGCTGGAGCCGGTGTTCGGGGACGCGGACCACCCGGTGCTGGAGGCGCCGCCGGGGTCGCAGGACTGCTCCCCCGCCAACCTCCTCTCCGAGTCGCTGGCGGACCGGCTGCGGGTGTCCACCCTGGAGCGCGGCAAGGCGGTCTCCATCGCCGCCAAGCCGCGGGCGGCGATCGCCATGGGCGGGCGGCTGGGGCAGGCGTGGTGGTTCTCGGAGACGGTGGGCAAGTGGGTGACGGGGACCTGGTACACCAAGGAGTTCCCGGGCTGGGTGAAGGCGTTCAACGAGAAGGCGCTGCCGGACGGCTACTTCGGCAAGGACTGGACGCTGCTGGAGAAGAAGGAGCAGTACGCCGGCGAGGACGACCGCCCCTTCGAGGGCAACCCGTGGGCCCTGGGCCGGACCTTCCCCCACCCGCTCACCGGCGGGCTGCCGCGGCCGGGGAAGGAGTTCTACGCCGCGCTCAACTGGTCCCCGGTGATGTCCGAGGTGCTGGTGCAGTTCGCGCGCGCCGCCATCGAGGGCGAGCAGCTGGGCAAGGACGACGTCCCGGACCTGCTGCTGGTGAGCTTCTCCTCCACCGACTACGTGAACCACCAGTACGGGCCGTACTCGTGGGAGGCGCAGGACACGCTGCTGCGCGTGGACCGGGCGCTGGCGGAGCTGGTCCAGGCGGCGGAGCGGGCGGCGGGCGGGCGCGCCAACCTGCTGGTGGTGGTGACCGCGGACCACGGCATCGCGGCGGTGCCGGAGGAGTGGGCGGCGCACGGCGTGGCGGCGGTGCGGGTGAACCCGGCGGCGGTGGCGCAGGCGATGGGCAAGGAGCTGAGCGGCAAGTTCGGCGGGGAGATCACCGCGCAGGTGGAGGCGCTGGACGTGTTCCTCGCCGGGAAGGGGTACCCGTCGAAGGACCCCCCGGCGGTGCGGCGGGCGGCGGCGGCGTGGCTCTCGAAGCAGCCCGGGGTGGCGGTGGCGGTGGCGCGGGACGACGTCGAGGCGACCGGCGACCTGCGGGGCTACGGGCGGTCGCTGAGGATCGGCTACTACCCGGACCGCAGCGGCGACGTGCTCTTCGTCCCCAGGCCGTTCTTCGTCTGGGATGCGGAGGCGGTGGGGACCGACCACGGCAGCCCCTACGCATACGACAACCAGATCCCGCTGGTGTTCGCCGGGCACGGGGTGAAGGCGGGCTACTACGCGCAGGAGGTCTCGCTGATCGACGTGGCGCCGACGGTGGCGACGATCATGGAGATGGGCGCGCCGGCGCAGGCGGAGGGGAAGGTCCGGGCGGAGATCCTCACCAGCCCCAACGGCGGCGCCAAACCGGCCGCTGCCGCGCCCGCGCAGTGAGCAGAGGAGACCGCTACGGCTTGCAGCCCGTGGTGTCCCCGGTCCACGCGTTGAGGTAGGCGCGCGCGCCGCTCGCCCAGAACTTGCGCATGGGGTGCTCGGCCTGGGGCATGAAGAGGGCGCCGCTCGGCGTCCGGCAGGTGACGCTGCCGATGGTCGGCTTGAGCGTCTCGAAGTCGGTCGCCTCCGCGAAGTCGATGGTGGTGAAGGTGCGAGCGGACACGTGGCACGTCCGGCAGTAGGGCTTCACCACGCCGTTGTAGAGCGCGGGGTAGTCGTGGTTGGTGGTGCTGCCGGCCCAGGCGCTGGGGAGGTAGGCGTCGTTCCAGGTCGCGCCAAGGGTGCCGACGCCCGCCGGGGCGTAGGCGCCGTCGATCAGCGAGGTGATGGCCGGCGCCGGCGCGGTGGTATTGCGCACCAGGGCGTTGAGGCGGCGGAAGGCTTCCTCCTGCGAGGCCCGCGAGTATCCCGGCCGCGTGGTCGAGTACTTGAAGCTGGCCAGGTCGAACGGCAGGAAGCTGGCGCGGCCCGAGAAGGTGGCCCCGCTCGAGTACCCGGTGTCCACGCCGTGGCAGGTAAGGCAGTTGCTGGGGACCGAGAAGTGGTGCCCCGTGTTGTCCAGCTTCGCCTCCGTGGCCAGGCGCTCGTCCGAGCCGTAGGCGGCGAAGTGCACCGGGCCGGGGTCGGTGGTGAAGATGGTGGAGTGCTGGGTCACCATGGCCACCGTGGCGAACGGGCCGTTGTGGTCGATGGCGTGGTCCAGCGTCGGCCCCACCGCGTTGTTCCCGAACTTCGCCAGCTGGTACGTGTCGCTGTAGTTGGAGACGTAGCACGCGGTGCCGGCGATGAAGCCCAGGGTGTAATTCCAGCAGTGCATGTCCCGGCCGATGCCCAGGTCCCCGTCGTTGTAATAGACCGCGCGGATCTCGGAGCCGAGTCCGGGGTAGAGGAAGGCGTTCTTGAAGTCGGTCAGGGTCTGCGGCGCGCCCCATGCGAGGTAGTAGGCGTTGCTGTCGTGGTCGTCCTTGAGCCCCAGGAAGTCGCGCGTCCCCAGGTCCGCGGGGTTGCCGTGCGTGGACACCATGGCCACCACCCCGCGCCCCAACCCCTGGCACCGCACGCCGATGTTCTCCCCCGACGTCCCGTTGCCGTACTCGGAGAATTCGCAGCTCTGCCAGGTCACCTCGTCGAAGGTGTAGGCGGTGTGGTGCGAGCCGTCCGTCTCGACGCTGCGCGCGCGCAGCTTCACCAGGCCCCCGTCGGGCCAGCGGGCGGCGAAGGCGCTGGACGGCACGGGAACGATGGTGGCGTTCCACGGATAGAGCAGGTCCCCGTTGATGTTGGAGGCGGTGGCGCTGCTGGTGACGGTGGTGAGCGTCTGCCAGTTGGCGTCCACGTTCACGTCCGCGGAGGGCGCGCTGAGCACCTGCACCTGGATCGTGGTGGAGGGGTTCACCCAGTACCCGCTGACGGAGAACGACGCCCCGATGATGGTCGAGCCGAAGGTAGCGCCGTTGTTGGGCCCGGTGACGCAGGCCAGCCCCAGTAGCGCGCACATCCCCACCGTGGTCTTCAGGAATCTCACGGGCACTCCCCCGGAAAAAATGGTCCGGAGGAAGAACGGGGACGGTCGGATTCCTTGGCTGCGCTCTGCCCTAAGGCGCCGCGGTCTCGATCTCCAGGGACAGGTCCATCGACCGGGCGGAGTGCGTGAGGGCGCCCATGGAGACGTAGTCCACCCCCAGCGCGGCGAGCGCCGGCAGCCGCTCCAGCGTCACCCCGCCGGAGACCTCCAGCTCCACCCGGCCGGCGGCGATCTCCACCGCCTGGCGGATGCGCGCGTCGTCCATGTTGTCCAGCAGCACCACCTGCGCGCCGCAGTCGATGGCCTCGCGCAGTTGATCCAGCGAGGTGGCCTCGATCTCCACCTTCACCAGCCGGGGGGCGTGCGCCCTCGCCCGCTCCATGGCCACCTTGATGGACCCGCCCACCGCGGCGATGTGGTTGTCCTTGATCAGCACCCCGTCGAACAGGCCGAAGCGGTGGTTGGACGCCCCGCCCGCCTGCACCGCGGCCTTGGACAGGCCGCGCATCCCCGGCGCCGTCTTGCGCGTGTCCAGCACGCGGGTCTTCGTCCCCTTCACCGCCTCCGCCGCCCGCCGCGCCAGGGTGGCGATGCCGCACATCCGCTGGATGATGTTGAGCGCGGTGCGCTCCCCCGTGAGCAGCGATCGCAGGCTCCCCTCCACGGTTGCCACCACCGTCCCCGCCGACACCGCATCCCCATCCTCCGCCGAGAAGCGGACCGACACGGCCGGGTCCACCCGGGCGAACGCGCGCGCGAAGGCGGCGGCCCCGGAGAGCACCAGCGGCTCCTTCACCCAGAGCTCCGCGCGCCCGCGAGCACCCTCGGGCACCAGGGCGAGCGTGGTGACGTCCCCAGCCGCGCCCAGGTCCTCGTCCAGCGCGAGGTCGATCAGCCGGTCGAGGTGGCTCACGCGCGCACCGGGGTCCTCGCGCGCGCGGCGGCGAGCGCGGCGAGCCCGCCGGTGCACCCGGCGGAGGAGCAGGGCTGGGAGGGCGCGGCCGGCAGGCGCATCGTCACTTCTTCCGCGCCGGCTTCCTGGCGGCGGCCTTCCCCTTCGCCTTCGCCGCCTTCGCCGCCTTCGCCGCCTTCGCCTTCATCGGCTTCGCCTTCGCCGCCGGCGCGGCCTTCTTGAGGGCGGCCTTCGCCCCCGCCTTCGCCTTGGCCTCCGCCAGCGCCTTGCCGGCGCCCTTGGCCTTCCCGTCCTTGGCGACGTTGAACTCGCGCACGGCGTCGTCCACCAGGCCCATCCCCATGTACGCCACGCCCAGGTCGTAGTGGTCCGTGGCGGAGAGACCCTGGGCGGTGCCCTTGCGCAGCTTCTCCAGCGCCTCCTTCACCTGCGGATCCACCTGGTCCGGCACCCGGACCTCCGCCAGGTCCGAGGCCAGCTCCTTGGCCAGGTCCACCGTCTCCCCCGTGGCGGACCCCACCTTCCCCGCCGCCTCCTCGCCCAGCTTCACCTTGGCCGTCTCCGGATTGGTGACGATGCTCGACACCGGCGGCGCGGCGCTCTGGGGGTTCGTCGGGTCCGGCATCTGGTCCTCCGGGGCAATCCTCTGCAGGTGGTCGTGAAGCTTCGCCTTCCTCGCCTTCAACTCTTCCAGCCGTTCCCGGTCTTTCTGGACCACCTCGGCCGGGGCCCGCTCCACGAAGCTGGGGTTCCCCAGCTTACGCTGCACCGCGGTCAGATCCGCATCCACCCGGGCGATCTCCTTGAGCAGCCGGGCGCGCTCGGCGTCCAGGTCGATCACCCCCGCCAGCGGCACGTAGATCTCCATCGTCGGGGCCACGTAGGCGGCGGACTGGCGCGGCTTGGGGCCGGGTGGGCTCACCGTCAGCTCGGAGACGCCGGCCAGCGGCAGCACGTAGCCCTTCCAGATCTTGAGCGTGTCCCGCACCGCCATGGAGCTGGACTGCACGTGGGCGGCGATCTTCACCTGCGGCGGCAGGTCGGCCTCGCCGCGGATGGTGCGGATGCCCTCGATGGCGGTCACCACCGGCCCCATCTCCCCCTCCGCCGCCGGGTCGTCCAGCCACGCCTCCGGGGCCGGGTACGGGGCGGTCATGATCGACGGCGCCACGTGGTGCATGGGGAGCTTCTGCCAGATCTCCTCGGTGATGAAGGGCGTGAACGGGTGGAGGAGCCGGAGCACCCGGTCCAGCGCCATCACCAGCACCCCGCGGGTGGCCTTCTTGCGGCCCTCGTCGTCCCCGTAGAGCGCGGCCTTGGCCATCTCGATGTACCAGTCGCACAGCTCGCGCCACACGAACTGGTAGAGGGTGGAGGCGGCGCCGGCCAGCTCCAGCGCCTCCAGCTGGGTGCGCGTCTCCTGCACGGCGCGGTTGAGCCGGGAGAGGATCCACCGGTCCGCCAGCGAGAGCGCCAGCGGGTGGTCCTTGAGGTCCTTCTCGTCCAGCCGGTACGAGCCCATGTTCATCAGCGCGAAGCGCGCCGCGTTCCACAGCTTGTTGGTGAACGCCTTGAACCCGGCCACCCGGTCCAGCGACAGCTTGATGTCCCGCCCCTGCTGGGTGAGCGAGGCGAGCGTGAAGCGGAGCGCGTCCGCGCCGTAGGCGGGCATCCCCTGGGGGAACTTGTTCCGCAGCGCCGGCAGCAGCTTCTCCGCAGGCGCGCCCTCCACCACGTCCAGGGGATCGATCACGTTCCCCTTGGTCTTGGACATCTTCTCGCCCTTCTCGTCGCGCACCATGGCGTGCAGGTACACGACGCGGAAGGGCACCTCGTTCATGAAGTGCAGGCCCATCATCATCATCCGGGCCACCCAGAAGAAGATGATGTCGTGCCCGGTCTCCATGATGGAGGTCGGGTAGAAGGTGCGCAGCTCGGGCGTGTGCTCCGGCCAGCCCAGCGTGGAGAACGGCCAGAGCGCGGACGAGAACCAGGTGTCCAGCACGTCCGGGTCCTGCATGAAGGACGACCCGGCGCACCGGGGGCACGAGGTCGGCGGCTCCCGGCTCACGATGGGCGCCGCGCGGGCGAGGTCGATCCCGCCCACCTTCACCGTGGCCGCGTCGAGCGGCAGGTCGGTGTCGTCCCCCTGGCGCGGGCTGCAGGAGAGGCAGTACCAGGCGGGGATCTGGTGGCCCCACCACAGCTGCCGGCTCACGCACCAGTCGTGGATGTTGCGCATCCAGCCGAAGAAGGTGGAGGTCCAGCTCTCCGGCACGAAGCGGGTGCGGCCCTGCTCCACCGCCTGGATGGCCTTCTTGGCCAGCGGCTCCACCTTCACGAACCACTGCGGGGACAGCCGCGGCTCCACCACCGTGCCGCACCGCTGGCAGGTCCCCACCGACAGCTGGTGCGGCTCCTCCTTCTCCAGCAGGCCCCGCTCGGAGAGGGCGTCCAGCACGCGGATGCGCGCGTCCAGCCGGTCCAGCCCGATGTACGGCCCGGCCTCCTTCGTCATCCGCGCCGACTCGTCGAACAGCGAGATCATCGGCAGCTTGTGCCGCAGGCCCACCTGGTAATCGTTGAAGTCGTGGGCGGGCGTCACCTTCACCACGCCGGTCCCGAACTCCATGCTCACCAGCTCGCGGTCCAGGATGATGGGGATCTCCCGGTCCATGAGCGGCAGCACCACCGTCCCGCCGTGGAGGTCCTGGTAGCGCGGGTCCTGCGGGTGGATGGCCACCGCGGTGTCGCCCAGCATCGTCTCCGGGCGGGTGGTGGCCACGGTGAGGAACTGCCCCGGCCGGCCCTTCACCGGGTACTTGATGTGCCAGAGCGATCCCTTCCGCTCCTCGTGCTCCACCTCGAGGTCGGAGAGCGCGGTGTGGCAGGAGGGGCACCAGTTGATCAGCCGCTGGGCGCGGTAGAGCAGGCCCTGCGCGTGCAGGCGCACGAACACCTCGCGCACCGCCGCGGAGAGCCCGGCGTCCATGGTGAAGCGCTCGCGGCTCCAGTCCAGCGACGCGCCCAGCACCCGGTGCTGCAGGCCGATGCGGGCCCCGTACTGCTCCTTCCACTGCCACACCCGCTTGAGGAACTCCTCGCGGCCCAGGTCGTGGCGGGACTTGCCCTCGGTCTTCTTCAGCTCCTTCTCCACCACCATCTGGGTGGCGATGCCGGCGTGGTCCGTCCCCGGCAGCCAGAGGCAGTTGAAGCCGCTCATCCGCTTCCAGCGGACCAGGGTGTCCTGGATGGTGGCGGTGAGCGCGTGGCCCAGGTGGAGCGACCCGGTCACGTTGGGCGGAGGCAGGACGATGCAGAACGGCTGCTTGGGGGAGCTGGCTTGCGCCTGGAAGTACCCCTGCTGCATCCACACCGGGTACCAGCGGCGCTCCACCTCGAGCGGCTCGTACGCCTTGGCCAGTTCCGTCTCGCTCACGTCATCCTCCGGCACTCCACCGTCAGCCCCTTGAAAGAGCGACGACGGGGCTCCGGGGGAGCTGACGGCGGCGCCAGGGGCCCGGCGCTCCTACCACATCAGCCTTTGCCTTCCCGCTCCTTGATCAGCCGATCCAGCTCTTCCCGGATGATCGTCTCCGCCAGCTGGGGGACGACCTCCCAGGCGATCTTCTCGATCACCTCGCGCGAGGCCTGGGAGAGGGCCTGCCGGAGCGCCGCCTCTCCACCGTCCGCGCGCGCGGCGTGGGGCTGCGCTCCACCCACGTCGATGGAGATCTCCTCGGCGCCGCGGGGCACCGGCATCTGCTCCTCGACCACGAGCGGCGGCTGCGGGGCGCGAGGCCGCTGGAGCTGTTGGGGCTGCGGCTGGCCGGCGCCGAACCCGAACGGATCCTGGCGCGGCTGCGGAGCTGGCGCGGCCTGCGGCGGCCGGGCCATCCCGGGCGGCGGCATGCCGGGGACACCCATGGGCCGCGCGCCCGGGGGGAGCGGGACCGCGCGCGGGATGCCGCCGGAGGGCGTGCCCGGGCCCGGCGTCATGGGCCGGGGGACGCCGGGCGGCGGCACGCCGGGGATGCCCGGGCGCATGCCGGCGACACCCGGGATGCCGGGCCCCGGCGGCCGGGGCATGCCGGGCGGCGGGATGGGCGTGGTCTGCGGCCGCGGCACCCCGGGAGGAGGCATGCCGGGCATGGGCCGGGCGCCGGGGATGCCGCCCGCGGGCGTGTGCATGGGGACGCCGGGGCGCATGCCCGGCGCCGGCTGCGGCACGCCCGGCGCGGGGCCGGCGGCGGGGAGGCCGCCAGGGCGGGTGTTCCGCGACGCGGTGGGCGCCGCGCCGGGGACCGGGACGGAGGGCTGGGCGGCCACGGGTGGGCGGTAGGGCGCCGGCGCGGGCGCGTCTCCCTTGATGCCCAGCAGCGCCTTCACCTTGTCCAGCAGCACCTGGCTCTCGAAGGGCTTGGTGATGTGGTCGTCCGCGCGGGCGGTGCGGGCGCGGTTCTCGTCGAAGGGCTCGAAGGTCCCCGCCAGCAGCACCACCGGGATGGCGGTGGTGTTGGGGTCCGCCTTGAGGGCCTCGCACACCTCGTAGCCGCTGGCGCCGGGCATCATCACGTCCGCTAGGATGACGTCGGGCCGCAGCTCGCGCGCCTTGTGGATCGCGTCGATCCCGTTGTCCACGGCGTGGATCTGGAAGTCCTCCGTGGAGAAGATCATCCCGATCACCTTGCGCATGGTGAGGGAGTCGTCCGCGACCAGCAGGTTCCTCGGCATCTTCCGGCCAGAATACGGTGCCGCTTGCCGCGGCTTCAAGAAAACATGCGTTGCAGGTCCAGGAAGAGTGCACCACGCGGCAGGTTGCCCGCCTCGAACTCGCCGCGCGACTCCGCCCTCCGGAAGTCCTGGTGCACGCCCAGCACGCGCGAGGCGCAGAAGCCGACGCTCTGGCCGGCCAGCTCGCTGAGCACCAGCAGCGGCTCCGGTTCGCCCAGCCCGCCCAGCAGCCCGGCGAACGAGTAGACCGGCCACAGCGCCTGGGCGTGCGGGAACAGCCCCAGCGCCGGGCCCCGCCGGGAGGGCAGCAGGCAGAAGGACTCCGACCGCTGCACCACCTGCGAGACCACGGTGAGCGGCAGCCCGTAGAGCACGCCCTGCGACTCGAAGATCAGCCCGCGGTCGGGCGGCGACTCCAGCAGGATGACCGCGCGCGGCGCGGCGGTGGGGAGCTGGGCGGGCAGCCGGGGGAGCGCCTCGGCGATCAGCTCCAGGTAGAGCCGCCCGCCGTGGAGGATGGCGCCGCGGGCGAGCGCCGCCATCGCGTCGCGCACGCCGGGCGGGAGCATGAAGAACGGGTCGCGGGCCACGTCCGCCACCTCGACGATGCGCCGCACCCGCGCGGCCAGCGTGGGGCTCACGTCCAGCACCACGCCCATGCCCGGCCGCACCTCCGGGGGGCCGTTGAGCAGCTCGGAGAGGTCCTCCAGCTCCAGGTGCCCGCGGATGGACCTCCCGTCCTCGTCCGGGGAGGCGACCTCCACCACGGCGGTCGCCTCGATGGCGAAGCGGCTCTCGCCCGCCTCGAACAGCAGGCACAGCCGGCGTCCGCTCTCGAAGGCCACGGGGCGAACCTAGCAGCGCACGTCGGCTCCTGCTAAGCCTTGACCCCCGTGGCCCGCATCCTCTTGCTCGACGACGAGAAGGTGGCCCGCTCCGTCTACGGCGACTTCCTCACCGCGGCCGGCCACGAGGTGACGGCGTTCTCGTCCCTCCACGACGCCAAGCTGGCCCTGGCCGAGCAGCGCTTCGACGCGGTGGTGACCGACCTCATCCTCCCCGAGGGCGACGGGATGGAGGTGCTGGAGTACACGCGCGAGACGCACCCGGGCACCGAGGTGATCGTGATCACCGCGCTGGACAAGGTGGCCCCGGCGGTGCGGGCGATCAAGAGCGGCGCGGCGGAGTACCTGGTCAAGCCGGTGGCGCCGGAGGCGCTCCAGCACGCGGTGGCCAAGGCGCTCTCCGCGCGCACCCTGCTCAAGGAGAACGAGTCGCTCCGCCGCTACGTGGAGCTGCTGGAGAACGGGCAGCGGATCAGCACCACCCTGGAGCACGACAAGCTGATGCACCACGCGCTCTCCGCCTTCACCCAGCTCACCGGGGCGGCGGCGTGCGTGATCGCCGGGCGCCCGCGCGACGGCCAGTCCGTCCAGGCGTCGCAGGGGGTGAGCGAGGAGGTGCAGCAGGCCCTCACCGCGCGCGCCCGCCAGCTCGACCCGGGCGACCAGCCGGTGGCGCTGCCGGATCCGCCGGAGCCGTTCAAGAACGCCTGGGCGTTCCCCGCCACCGACGGCGGGGTGACGTTCGGGTGGGCGGTGCTGCTCTTCTCCGGAGGGGTCCCGGAGTCGACCAAGTCCTCCGCCACCTTCCTCGGCAAGAACCTGGCGCTCGCCTGGCGGAACCTGGGCCGCTTCGCCGAGGTGGAGGACCTGGCCTACCTGGACGACCACACCCGGCTGTTCAACATGCGCTACCTGGAGCTGGTCCTGGAGCGGGAGGTGAAGTCCTCCGCGCAGACCGGCGTCTCGTTCAGCCTGCTCTTCCTGGACCTGGACCTCTTCAAGGGGGTCAACGACACCCACGGGCACCTGGTGGGGTCGCGGCTGCTGGTCGAGGTGGGGCGGATCCTCAAGGGCTGCGTGCGCGACGACGACGTGGTGGCGCGCTACGGCGGCGACGAGTACGTGGTGCTCCTGCGCGGGACCGACTCCGGCGGCGCGCTCAAGGTGGCGGAGCGCATCCGGCGCACGGTGGAGACCCACCGTTTCCTCGCCAGCGAGGGCCTGTCCGTGCAGCTCACCACGTGCGTGGGCGTGGCCAGCTTCCCGGAGCACGCCACCGACAAGGCGGCCCTGCTCGACATGGCGGACCGGGCCATGTACCGGGGCAAGCGGAGCACCCGGAACGTGGTGTACATCGCCGCCGGGAACCTGGATCCCACGCCGCCGCAGCGCCACTCGCGCAGCGAGGCGTCGTAGCGCGTCGCGACCGCCGTGGGCGGAGCGGGCCGATGCCCCCACCCCGTGCGCAACGAGGCGGCGCCGGAGCGGATTGATCACCGCGGCGGGCGGAGCGAGCCGACCGTGAGCTGGCTGGGGAGCGTGGCCGGGGCCTGCGCCTCGGACTCCCCCTCCTCGCCCGCCGCCTCCACCGCCTCGTGCGGCGCGCCGGAGACGATCAGCTGGTACTTCCGCGGGGCGTCCGCGTCGTGCTGGGCCTGCGCGGGGTCCAGGCGCTTGATCAGCTCCTTGAACAGCGCGGCGTGCTCCTTCTCCTCGTCCATCACGTGCCGGAGGATGGCCTTGGCCTCCTCGTTGTCGGTGGCCTCCACGTGGGCCGCGTAGAGGTTGATGGCGTCCATCTCCGCCTCGAGGTTGAGGCGCATGGCGGCGGCCAGCTCCGCGTCGGACAGCTTGCGCGGGACGAGCGCGTGGAAGGGGTCGGTCTGGGGCATTTTACGGTTCCTTGGGTTTCCGGCATTTCTCCCGAGCCCATGCCGTGCGTGCAACCGTTTTCTCGGGTGATTGCGCACCGCCGCTCGGTTCGCCATGCTGGGCCCCGACCATGGAGAGCCCACTCGAGCTGCTGCGCAGGGCCATCGAGGAGGGCGATCTGCCGGGCGCGCGCGCCGCGATGGACTCCTTCAAGCGCGCCACCCACCAGACCAACCAGCTGGCCGCCGAGGTGCTCCACGAGCTGCGCCAGCCGCTGCTGGGCATCAAGGCCTACTCGCAGATGATGGACGAGTCCGCCCAGCCGGGGACGCCGGTGGCGCTGCTGCTCACCCAGGTCGAGCGGATGGAGCAGATCATCTCCGACTTCACCCGCATCGCCTCCGACAAGCCCGCGCCCAGGGAGCGGCTGACGCTGGCGGCGCCGGCGCAGGCGGCGGCCAAGCACTTCCACCTCAACCCGGACGTGGCCCGCATCTCCCTGGAGGTCGACGCGGCGCCGGACGTGGAGGTGCTGGGCAACGCGCGGCTCCTCGAGCAGCTGGTGCTCAACCTGCTCAACAACGCGCGCGACGCGCTCAGCGGCCGCGGGCGGATCAAGCTGGTGGTCCAGCGCGACAACGGCGTGCCCACGCTGATGGTGGCGGACTGGGGCCCGGGCATCCCGCCGGACCTCCGGGACCGGATCTTCGAGCCCTACGTCACCGGCAAGGCGCGGGGCAGCGGGTTGGGCCTGTCGGTCTGCAAGCGGATCGCCCAGGAGCACGGGGCGACCATCAGCCTGGCGTCGCCCATGGCGCTGCCGGACCTGCCGCCGCCGGCCACCGTGTTCCGGGTGACGTTCGCCCAGTCCGCGCCGGAGGCGGCGCCGGCCCGCAAGCGGCTGCTGGTGGTGGACGACGAGGCGATCATCCGGATGGTCTTCAAGGACCTGATGGGCAAGGAGTGCGACGTCATCGAGGCCCAGACCGCCGAGGAGGCGATCGAGCTGCTCCGCGTCGGCCCCTACGACCTGATCGTCACCGACAAGAACCTGCCCGGCCTGTCCGGCCTCGACCTGGCGCAGGAGGCGCGCAAGGCGGACCCCAACTCGCGGGTGATCATCATGACGGGCTACCCGTCGCTGGTGACCGCGCAGCAGGCCCTGGAGCTGGGCGTCATCGACTACCTGCTCAAGCCCTTCGACGAGATCCGCGAGGTGCGGGAGAAGATCCGCCACGCGCTCTCCGCCCAGCCGCCCGCGCGCGCGCCCCGCGCCCACAGCGTGCGGGTGGACGTCTACGAGGACAACCCCGCCAGCGCCAGGCAGATCACCGACGCCCTGAAGATGCTGGGGATGGAGCCCAACGTCCTCACCGAGCCCACGGCCGTGGAGGGCGATCCCCCGGCCGGGGTGGTCGTCAGCTGGGACTTCTCCCCTGCCCACGGCAAGAAGGCGGTGGAGCTGGGGCGGACGCTGTGCCGGGGCGCCCCATTCGTCGTCCTCGCCGAGCACCTCACCATGGACGCCGCCCTGGAATCGCTCCGCGGGGGCGCCGCCGCCTGCCTCCCGAAGCTGCTTTCCGACGTCCGCGCGCTGAGCCGGGAATTGAATCGCGCGCTGAAACTCAGCACCCAAGGCTAAGCCTTCGGATCTCGTCGAGTTTTCTGGATACTTAATTTCCAAGAAACTCCGAGAGGTATCCTGCGATACTACATTTGAACCCTACGCTTACATGGTCCCATACGGGATCACCTGGAGAGGCGTAGTCATTCCAAAGGATTAGAAAATCATGGCGCTCCAAGTCGGGCAGAACTTTGTCCAGACCCCTGTGATCACGCAGACGGCGGAGGCCCACGCGGCCGCCGCGACGGCGTTCGCCGGGACTGGTGGGGCGCCGGCCGCCACCGCGGGTGGTGCGGCGGCGGGTGGGGACTTCACCGCGAAGCTGCAGCAGATCATGCAGACGCTGCAGTCGCTCGCGGCGCAGCTGGGCGTGGGCGGCGGGGCGCAGGCGCAGGGACCGTTCATGCCGGGCGCGCCGAACCCGGCGGACGCCGGGCAGGCACAGGCGCAGGGCGGGGCGGCGGCGCCGGCGGCACCGACGGCGCAGGGCGGGGCGAACGCGGCGGCGAATGCGGGCGCGGGTGCGGCGACGGCGGTGGCGCAGGCGGGGATCGGCCCCGACGGGAAGCCGTTCGCGTTCGCTTCGGCGGGCGGGGCGACGGCGCAGGCGGGTGGGGACGCGGGCGCGGGGACCAGCACGGGCGGGGCGACCGGGACGTCGTCGGGCGGCGCCACCAGCGGCGCGGGCGCGATGTCGGGTGACGAGAAGACCATCACCACCAAGGGCGGCTACAAGATCTCGTCCGACGGCGGCGGCAGCTGGAACATCACCGGGCCGGACGGGAAGAAGACCGACATCGCCGGCGACCCGCACGTGACCGAGGGCGACGGCGGCAAGTGGGACTTCAACAAGGACGCCACCTTCACCCTCGGCGACGGGACCAAGGTCAACGTCAAGGTGGACAACCTGGTCAGCTCCAAGCTGGAGGTCACCGACGGCAACCAGCGCGCGGAGATCGACGCCCAGACCGGCAAGGCCGGCCCCGTCAGCCAGGGCCCGGCCCAGTTCAACACCCAGGGCGACCAGTTCGCGATGGGCAAGGACGCCGAGCAGTGGACGAAGAACGGCCAGGAGATCAAGGGCGGCGGGATGGACGGGAACCAGGAGCTGGGCGACGCGGTCCCGAACGCGGCCAACGGCAACGCCGCGGGCCAGGCGCAGAACGGCGCCCAGGCGCAGCCGCAGCAGGGCGGGCTGCAGGGGATCGTCGGCCAGATCCAGAACCTGCTGCAGCAGCTGGGCGTGGGCGGCGCGCAGGGCGGGAACCAGGCGCAGGCGCCGGCGGCCAACGCTCCGGACGTGGCCGTCCCGAACGACCCCGTCCAGGGCCTGACCCAGCAGCTCCAGAACCTGACGCAGCAGCTGGGCGCCCCCCAGGCTGCGCCGGCGGCTCAGCCGGTCCCGGGGGCCCAGCCTCCGCCGGCGACGACGGACCAGGCGCAGGCGGCGCAGGGCCAGGGCGGCGGGATGCAGGACGCCATGGGCGCCATCACCAAGATGATCGGCGTGCTGGGCGACATCCTGAAGCTCTTCCAGGGCCTCAAGGGCGGCGCGCAGCCGGTGGCCGCCTAGTCACGAACTTCAAACGGCTTCCGCCGACAGGGGATCGCGGGCTCCAGTAACGCTCAGCCGCGATTTGGCGGAACTTCGGGAGTCCCGGCGCGTTGTGGGGCGCGCCGGGACTTCTACTTTTTCAGGGCACGAGGGCCGGCATGCGCCGGCCGAACTTCCGGGCTCAGTAATCCATGTCCTCGCCGCCGTAGTCGCCCATCCCGCCGCCACCGCCGCCGCCGCCGCCCTTGGCCTTCTTCTTCGGGCGCTCGGCGACCATCGCCTCGGTGGTGAGCAGCAGCGACGCCACGGAGGCGGCGTTCTGCAGCGCGGTGCGCTCGACCTTGGTGGGGTCGATCACGCCCGCCTTCTCCAGGTCCTCGTACGTCTCGGTGCGGGCGTTGAAGCCGAAGGCGCCCTTCCCGTTCTGCACCTTCTCGATCACCACCGCGCCCTCGACGCCGGCGTTGGAGGCGATCTTCCGCAGCGGCTCCAGCAGCGCGCGGCGGATGATGTCCACCCCGAACGCCTCCTCGCCCTGCGCCTTGAGGCCGTCGAGCGCGGGCAGGCAGCGCAGGTACGCCACGCCGCCGCCGGCGACGATGCCCTCCTCCACCGCGGCGCGGGTGGCGTGGAGCGCGTCCTCCACCCGGGCCTTCTTCTCCTTCATCTCCGTCTCGGTGGCCGCGCCCACGTGGACCACGCCCACGCCGCCCACCAGCTTGGCCAGCCGCTCCTGGAGCTTCTCCTTGTCGTAGTCGGAGGTGGTCTCCGCCATCTGGGCGCGGATGAGCTTGATCCGGCCCTCGATGTCCTTCTTCTGGCCGGCGCCGTCGATGATGGTGGTGTTGTCCTTGTCGACCAGGATCCGCTTCGCCCGGCCCAGGTCGTTGAGGGTGAGGTTCTCGAACTTGGCCCCCAGCTCCTCGGAGACCAGCTGGCCACCGGTGAGGATGGCGATGTCCTTCAGCATCTCCTTGCGGCGGTCGCCGAAGCCCGGCGCCTTCACCGCGCAGACGTTGAGGACGCCGCGGATCTTGTTCACCACCAGGGTGGAGTTGGCCTCGCCCTCCACGTCCTCGGCGATGATCAGCAGCGGCTTCGAGGAGCGCGCCACCTGCTCCAGGATCGGGATGAGGTCCTGCATCGCGGAGAGCTTCTTCTCCGAGATGAGGATGAACGCGTCCTCCAGCACCGCCTCCATCCGCTCGCGGTTGGTGACGAAGTACGGGGAGACGTAGCCGCGGTCGAACTGCATGCCCTCCACCACGTCCAGCGTGGTCTCGATGCCCTTGGCCTCCTCGACCGTGATCACGCCCTCCTTGCCCACCTTCTCCATCGCCTCGGCGATGATGTTGCCGATGGTCTCGTCGCCGTTGGCGGAGATGGTGCCGACCTGCGCGATCTCCTTGCGGTCCTTGGTCTGCTTGGAGAGCTTCTTCAGCTCGCCCACGATGACCTCCACCGCCTTGTCGATGCCGCGCTTGAGGTCCATGGGGCTGTGGCCGGCGGCCACCAGCTTCAGGCCCTCCTCGTAGATGGCGCGCGCCAGCACGGTGGCGGTGGTGGTGCCGTCGCCCGCGGCGTCCGAGGTCTTGGAGGCGACCTCCTTCACCATCTGCGCGCCCATGTTCTCGAACTTGTTCTCGAGGTCGATCTCCTTGGCCACCGTGACGCCGTCCTTGGTCACGGTGGGAGAGCCGAACGACTTCTCGATCACCACATTGCGCCCGCGAGGGCCCAGCGTCACCGCCACCGCGTCCGCCAGCACGCGAACGCCGCGCAAGATGGCGTCACGAGCGCCCTGGTGGAAGTAGATCTCCTTGGCTGCCATGCGAACAACCTCCAAATGTTTGGGAAAATCAGCCGTTTGAGCGTTAGCAGTCGCCCAGGCGGAGTGCTAACCTAACGATAGCCCTGGTCCTGTCAAGGTGAGGGGATCGCCTACTGGGCGAATCCCACCAGCACCAGCAATCGATCGAAGTCGATTGGCTTTCCCAGGACCATCGCCACGCCCTTGCGCATGCCCCGGTCGCCCAGGATGTTCACGGCGCCGCCGACGGTAACACGCTACCTTCCCGCCCGTGGCCCGCGCGAACCCTCCGGAGATCGAATCGCTCCTGGACCGGGCGGCGGCGGCGTACGAGGGCGGCCGCTGGGACGAGGTGCTCCAGCTGGCGCGGGAGGTGCTGGGCCGGCAGAAGCGCCACCCGGAGGCGATGCACTTCGAGGCGACCGCGCTGGCGGAGCGCGGCGACGTGGACGCGGCGCTGAAGGCGTTCCGCAAGGCGCTCCAGGCGGCGCCGGAGGACGCGGACCTGCTGCTGGGCGCGGCGGATCTGCTGGTGACCCGGTTCGGCGAGGACCGCGCCGCGGTGGAGGAGGGCCTGGAGCTGTGCCGCAAGGGCCTGGCCCTGGCGAAGAAGAAGGGCGACCGCGACCTGCAGCACGAGCTGCTGCTCCTGGAGGCGGTGGGGCTGAACCAGCTGGGCGAGTGCGAGGAGGCGCTGGAGCGGGCGGAGCAGGCGCTGGCGCTGGACGCGGGGTCCGTGGACGCGCTGCGCGAGCGCGCCATCGCGCTGTTCGAGCTGTGCCGCTTCGGGCCGGCGGAGAAGGAGCTGGGGAAGCTGGCGGCGCGGGCGCCGGACGACGCGTGGGCCCAGCACTACCTGGGGCTGGCGGCGGAGCGGCGGGGCGATCTCAAGGAGGCGCGGCGCCGGTTCGAGCGGGCGCGCAAGCTGGACGCGGAGGAGTTCCCGGCGCCGGTGACGCTGAGCGAGGAGGAGTTCGACCGCGCGGTGGCCGAGGCCCTGGAGCAGCTCCCCGCGCACGTGAAGCCGTACCTGGAGAACACCACCATCTCGGTCGAGCCCCTGCCGGGCGAGGAGGACCTCACCTCTTCGGACCCGCCGCTGTCGCCCTGCATCCTGGGGGTGTTCCGGGGGACGCCCATCGGCGAGCGGAGCGTCACCTCGTCCGCGGACCACTTCCCGGCGGCGATCGTGCTCTACCAGCGGAACCTGGAGCGGTTCGCGCGCACCCGCGAGGAGCTGCTGGAGCAGATCGGCATCACCCTGCTCCACGAGGTGGGCCACCTGGTGGGGCTGGACGAGGAGGACCTCT
>DASRBA010000024.1:0-2158 GCA_035637895.1 Myxococcaceae bacterium
CCGGCGCGCTTGTCCAGCCAGCGGAAGCCCGCCACGTGGTCGCTCACCCCGTAGAACAGCCCGGTCTGGAACGCGGGGGTGGTGGCGGGCAGGCCGGTCTGGAACGGCTGCAGCTTGTAGCCGCCCCGGCGGACCAGGCGGGAGAGGAACGGGAGGAAGCGGCGGTTCAGCGACGCCCGCAGCGCGAAGTACGACAGCGAGTCGATCTGCAGGAGGACGAGGCCCTTGCGCCCCGGCTCCGCCGTGTTGGGCGGCAGCCCCAGCCGTCGATACAGGCTCTGTGCCCGGCGGCGCCTCATCGGGGAGCAGTGTTTTAGCTCACCCGGAGGCCGGCGCTACATCACCAGGCGGTCTGGAGGGATCTTCTTCCCCTCCTCCATCGACCGGGACACCACCGCCTCCCCCAGCCGGTCGGTCACCGCCGCCTTCACCTTGTCCCAGAGCAGCCGCTCCGCCGGCTCCAGCTTGCCCCCCACCTGGTCCAGTAGCGCCGCCGAGGCTCCGAGCAGGCGCGCGCAGGGCACGAACGCCGCCTCGGCCAGCTTGAGGCAGGCCATCCCGAACAGGGCGGCGGCGACGAACTGGTCGCTGCCCAGGTTGCGGAGGATCTGCATCCCCCCCAGGAAGCGGCCGCGCGCGTCGTCCAGGTCGTCCCCGTGCAGGGCCACGAAGCCCAGGTTGATCAGCGTCACCGCCATCCCCTGGTGGTCGCCCAGCTTCTGGTAGACCCGGAAGTCCTCGTCGTAGAGGCGGCGCGCGGCGTCGAAGTCCTCGTCGATGCGCGCCAGCTCCCCCAGCTCCTTCAGGCACACCGCGGTGCCCCAGAGGTGGTTGAGCTGGCGGAAGCCCTCCAGCGCCGCCTCCAGCAGCGTCTTCGCCTCCGGATACCCGGAGCGCGCCTCCTGGCCCCAGCCCAGGAGCAGCCGGAACAGCGCGGCCCGCATCGGGTCCGGGCGCTTCTCCGCCACCGGGAGGAACTCGTTGGCCAGCTTCTCCGCGCGCGCGTCGTCCCCGGCGAAGTAGGCCATGAAGGCCGCGCTCACCGCCGCGGGGAGCTGGGCCTCCGGCGGCGCGCCCGCCGTCCTGGCCCGCTCGAGCAGCTCGTCCACCAGCGGCCGCATCTCGGCGATGTGGCCGCACACCACCCAGTAGCGCCACAGCAGCGCCGACAGCGCCAGCCCGCGCGGGAGGTCGTTGGCGAGCGCGAACTGGAGCACGTGCACGGTGTTCTCGTGGGCGACGTCCAGCTTCTCGAACCAGTCCCGCGCCTCCTTGCCGAAGAGGTTGGGTTCGGCGGCGCGGGCGAGCTGGAGCACCTGCTCCATCACCTTGCGCACCGCCGCCAGCCGCTTCTCCTCCGGGGTCATGGGCCCCGGCGCCTGCGGCCCGAACCGCGGCGGCGCGGGCGGCGCGCCCGGCGGCTTGGAGCCGGGCGGTCCTGGAGGAGGCGGAGGGGAGGCGCTCACCGGCGGGTGACGTAGCGCCGCGCGGGGCGGGCCGCAAGCGCGGCGCCGCCACGGCCGGTCAGGTCAGAACGTGCGGAGGAGGCGGATCTCGATCTGGACCGGGGTGTCCGGCGTGGCCGCCTTGGCCTGGGTGCACAGCGATCCCACCAGCTGCACCTTGCCGCTGGCGCCGCCGTCGCCGCCCGGGCCCAGGTAGATCCAGCTGTCGGATCCGCGCGGCACCGAGGTCCCGTTCACCAGCACGCTGATGAAGTTGGGATCGGACGGGGTCACGTCCAGCAGGTAGTCGCACGGCGCCTGGCTGACCTTCTTGGCGATGTTGGCCAGCACGCGCGCCAGGTCCGCCGCGTTCGCCGCCTGGTAGAAGCTGGGCGAACAGGTCTTGTTGGCGGCGTCGCAGGTGCCGGTGCCGCACTCGGCGTTGGTGCCCGAGGGACAGGTGCGCGGGAACCCGCCGGCCTTGGCCATCGCCTCCAGCACCAGCGGCCCGTCGCCGGACGCGGTCTCCGCGCCGAACCCGACCACGATGGTGCGGATGTTGTGCTGGTTGTAGGCGGCCTGGATGGCGGCCACGGTGGCGGTGTTGTCCAGGCACAGCTGCCGCGGGGAGTTCTGGCAGGAGGCGGGGTTGGAGTCCGTGCACTTGCAGGCCGGATCCGGGTACGGCGGATCGTAGGCGGAGTTGCAGTTGG
>DASRBA010000025.1:0-10924 GCA_035637895.1 Myxococcaceae bacterium
CCTTCACCCCGTTGCCGTCCGGCATGGTGATGGCGGGGGCGTACTCGATCTTCTCCTGGAGGACCCAGCCGTCGCGCTGGTCCGCGGGGACCCTGTCGATCGCCTCCCTGGTGACGTCGATGACCACGCCCGACCCGGCGAACGAGAAGAGCGGCTTGAGCACGTACTTCGAGAGATCCTCCGGGAGCGTCTTGAACTCGGAGAGGAAGCGCGCCCTGGGGATGGCGTGGTGGTCGAGGAACGGGAGCGCGTACTTGGACCACACCCAGTACCAGTTGGGGTGCGAGCACCAGGTGATGCCCAGGTCGTCGCGCCAGTCGAAGGGTGGCTTCACGCCCTTCACGTCCAGCTCGTCGAACACCATCCGGTTGTAGATGCGGTTGACCGGGACCTCCTTGCCGTTCTTCTGGCGGAAGAGGTGGCGCCCGCGCTTGACCAGCTTGGTGACGCACACCGGGTCCACGCCGAACAACTTCTGGGTGGCCCAGAAGTCCGGGGAGGTCTTCTGGTTCTCCGGCTCGAAGTCCACCAGCGCCACCGTCTCCGGGTCCTGGTCCCCCACGATGGTCCGGCGCATCAGCTCCAGCGCGCCCTTCTTGTCCTGGCCGATGAAGCAGGTCCAGCCGGCGCGGAGGTCGGGGACCTCGTTCATCGTCTGGCCCCACGCGTCGGCCATCATGGACATCAGGGCGTAGAGGGACGGGAAGGCCTGCAGCTCCACCACGCGGCCCTCGATCTTCCCGCTGGGCCCCTGGACGAGCGCGAAGTCCACCTGCACGCAGTTGGGGAGCGGGTCCATGCCGGGGACGTCGCGCTCCTTGGGGATGGCCTTCTTCAGCACCTCCAGCCGCTTCGGCTCCGAGAGCTGACCGACGATCTCCGTGGCCGCCTTGGCCAGCCAGTCGCGGAGCTCGTGGGTGAGGATGAGCGGCGTCTCCGCCACCCGGAACGGGAACTCACCGAGCTGGCTGGTCAGCAGCCCCATGTACTTCTGGAAGAAGGCTTCGGAGTAGGCGCGGTTGTAGGGGGCTCGCCAGAGAGGGTCCATGGGAGGGGCGCATCCTAGAACATCGCGTTGCCGTTCTCCGACCGCTCCGGGACCGGCATCAGGTCGTAGAAGCGGATCACCGCCTGCTTGTTCTGCTCGAGCCGATCGCTCATGGACGGGTCACGTGTCGAGGAGGAGCCACCCGACGAAGTCTCCGAAGTTGGCCAGCATCACGAAGATTCCCACGGCGACGACCACCCCGGCGGCGATCAGGACGCCCATCCTGAGCCGCTGGACCTGGTCGAGCTTCCCCTGGCGGACCGAGGCGTCCTCGCCGAAGCGGAAGCTCTCCAGGAAGGTGACCCACCTTCGATCCTCGAACACCAGGTCCTGGGGTGAAAGCTGGCCGGCCTGCAACCGGCGCTGCACTTCCGAGCCCAGGAGATCCTCCTCGCGGTCCCCACCGTCGACGGCCGGCGCCGTCCGGCTGCGCCACAGGAACACTCCGGGCGCCACCACCACCACGGCGACGCCCGCGATGACGGCGACCACGCTCGCGGTGTTCCCGAGCATCTGGAACCTCCGGATGACCAGGGCCGCCGTCGCGAGCACGAAGAAGAGCCCGGTCGCGATGAACCGGATCTGGACCCTCCTCCAGGCGGGCTCGTCCGACAGGGCGAACGCCGGGCCGGGCGCGGACCGCCGGGCGATCCGGCGAATCCGGGCCAGCTTGTCTCCACCTCCAGACATCACCCCGCCCGCGCCTGGGGCGACTTCTCCTTCGCCGGCAGCACGGCGGTGAAGTCGCGCACGAACCGCTCCTGGTAGCTGTCGAGCAACGCCTGGATCCGCGCGTGGTCCTTGGACCTCAGCACCAGCCCCACATGCTGCTTCTCCGGCGCGCGGTAGACGATCTCCGGGTCGTTGTACGCGGAGAGGTCCGGGTGCTCCTGCTTGGCCAGGGTGATCGCCAACCCGCCGTACTCCTGCCGCGCCGGCTTGACCTGGTACGGCTTGCCCAGCGCGTAATCGACCTCGACGTTCGCCCACTCCTCCCACAAGTTCACGCCCGTCGCCCCCTCGATGGTCTCCGCGATGTGCGCGCCGCCCACCCGCGCCGCCGACTCCAGCATGAAGAACTTCCCGTCGCTGGAGCGCTTGATGAACTCCACGTGGTTCACCCCGCGGACCATGTTCAGCTTCGACAGCACCTGCTCGTTGAGCGCCTTGACCTGCTTCTCGTCCTCAGACCCGCGCGGCAGCGTGCTGGTGGTGAAGATGCCGCCCCCGTGCGCCACGTTGAACGGCGGCTTCCCGCACCGGTGCGCCTCGCAGAACACCATCTTCCGGTCCCAGACAATGGAGTCGCAGTGGTACACGTCGCCGGGGAGATACTTCTCCAGCAGGAAGTACGACTGCTTGTCCCCCTTCTCATCCAGCACCCGCCACAGCTGCTCCGGGTTCTCGACCTTGATGATGCCGGTGGCGCTGGCCTCGAACCGCGGCTTGAACATCCACGGCGGCGGCACCCGCGCCATGTACTCCCGCAGCGCGTCGTAGTTGAGGACGTGGACGAACTCGGGGACCGGGATGCCCTCCTCCTTCGCCTTCACGCGCATCGCCAGCTTGTCCCGGAAGTGGCGGGCGGTGGTGTCGCCCATGCCGGGGATGCGGAGGTGCTCGCGCAGGGTGGCGGCCACCTCCACGTCGAAGTCGTCCAGCGCCACGATGCGGTCGAACCCGATGTTCCGCGCCAGGTAGCTCACCGTGTTGATGAACTCCTGCTCCCCCGGCACCCGCGGGTCGTCCTTCTGCGCGAAGACGTCCGCCAGGCACTCCCGCGGCCACGGCTCCTTCAGCAGCGACTCCACCGTGAGCAGGTACACCTTCCCCCCGCGGGCGTGGGCCTGCTTGAGGAAGCGCTCCCCTTTGAAGTAACTGGCGATGGCGAGGATATTCAGCGGCTGGTCGCTCATGGACGCGCCGCATACCACGGATCACCCCCCATGGAGCCAGACGACCCGCGCCACCCCACCTGGACGCTCCGGATCACCGCCGGCGCGGACGGCCCCGCGCACGCGCACACCCGCGGCCAGCGCTTCGACGTGGGCGACGCCGTCTCCTTCGACGAGGCCTACCCCCACGCCACCGCCCTGGAGCACGCGCTCGCCGCCGCCGGGGCGGAGCTGGTCAACGGCCTGCGGGCGCTCGCCAAGGTGCGGCGGCTGGAGCTGGACGCGGTGGAGGCGCTGGTCCTGGGGAAGCTGGAGGACGCGCTCGCGCACCTGGGCGTGGTGGGCGCCACCGGCTCCCCGGCCCTCCGGTCGATCCACGTCCGCCTCTACGCCAGCTCCCTGGAGCCGGAGTCCGCCGTCCGCGAATTGCTGGAGCTGGCGCAGTCGCGCGGCCCGCTCTGGCAGACCCTCCTCCGCGCCGGGGTGAAGCTCAGCGTGGAGTTGAAGGTCGCGCCCTGAACCGGTAATCCCTCGCGCATGGCCGCTGACAAGCCGATCGTGGTGGGCGCGGTGATCTACGACCCGAAGGTCACCGTCATCTGGGGGATCATCCGCGACTTCTTCGAGGGGCTCCGCCGGCCCATCGACGTCGTCCTCTATTCCAACTACGAGCTGCAGGTGGACGGACTGGTGAAGCGCCACCTGGAGGTCGCCTGGAACTCGCCGCTCGCCTGGCTGGACACGCAGCGCCGGGCCGGCGGGTGCCGGGCGATCGCCATGCGCGACACGGACCGCGACCGCCGCACCCACCTCGTCGTCCGCAAGAGCGCCGGGTTCACCACCGTCAAGGACCTGGAGGGGAAGACGGTGGCGCTGGGGGCGAAGGACTCTCCGCAGGCGAACCTCATCCCGGCCGAGATGCTCCGCGCCGCGGGCGTGAAGACGACGCAGCGCCGCTTCGACGTGCTGGTGGGCCTCCACGGCGACCACGTGGGCGGCGAGCTGGACGCGCTCCGCTGCCTCCAGATCGGCCAGGCGCAGGCCTGCGTGATGCTCGACCTCAACTGGGACCGCTGGTCGAAGGACGGCACCATCGACCCCAACGAGTACCAGGTGCTCGCCTCCACCGAGCAGTTCGACCACTGCAACTTCACCGTCCTCGCCGACTTCCCCCCGGAGCGCGAACAGAGCTTCCTCAAGGCGCTCTTCTCGATGAGCTACGACGACCCGAAGCACCGCGAGATGATGGACATGGAGGGCCTCAAGGCCTGGGTGCCGGGCCGCGACACCGGCTACGCGTGGGTCTCCCGGGCGGTGGCCTCCCAGGAGTACTGGAAGCACAACCCGTGAGCGCCCGTCCGCTCCCGCCCGAGCGGCTCAAGGCCCAGCGCGCCTCCTGGGCCGGGAAGAGCTCCCGCGGGGATTGCGGGTTCGGGACCTTCTCCAACCGGCCGGTCAACAGCGCCCAGGTCGCCCCCGCTAAGATGAAGGCGGTCTCGGAGGCCGCGCGGGCCACTCGCGGCTGAAGGAGGGAGCCATGCGCCTGCTGGTGCTTTTCGCGTGCTGTGCCCTGTCGGCCGGATGCGCGTTCGGGAACGTCCGGGAGAAGGAGATCGGCGCGCTCGGCCCCTACCGGGACATGCCGGTGCGGGCGCTGTCGGTGGGTGGGCCCGACGTTCCGCAGGAGGTGAGCAACGAGCTGCAGGCCGGGCTCAACCGCGGGCTGGAGTCCTGGAACAAGGAGCACGCGCCGCCCGGCCCGCTCACCCCCGAGACGGTGCTGGAGGTGCAGCCGGAGCTGCTGGACGTGCACGTGGCGAAGGCCGGCGCCTCCACGACCTCGCCGGTGGCCGCCGCGGCCAGCCAGATCGGCCTCGCCGGCGCGGTGGAGTCCAACCGCATCTCGCTGCTGCTGCTGCTGCACGCGCCCGGCGTCAGCGACCCCATCGGGGAGCTGCACTGGGAGGGGGCGGGCGGCTCGCTGTCGGAGGTGGCGTCGCAGGCGGGTGTGGGGTCCGCGGAGGCGCTGGTGAAGGAGATGAAGGAGCGGCGCGACCAGTGGGTCACCCGCCGGGCGGGCGACGAGCGCTATCTGCTCACGCCCAGCGCGCGGCTGCTCGACCCAGGCGAATTCGTGCTCTCCGACGACGAGCTGCTGCTGTTCCACCTGGGCGCCGGCATCACCCGCTGGCTCCAGGTAGACCTCGGCCTGGGCGGGCTCCCACTCCCGGCGGCGGGGGCCATCCCCATCGTCGGGCACGGCGTGGGCGCGGCCGGCGGCGCGGGCATCCTGGTGCTGGGCGCGGTGGACGTGGGCTTCCGGATCCGCGTCCTGGAGGAAGGCCAGTACTGGCCGGGCATCGCCGTCGGCTACGACATGATGGACGCCTTCGCGGCCGGGCTGGGCGGCGCCGGCATCTTCTTCGCGGGCAACGGCATCGGCGCCATCGCCGGAGGGGCGGTACTCGGGGTGAACGTCCAGCTCAACATCTTCACGGCGATGGCCAACAAGCGCGTCGGCGCGTTCGACTTCGGGGCCGGCGCCGCCATCTTCGACAACCACCACTTCCTGCCCCAGTCCGCCGGTTTCGCCGCCGGCATCCCGCTGGTGGCGGTGGACACCTCGGTCAAGGACCTGGACCGGATGCCCACCGTGGTCGTCCCGTTCGTCAGCGTGGAGGCGACGCCGTGGGAGTGGCTCCACTTCATCCAGGAGGTGCTGCCGCAGCAGCCGGTCGCCAACAGCTTCGGCAGCACCACCATCCGCATCGTCTGGGGTCCCTCCGCGCTCTCGCCGCTGCGGCTGAAGCTGGACCTGGCGATCATCGAGGCCTTCGGCAACGAGGGCCTGGTGCCGCTCCCCTGGGCGAGCGCGGGGGTGTACTGGCTCTAGAGCACCGCCTGGATTCCGTGGAAGTTCTCGAATGAGGTGAGGGGGAGCTTGTCCCCCGCCTTCCACGCCAGCTCCGGGCGGCCCAGCCACTCGCGCATCCGCTGCAGCTGCGCCTCCGTCCCGTTCCAGGTCAGGCCGGTGAGGTCGCCGCGCTCGCGCACGGCGAGGGAGAAGTCGCGAGTGCGGTGGCCACGGCGGACGCGGACGGCGATCTGGTCGCGGTGCTCGATGAGCCACTTGAGCGCCTTGAGCTGGAAGGGCAGCCCCTCCACCATCTGCAGCTCGTCGCCGGGGGCGATGCCGCTCTCGGCCGAGGGCCCCGTGTCCAGCACGTTGGCCACCTCCGGCCCGGCGTTGTCCTTGAGCACCAGCCCGGCGTAGCGGACCTTGCCCTGCTGCGGCTGGAACCCGAGCGCCCGCAGCGCCTCCAGCACCTGCACCCCGCCGGCGGTCTCCACCTCACGGCGGAGGAGATCGCGCAGGCCGTGGCCGGCGGCGCCGAAGTGCTCCAGCACGTCCTGGTGCGAGTACCCGCGGGGCGCGGCGGCGAAGCGCTCGTAGAAGGCGCGGAAGGTGGCGTCCAGCGAGGTGGCCGGCGCCCCCATCCGCATCGCCGCGTCCAGGTCGAAGGCGATCAGCATCCCCACGTCGTAGTAGTCGACGGAGTTGTTGATGCTGCCCGGGTACCGGGTGTGGTTGAGGAAGGTGGCGCGCGACGAGTCCGCCGCCGACGTGCGCCCGAAGGCGGGCATGGCGGCGAGGTGCCGGTAGTAGTTCACCACGTTGGAGACGAAGTCCTCGGGCGGGAGGACGCCGGCGCGGACGAGGAAGAGGAACTCGTAGTAGCGGGTGACGCCCTCGGCGATCCACAGCGACTCGGTGAAGGAGCCCTGGGTGAAGTTGGGCGGCGCCAGGTCGGCGGGCTTGAGGCGGCAGACGTTCCAGGCGTGGAACAGCTCGTGGGCGCAGACGCGGACCGCCCGCGCGCGCTCGGCCGGGTCGATCAGCACCGTCTGCGGCAGGCCGATCATCGTCCCGTGGGCGTGCTCCAGGCCCCAGTGCGCGGTGGGGTTGAAGGAGAAGATGTAGCTGTAGCGCTGGAACGGGTAGGCGCCGAAGAGCGCGCGGCACGCCTCGGAGACCTTCATCACCTGGTCCACGAAGGCGTCCACCTCGGTGTCGAAGGCGAAGCCGCGGTCGAGGAAGACGCAGTCGAAGGTGGCGCCACCGGAGGTCCGCGTCCGCACGTCGAACGTCCCGGCCACCACCGGCGTGTCGAGGAGCGCGGCGTAGGTGGGGTACTGGAACGTGCGGTCGTCGACCTGGTCCGCGCCGCCGGGGTGGTGCAGCGCCCACCCTTCCGGGAGCTCGTAGCGGACGCGGCAGGGGCCGCCCAGGGCGGTGGCGAAGAGGTAGCGGGTGCCGAGGAGGACGGCGTGCTCGTCATCCACCAGGCCGGCGAGCTCGCCCCAGGCCGGGTCGTACGCCCAGGCGCGGTAGGTGACGCGCACCTTGCCGGAGCGGGCGCCCTCCACCTTGAACCCGGTGAGGCCCTCGCGGGTGACCTTCAGCTCCGCCCCGGCCTCGTCGGTGGCCTTGAGGTCGTACACGTCGCGGGCGTAGCGGAGGAAGGCGTAGGCGCCCGGCACCCAGACCGGGGTGGCGAGGGAGAGGGGCGCGCCGGGGGGCACGCCGCGCAGCTCCATCGAGACGTCCAGCACGTGCGCGCGCGGCCGCACGGTCACGCGGTACTCGGTTGCGGCGCCGGGGGTGGCGTCGGCCATGGGGTCGGGCTCCGTGGATGGCTGGGTCCGTGTTCGGGGCCCCAGCCGGGGGGAAGCGGGGGACGCGGAGCTTCTCAGATTTTGCCGCGCGCGTGCCATACTCCCCCGCCATGGCTGCCAAGGCGCCGGTGACGGCGCGCCCGACGACGCGCCGCCGCTTCCCGCGCGCCGGCGTCTCCGTGAAGGTCCACCTGACGGTCGGCGACGGTGCGAACCGCTCCTTCGACGCCATGCTCCCGTCGCGCGATCTGTCCGTCAGCGGCGTCTTCTTCGAGAGCACCTTCTTCTTGAAGATCGGCCAGGTGGTGAACGTCTCGTTCAAGCTGCCGCCGCAGAACCGCCTGGTGAAGGCGCGCGGACGGGTGGTGCGGGTGGAGACGATGGAGGAGGGGTCGAAGCCGCGCACCGGGTTCGCGGTGAGGTTCGAGGAGTACTTCGACTCCAGCGACGTCATCCTGGCGAACTACTTCCTCGCCCCCGCGCTGCGGGAGTTCATCCAGAGCTACGCCACCCGCGGCCGGCTGCGGCTGGGCGAGGAGACGGTGAACCAGGTGGTGGACATCATGTCCGCCTGGGAGCTGGAGAAGATGAACGAGCCGTCCGACGCGCTCTGGCGCGAGCAGCCGTAGGGCTTCAGTTCAGCTCCTGCAGCAGGACGTAGAAGACGTTCTCGGTCGCGAGGCCGGTGCCGGTAGTGTCGTACAGCAGGAACCGGAGTTGGGTGGTGGTCACCCGCTGGATCCGGAGACCCTGCGCGCCGCTGTTGTTGGTGTCATTGATGGTCAGCAGCACGGCAGGCGCGGTCTGCAGCGGCCTCGGAAAAGTCAGCGTGCACGGAGTGCTGCACGTGTTGTTGGTCCCCATCACCCCGGCGGTCCACTGGTAGCGGCCGTGTTGGTAGTCACCGGGTTCCATGGCGATCCAGTGGAGGGCATCCGAGCTTCCATCCAGCCAGTACTGGAAGCCCGTGGTGGTCACGGTGTTGATGACGCGTGCGAACGCGCCCCCGCTGTTGTCGCCGGTCTCGTCCACCGTGAGCAGCACGATGGGCGGGGCCGAGAACGGCGTCGGGAACGAGATGCTCCCTCCGCTGACGGCGCCTGAGGCCACCCCGGCCTCCACCTGCTTGCCGGAGATGGTGAAGGTGCCCGACTCGATGGCCAGCCAGTTGATCCCATCCGCCGGGGCGTTGCCGCAGCGGAATCCAACCCGGTTGGGGGCCAGGCGCAGCAGCCTCGCCCAGATCGCGCCGTTGTCATCGCCGGTCTCGTCGACCGTCGCGACGACCACGGGATTGGCGGCGAAGCTCGCGGGGAAGGAGACGGTCCCGTTGGTGAACGTGCCGCTGGAGACGCATCCCAGCGGCGAGTCGCCTCCGAGCACCAGCGGCCCGCTCCGGTAGCCGACCGGGCGCCCGCCAACCGTCAGGTCCCCGGTGACGCCGACGCTCCCACTGATGATGCCGCCATCCAGACCGTCCACGCTGGTCCTCGGCTCGCCCGGGTCACCTTTCGGACCCGGGTCTCCCTGCGGGCCTACCTGACCCTGGGGACCCGTGGCTCCTGTCTCGCCCTTGCACCCGAGCAGCGCCAAGCTCGCGGACAACAGCAACCGACCCAAGATCGACCGCATATCTCCTCCTCCCCGGAGCCCTTGCGGGGTCCGCAAGGGTCGAGTGTCCCGCGCGCAAGCGGAGAGAGCAACGGATGAAGGCCGTGCTGGGAACCCGGTGTCCGGAGCGCTCCGGAGATCATGAGCATCAAGCAGGCGCCGCGACGCGTGCGACGACCGGTGGGACGCTACTGGTACTTGTGGCCGTCGATCACCACGAACCCGGCGGGGGCGTGGGTGAAGTGGATGACCGCGGCCTTGCCGGCCTGGTTGTGGGCGTTGGCCTTGCTGGCGGGGATGTACTCGCCCTCGACCTCGACCTGCTGGCCCGGCTTGAGCGGGATCTCCTTCGGCAACCCGGCGGGGTCCTTGCTGGAGGCCACGTTCATCGCCAGCTCGACGTTCTGGGTGTCGACGACCTTCTTCTTGCCCACCTGGAGGATGCGGGTGATGTGGCCCTCGGCAATCTCGTGGTCCCCGTTGCGGCCGTGCTGCATGCCCACGTACTTGTCGACCGTCACGGTGGCGTCGATCTCCGTGACGTAGCTGGGACGGCCCGGCGGATGCGGGAGCGCCCCCGGCGCGGGCTTCGGCCCCGGCGGCAGCGGCTTGGCCGGGGTGAAGCGATCCAGCAGGTGGCTGAGGTGTTGCTGCTCGCGGCGGTCCGCGGCGGACGAGGGCGCTGGGGCGGAGGCGGAGGTCCCGCGCGAGCTGGCGTCGAGGGGTCGGGCGGTCGTGGCGCGGGAAATCACGGGCGTCTTCTCCGGGGTGATCGACCCGGTTATCGCCACGTGGCCCCGGTCCGTCCCAGGCAAGGGAATTGGCACCCCCTTTCGGCGTCCACCCCGCTCTCGCCTGGCGAGAGGAGGATGGGGAACCCCGTATGTTCTCGGCGCGATTCCGGTAGGGTCCGCGCACCATGGACTCACAGACCCTGAAGGGGCGGAAGGCGCTGGTCACCGGTGGCGCCAGCGGCATCGGCGCGGCGTGCTGCCGGAGGCTGGCGGCGCTGGGAGCCGAGGTGACGGTGGCGGACCTCGACGGCGAGGGGGCCGCGAAGGTGGCGCGCGAGCTGAACGGCACCGCGTGGCGGGTGGACCTGGGGGACACCGCGGCGCTGGCGCGGGTGCCGGTGGACGTGGACATCCTGGTGAACAACGCCGGCATACAGCACGTGTCGCCGGTGCAGGAGTTCCCGCCGGAGAAGTTCGCCCTGATCCTGCGCATCATGGTGGAGGCGCCGTTCCTCCTCATCCGCGCCGCGCTCCCCGGCATGTACCAGCGCGGCTTCGGGCGCATCGTGAACATCTCCAGCGTCCACGGCCTCCGCGCCTCGCCCTTCAAGTCCGCCTACGTCACCGCCAAGCACGCCCTCGAAGGGCTCTCCAAGGTGGTGGCGCTGGAGGGCGGCCCCAAGGGCGTCACCTCCAACACCGTCTGCCCCGCCTACGTGCGCACGCCGCTGGTGGAGAAGCAGATCGCCGACCAGGCCCGCGTCCACGGCATCCCGGAGTCGGAAGTGGTGACGAAGGTGATGCTGGAGGGGTCCGCCATCAAGCGGCTGATCGAGCCGGAGGAGGTGGCAGACCTGGTCGCGTTCCTCTGCGGGCCGACCGCGAGCTTCGCCACCGGCGCCTCCTACGTCATGGACGGCGGCTGGTCCGCGCAGTAGCCACGAGGTGCTTCATGAGCC
>DASRBA010000026.1:0-8652 GCA_035637895.1 Myxococcaceae bacterium
CCAGCGCCACCTTCCCGTCGATGGTGGAGCGCCGGTACTCGACCGCCGCGTCGAAGCCGGCCAGCTCCTCGACGAAGAAGCGCGCCCCGTAGGTGGGCTGCACGTCGCCCAGGTCCGTGTTCGCCGGGTCCAGCCCGGGCAGGCGCAACCCCACGGACCGCGTCCCGTCCAGCTGCTCCGTGGGCGAGCCGAGGAAGCTGGACCCCTTCACCCACAGCCCGCCGTACGCCTCCAGCCCCACGTGCCACGGCGTGCGGTAGCGCAGGCGGACGCCGTCGAGCGCGAAGCCGTCGAACGCCTCCCAGCGCACCTGCCGCCCGGCGCGCGCCTCGAAGCCGGCGAGGCGGAAGATCGCGTTGGCGTAGAGGACGTCGGCGCCGCGGGCGCGCACGCCGTCCAGGGTGGACTCGGTGGGGCTGACGCCGAAGTCGTCGAAGACGCGGACGTTGGCCTCCAGCCCGAAGTCCTGGCCGGTGATCAGCTCGTAGCCCTCCAGCCAGAGCGACTCCACCATCCGCCGCCGGTCGAGGACGGCCGGGTGGAGGAGGTCGTCCGAGGTCAGCGTGCGCAGGTGGTAGACCTGGATCTGGGTGGCGGACTCGACGCGGAAGGCCTGGGCCCACGCCGGGGCTGGCAGCAGCGAGAGTGCGGCGGCGAGCGCGATCCCCCTGGCCATGGGAACGCACAGTGTCGGCGAGTCGATACTGGAAGCCAAGGGTGGAACTACTCACCCCCACGAAACTTTCACCGAGAGCGTGCGACACTACCCGGACCCCACAGCCCCCTCGGTCCTCATGGCCAACGTCGGAACGAACGTCGGAAACCAGCCCAACGGGAGTGCCGCAGCGCAGCAATCCCAGACCAACCAGGCGAAGTCGTCAAAGGACACTGCATCCACTGGAGCATCGTCAGTCTCCGGCGCGGCGCCGGCCGCCAAGTCGGACGACTACGGCGTGAAGCGCGCCCGCGGCACCGGCGGGGAGACCACGGGCGCCGTCGCTCGGGCGGGGTCGTCGGCGGTGGGGACGCGCCCGCCGGAGAAGCAGGCCGCGCAGTACGACTACGTGGTGGTGGGGTCCGGGCCGGGCGGCGCGCCGCTCGCCGCGCGCGTGGCGGAGGCCGGGTACAAGGTGCTGGTGCTGGAGGCGGGCGGGGCCGCGCCGTCGGCGACGTCGGGTCCGCTGGGCCTGCACGCCGCCGCGTCCGAGGACAAGGACCTCCTGGTGGACGGCAAGGGCTACTTCATCCGCCACCACGACAACATCGAGGACGACAAGGCCGACCCGAAGTTCGTGGGGAAGGAGGGCGGCATCTTCGTCCCGCGCGGGCAGGGCATCGGCGGCAGCACGCTGATGAACGCCGGCATCTTCGTCCGGCCGGATGACGTCGACTGGAACAACATCGCCAAGATGACCGGCGACCCCACCTGGAAGAGCGACAACATGCTCAAGTTCTTCCAGAAGGTGGAGAACGCCGAGTACCGCCCGGTGCTCAAGCTGCTGCACGAGGTGGGCAAGGCGACCAACCTCGACTTCCTCCAGAACATCGGCGGGCACGGCTACGACGGGTGGCTGGAGGTGAACCGCCCCATCGACCCCCAGATGGTGAAGACGCTGAAGGAGAACCCGCAGCTGGGGCGGATCATCAAGGAGACGCTCAAGTACAACTTCACCAGCGTCGGGTCGGCCGAGGACAAGGTGAAGTCGCTGGCCGGGCTGTTCGACCCCAACCACAACCTGGGCAACAACACCGAGGGCTTCGTGCAGACGCCGCTCACGGTGACCCCCGACGGGCGGCGCAACGGGCCTCGCGAGCGGCTGCTCGACGTCCAGGCGCGCTACCCGGACCGGCTGCACGTCGAGACCGGCGCCACCGTGCAGAACGTGGTCCTCAACGACCAGAACGAGGCCACCGCCGTCCGCTACAAGACCGCCGACGGGCAGGAGCACGTGGTGCCCTTCAAGCGCGAGGCGATCATCTCCGCCGGCGCGTTCGAGACGCCGCCGTTGCTGATGCGCTCCGGCATCGGCCCGCAGAAGGAGCTGGAGAAGCTGGCGCCGATGGGCGTGGAGCCCAAGGTCATCCTCGACGGCGTGGGCCAGCACCTGAAGGGCCGCTACGAGGTGGGCGTGGTGACGCGGCTGAAGGAGCCGCTCAAGGTGCTCACCGACACCCAGTTCAACGCGGACCCCAACAACCCCGCGTACAAGAAGTGGCTGGAGACGGGGAAGGGCAACTTCTCCGCCAACGGCATCGTCGCCGCCTTCCGCGTGAAGTCGGACCCCAGCAAGACGGAGCCGGACCTCTACGTGTTCGGCGTGCCGGGGAACTTCCAGGGCTACGTGCCGGGGTACTCGCAGAAGGCGGTGGAGGACCCCAACCTCGTCACCTGGGTGATCCTGGACGAGAACAAGGGCGACTCGAAGGGCGAGGTGGTGCTCGACCCGAAGAACCCCATGGGCCGGCCGCAGGTGGACCAGAAGTTCTTCAAGGACGAGCGCCCCGGCGACAGCAAGGCGCTGGTGAACGGGATCAAGATCGTCCGCGACCTGGTGAGCCACTACGGGGACATCGTGGACGGCGAGGTGTGGCCCGGGCCGGACGTGAAGACGGACGAGCAGCTGGCCAAGGCGGTGGAGTCGTGCGCCTGGGACCACCACCCCAACGGCACCGCGCAGATGGGCGCGGACGACGACCCGGAGGCGGTGGTCAACAGCAAGTTCCAGGTGCGCGGCGTGAAGGGCCTGCGGGTCTCCGACGCCTCGGTGTTCCCGCAGAACATGGGCAGCTTCATCCAGAGCGCCATCGACACCATCTCCGAGAAGGCGGCCTCCGACCTGATCGACTCCGCGCAGAAGGAGGACGCGGCGGGCGGCTTCTTCAGCGCCCAGAGCAAGAACCTCCACCAGGAGATCTCCCCGTCCAACACCCTGGCCGACAACCTCTTCATCGCCATGCACGACACGCGCAAGGTGGGCACGGACGGGGTGATGACGGAGGCGGCGCTGCACGAGCTTCTGGACGTGACCGGCAAGCGCGGCTTCTCCGCGCAGGAGCTGACCGACGCGCGCGCCATCACCGAGGCGCTGGACGCCCGGCAGGACCCCAACGCGCGGGTGGTGGAGAAGCTGGCGGCGTCGATCCAGCACGGCCGCGCCGACCAGGGCTTCCTGATGGACGCGGCGGCGCGGCTGGACGACGTGCGGCGCAAGAGCGAGCTCCCCAGCCTCACCTGGGCGGACAAGCCGCCCTCGAAGGAGGACCTGACCCGCTGGAAGGGCGAGATCGGCGACCTGCAGAAGACGCTGCTCGACCGCTCCGGAAAGCTGGACCAGACCTCGCGCGCCTTCCACCAGAAGCAGCTGTACGGCGGGACGGCGGACATCAAGGTCCGCGACGACGTGCCCTCGTTCCTGCGGTTCGGGCCGTTCGCCGAGCCGGGCTCCAAGCTCTCCGGCGCGGTGCGCTTCTCCAACGGCCAGGGCTGCCCGTTCAAGGACGCCGCGCCGGACGTGCGCGGGGCGGCGCTCAAGATGTTCGACAAGAGCGGCAACCCCTGGGACGTGCTGATGACGAACCAGGAGCACTCGCACGCGCGCGACGCCGAGCAGTTCATGAAGTTCGCCAAGGTGTCCGGCGTGATGCAGACGGACGGGCAGCTGGCGGGCACGAAGGTGGCGGCGGAGGAGGTGCTGGCCAAGCACTTCGACCCGAAGGAGGTGGCGCGGATCGGCGCTCAGCTCGCCCACGACACCGCGCTCCACCAGGTGCACTCGCTGACGACCGAGACGTTCAACGGCGGCACCTTCCGCACGCCGGAGGGCTTGCTGTGCAAGACGGTGCTGATGCCGGCGCCGGGGAACGCGGCGCTCGCCCGCGACAAGCGCGACCCGAACTGGATGGGCAACGAGCTGAACGCGCACCTCGCCCAGGGGCCGGTGAAGATGGTGCTGGGCATCCAGGTGTACACGGGCGACGGGAAGGCGCCGGACCCCACGGACGCCTCGGCCAAGTGGGACGGGCCCGTGTACCCGGTGGCGGACGTGGAGATCCCGCCGCCCGATGCGAAGAAGGGCGCGGACGTCGCCAAGGTGGTGGACAAGCTGGCGTTCAACCCGGCGAACGGGTTCTCGCCCACGCACATGACCCGCGCCCGGCAGGAGATCTACGCGCAGAGCGCGCAGAACCGCGGGGCGCTCACGCAGGCGGAAGGCCGGGCGCAGCTCGAGGCCCTGGGGGTGAAGGTCCGATGATCGCCGACGCGAACCAGTGGGCGCAGTGGGTGCTGGGGGTGTCTCACGTCGAGGGTGGGTTGCTGACGCTCTCGGACGACCACCTCGCGGACCTGGCGAGGCACGTCCACGAGGCGCCGGACCGGAAGGAGGCGGCGACCGCGCTGGTCGCCCTGGCCACCCGGCTCCAGGCCATCCCGGGCGCGCGCCCGGTGACCAACCAGGTGGTGGCGCTGGCGGCGCTCGCCCTCGGCGACGAGCCGGTCACCCAGGCCTTCCACCTCCGGCTCTACGGGGCCTGAGCGGCGGCGGCGTCCAGCTTGAACAGCTCGACGCCGATGGCGTAGGCGACGAAGCCTTGCCGTGACGGGACGACGCGGATCTTGTTCACCGCGCGGCCCATCTCCAGGTGCGTCCAGGTCTTCCCGCCGTCCAGCGTCTGGAAGCCGCCCTTCGTCACCCCCACCCAGCCCACGTCGGGGGTCGCGAACGCCACCCCGAACTCCTGCTGCGCGTGGTCCGACACCAGCGGGAGCTCGGTCCAGGTGTCGCCGCCGTCGGTGGTCCTGGCCACCACGCGGTCCTTCACCGCGGCGTCCTCGGCGTAGTTCTGCACGGTGACGTAGCCGGTCTCGCGGGTGGGGAAGGAGAGCTTCCAGGTGATCTCGAAGGGGCGCTTCGACTCGTAGACGGTGGTCCAGTGCTCGCCGCCGTCGGTGGTCTTGAGCACCTGCGCGTGGGAGGGCTCCACCTCGCGGTCGGAGCCGCCGGCGAGGAAGCCGGTGCTGGCGTCGAGGAACTTCACGTCGAGGATCATCGCGGTCTGCTTGTTGAGGTCCATCAGCTTCCAGGTCTTGCCCCCGTCCACCGAGCGCGCCGCGTACGCCGGCCCGCCCACGCGCCCGGCCACGTGCACCACCGTCCGGTGGTCGAGCTTCCCGGCGTTCACGAAGGCGTCGCGCTCGACGTTGATGGCGCAGACGCCGGCGCCTTTCGGGAAGGGGAAGTCCTTCACCGGCGCCCAGGTGTCCCCGCCGTCGAAGGTCTCATACAGGGGGATGTCGTCGGTGACGCCGGGGAAGTAGTCCTTGCCCAGGTTGCCCGCGAAGCCGTGCCGCTCGTCCTCGAAGCCGATCGCGCGGAAGTAGGTGCCGGGCTGGCTCAGCTTCTCGGTGAAGGTCTTCCCGCCGTCGGTGGTCTTGAAGATCTTCCCGCCGCCGTTGACGTACCAGCCCAGCTCCGGCGTGAGGAAGAAGACGTCGTCCTGCTTCCCCTTGTACGGCTCGGTGGCGAGCTTCACCCACGGCGAGGCGGCGGCGCGGGAGGTGTCCAGCGGGGGACTGGCGGGGGTGGTGGCGCGGCAGGCGGCTGCGAGGAAGGCGACAGTGAGGAGGGCGCGGTGCATGGGCCGCACGCTCTACTCGCCCCACGCCCGGCGCGCGAGTGCTACGGTGACTCCGCTCGTGCAGTTCGACCTGATCGTCATCGGCGGCGGCGTGAACGGCACCGGCATCGCCCGCGACGCGGCGATGCGCGGGCTGAAGACCCTGATGCTGGAGAAGCGCGACGTGGCCTCGGGCGCGTCGGGCGCCAACTCGGGGATGATCCACGGCGGCATCCGCTACCTCCGCTACGACCGGAAGGTGACGGAGCTGGCCTGCATCGACTCCGGCTACATCCAGCGGATCGTCCCCCACCTCCTCTTCCGCATCCCCTTCATCTACCCGCTCTCCTCCGCCAACCCGGAGCACCGCACCGCCTACGAGCGCTACATCCACTACGGCACGGAAGTGGTGATGGGCGTGTACGACCTGTACCAGCCCTACAAGCGCGGGCTGCCGCACGTCCGCCTCTCGCCGGAGGAGGTCTACGAGCTGGAGCCCGGCATCCGCCGCAACCTCTTCGCCGGCCTCTCCATGGACGAGTGGGGGATCGACCCGCACCGGCTCTGCGCGCTCAACGCCCAGTCGGCGGCGCGGCACGGGGCCACCGTGCTCACCTACCACCAGGTGCACGGCTTCCTCCGCGGGCCGGAGGGGCGGGTGCAGGGCGTCCAGGTCCGCGACGCGCGCACCGGGGCGCACCGGGAGTACCACGGCAAGCTGGTGGTGAACGTGGGAGGCGCCTGGGCGCCGAAGATCGCGTCCATGGCGGGCGTCACCGTCCGGATGCGCCCGGGCAAGGGCGTCCACCTCACGCTCGACCGGCGCCTCTCCAACTACGGCGTCATCTCCTCCGCGGTGGACGGGCGGCAGATCTTCGTCATGCCGCACGAGCAGACGTCGATCATCGGCACCACCGACGACGACTACTACGGCGACCCGGACGACCTCCGCGTCACCCAGGACGAGGTGGAGTACCTGCTGGAGGGCATCGAGCACGTCTTCCCCTCCATCCGCGAGGCCCGCATCCTCCGCACCTGGGCCGGCATCCGCACCACGCTGTACGAGTACGGCCAGCTGGAGGACGCGCTCTCCCGCGAGCACGCCATCTACGATCACGCCGCGGAGGGAGCGCCCGGCTTCTACACGCTGCTGGGCGGCAAGCTGGCCTCGTTCCGGATCCAGAGCGAGGAATTCACGGACGTGGCGGCGAAGCAGCTGGGCAACGACCAGCCGTGCCGCACGCACGTCGAGGTGCTCCCCGGCGGCGAGAAGTTCCCCGACGTGCCGGGCCTGTCGGAGGCGTACCGGCTGCCGGAGCCCATCGTCGGGCGGATGGCGTACCGCCACGGCGCCAACGCGGAGAAGATCTGCGAGCTGGCGGCGGCGGAGCCGTCCCTGCGCGCGCCGCTCTGCCGCTGCGAGCAGACCAGCTACGCGGAGGCGGTCTACTGCCTGCGCGAGGAGAACGTCCGCAAGCTCACCGACCTCCGCCGCCGCTGCCGCGTGGGGATGGGCCCGTGCCAGGGCGCCCGCTGCGCCGCGCCCGCCGCCGCGCTCTTCGCCCGCGAGCGCGGCCTCTCCTCGTCCGAGGCGAGGATGGAGTTGCTGGACTTCGTGGGCGCGCGCTTCAAGGGCCGCCGGCCCGTCCTCGACGGCGAGCAGATGGCCCAGGAGGAGCTCAACCGCGGGAACCACTTCACGGTGGGCAACCTGGACGGGAGCGCGCCGCGTGAGTAGCGCGCAGGACGCGGCGGACGCGCGAGTACCGACCAGCGCGGTGCGGGTCGGGGAGGGCGCGCCGCGTGAGTAACCCCCACGATGCCGTGGACGTGCTGGTGATCGGCGGCGGGATGGCCGGCGCCATGGCCGCGCTCTCCGCCGCGCGCGCCGGCGCGAGGGTGCTGGTGGCGCGGCGCGCGCTGGGCGCCACCGCGGTCTCCTCGGGGGCGGTGGACGTGGCGCCGGACCCCACCGCGCCGCCCAGCGACCTGCAGGGCCAGCGCCTCTCGCCCGATCAGGGCGCGGCGGCGGTGGCGCGGCTCCACCCCACGCACCCGTACGGCGTGCTGCGCGACCAGCTGTTTCGCCTGGGCGAAGCGCTCCGCTTCTGCGCCTCGTCGCTGCCCGACCTCTTCGACGCCCCGGGCGAGCGCAACGCGCTCCTCCCCACGCCGATGGGCACGGTGAAGCCCACCGCGATGGCGCAGCGCGCGCAGCGGGGCGCGGACGTGGCCGGGCTGCCGGAGAGCGTGCTGGTGGTCGAATTCCAGGCCCTGCCCTCCTACGACGCCCGGATGGTGGCCGGCGGGCTGGAGGAGGCGGCGCGGGCGCTGGGGCGGAAGCTGGCCGCGGTGCCGCTCACCAGCAAGTACTTCCGCACGGTGGAGGACCCGCACCGCCCGGTGCACGAGCTGGCGGCGATGCTGGACGCGGACGGCGCGGCGGAGGCGCTGGCCTCGGAGCTGAAGCCGCAGGTGCCGCGAGGCGTCCAGGCGGTGTTGTTCCCGCCGGTGCTGGGGCGCGCGCGGGCGGCGGACGTGGCGGCGCGGCTGTCGGCGGCGCTGGGGCTGCCGTGCTGGGAGCAGCTCTCCGTGGCGCCCTCCGTGCCGGGCGTCCGGCTGCAGGAGGCGCTGGACCGCGCGCTGCGCGGGGCGGGCGTGGAGCTCGCGGAAGGCGCCGTCGAGTGCCGCGACCTCCAGGCCGGGAGCTGGGTGATCGGCGAGCGCCCGGTGGCGGCGCGCGCGGCGGTGCTCGCCACCGGGAAGTTCCTCGGGGGCGGCATCGAGCGGGCGGGGCGCTTCCGGGAGACGGTGCTCGGGCTGCCGGTGTTCGCCGGGGCGCGGCGGGTGGGGGAGGAGTACGTGGGCGACCTGCTCGACGAACGCGTGGAGTCGGACCAGGTGGCGTTCCGCGCCGGCGTGCGGATCGACGAGGCGCTGCGCCCGGTGCGCGCGGACGGCGTGCCCGCCTCGCCGGCCCTCTTCGCCGCCGGCTCCGTCATCCGCGGTTACGACCCGGCGAGCGACAAGACCGGG
>DASRBA010000027.1:0-16303 GCA_035637895.1 Myxococcaceae bacterium
TTGCCCTCGTGGTGCCCGGTGGCCACCAGCATCCCGCCGCGCGTCTCCATCAGCTGCGGGCCCAGCACCGGCAGCCAGAGCTTCTCGTGGTCCGGGCCCTGCGACTCCAGGTAGACCGGCCGCATCGGATCCATCCACTGCGTGCAGGGCGTGGTGCAGACGTGGTCCTCACCCACGTACACGTCCCACGTCTGATCCGGAAACTCGGAGACCACGTCCACCTGCGCCATCCCCGGCGGCGGCTCCTGCGGCCCGCGGCCCGGCACCGGCGCCAGCGAGAGCTGCAGCGGCGCCGCGCAGGCCGGGTTCGGTCCCGCGGCCGACGCCTGGGCGCAGGCCTGCGGATCGCCGGCGGAGCGGATCATCCGGCCGTCCCGGCCGGAGAGGGCGGAGGCGCCCAGCGTCACCGAGGTGATGACGTGCGTGGCGTATTCGCATTCGCCCTCGGGCGGGAGCGGCGCCACCGCGCTCTGCTGGAGCCGCAGCTCGCCGGCCACCTGCGTGGTCAGCCGGAGCTTCCCCGCGCGCTCGAGGTCCGGGCGGAGCGCCTCCGCGGAGAGCGGGAGCCGCTCGTACAGCGACTGTTCGCCGTCGATGTCGACCGAGGATTGGGCCGGGCCGGTGCGCTGCCAGGCGTAGCTGCCGCCCACGCGGCACTGCGTGAGGACGCGGATCCGGCACCCGAGGTGCTCCACCGCGACCGCGCCGCCGCGGAGCGCCTGCTCGAGGTTGGCCTTCTCCGCGGGAGACCACTCGCTGATCAGCGCCACCCCTTGATTGGCGGCGCCGGCGCAGCGCGGGTCCTCTCCGGGCGGGAGCCCCGACGCCATCGCGCCGGCTTCATGTGCGCAGCCGGAGAGCGCGGAGGCGAGGAGCGCCGCCGCCGCGGCCAGGAGCGCGCGGCGGGGTGACGGGACGATGGCGGAGCTCACCGGTTACTTACCCTTGCCCTTGCCGTCGTCGTTGCCGCCCTTGTTGCCGTTGCCGGGGCTGGCGCCGTGCGAGCCACCGCCGCTCGCGGGCGGAGGCGCGGAGACGCCGCCCCCGCCGGAGTGGCCCGGCGGGCTGGACGAATGACCGCCGCCGGAGTTGCCGGGGCTGCCGCCGTGGCCGGGAGGTGGAGCGCCCCCGTTGCCCGGGTTGTTGATGTGTCCGGGCGGAATCCCGCCGCCGCCCTGGCCGGGCGGAGTGCCACCCTGACCCGGAGGCGTGCCCCCGTGACCGGGCGGAGGGATGCCGCCGACGCCGATGGGCGTGCCGCTGTGGCCGGGAGGGATCCCGCCGCCGTTGCCCGGGTTGTTGATGTGACCGGGCGGGATGTTGCCGCCGCCCTGGCCGGGCGGGATGCCGCCCTGACCCGGAGGCGTGCCGCCGTGACCGGGCGGAGGGATGCCGCCGCCGCCGGGCATGCCGACGGGCGGAGGTGCGTAGACGCCACCGCCCGTGGGCTGACCTGGAGGCGGCCGCGGCGGAGGCGTGAGGAAGGGGCCGCTCTGGACCGGCGGAGGCGTGACGACGACGGTCCCTCCTCCCGCGGGCACCGTGTAGCCGGGGCCGCCCACGGAGACGTAGACGTAGCCGGTGTCGGAGTACGAGTACTGGGCCCCCGCCGGCGCGTACGGCGCATACGGGTGCTCGTGCCGATACGAGAGGGAGCACCAGCCGCCGCCGGCGATCGGGTGGCCGCTGACGTACCAGTACGTGTGGCTCCGGTAGTACCCGTCGCCGTAGCTGTATCCGTACCGCGGGCAGCAGCCGCCCATGACGAGCGCGGCGACGCCGAAGAGGAAGATCCGCTTCATGTGTAGGGTGCCCCCTGGGGTGGAGCCGAACTGGGCCTGGACAACTGACGGCCCCAGCGGCGCAGAATTCAACGGCCCGGATTCTGCTTTCGAGGCGCCCACCCATGACGCTCGAGCGAGCGGGAGGTAGGCAACATGACGACTCCTGAGGGCCGCTGCGTGGCGTGCGGCGCCGCGGTCGAAGAGACGCGGTGCGGCCAGTGCGGCGCGGTGACGCGGGCGGGCAACTACCGGACGCTGTCCGTGCTGGGGCAGACGCCCCACAGCCGCACCTACGTGGCCGAGGACGCCTCCGGTCGCAAGGTCGCGCTCAAGGAGCTGCTCTTCGCCGCCGTCCCCACCCTCCAGCAGGTGGAGGGCTTCGAGCGCGAGGGCCGGCTCCTGAAGGAGATCGACCACCCGCGCGTCCCGCGGTTCGTGGACAGCTTCAAGGAGGGCGAGGGCCGGGCGACGCGCCTCTACCTGGCCCAGGAGCTGGTCGAGGGCGAGTCCCTGTGGGCGCGGCTCCACGGGGGCGCGTTCGACGAGCCACAGGTCCGCGACGTCATGGCGCAGGTGCTGGAGGTGCTGGCGTACCTGCACGGCCGCACGCCGCGGGTCATCCACCGCGACGTGAAGCCGCACAACCTCATCGCGCGGGCGGACGCCAGCATCGCGCTGGTCGACTTCGGCGCGGCGTGCGAGTTGGACGCCCGCGTCACCCACCAGGCCACGCTGGTCGGCACCTACGGCTACATGCCGCCGGACCAACTGGCGGGGACGGTGGACCCCACCTCGGACCTCTACGCGCTGGGCGCGACCGCGATGCACCTGCTGACCGGGCGCCCGCCGGAGAAGCTCGTCGGCCAGGACCTGGAGCTGGGCGCGGGGATCTCCCTCAACGTCTCCTCCGACCTCGACAAGCTCATCCGCAAGATGGCGGCGAGGAACATGGCGCGCCGCTTCGAGAGCGCGGGCGCCGCGCTGGCCGCGCTGAAGGCCCTGCCGCCGGTGAAGGGGCGCGGGGCCGTCGCCCGGCGGAGCTGGCGCCTCCCGAGCGCGCGGGTGGCGGCCACCGCCGGGATCGTGCTGGTGATGGCGGCGGCGGGCACGGTGTGGAAGCTCCGCGCGCCGGCGCCGTCCGGTGAAGCGGCGGCGGTCTCCGGGCCGGTCGCGCCTCCCGCGGCGGAGCCGGTGAAGGTCTGGGCGTGGGAGCCGAAGGTGCAGGTGTTCGAGGCGGCGAACTCAGGCTCGGCGGTGGCGGGCCAGACGTTCCCCGCCGGGACGGAGCTGCTGGTGGATCGGCCGCTCGACTGCGGGCTGCCCTTCGTGAAGCTGGTGGCGCCGCGCCAGGGCTACGTCCGGACCACCGACCTGCAGGGTTCGCCGCCGAAGTACGACGACGTGATTCGCACCGCGCGGACGTGGCTGGGCGAAGCGGAGCTCGCCCGGGCCGAGCTGGAGGCGGAGCGCGCGCACGCGATGCAGCCGAAGGAGCGCGAACCCCTGGCGCTGCTGCTGGCCCTGTTCAATGCCCAGCGGCGGGTCGACGACGCGCGGCGCGCCAACGACCAGCTCCGCGCGCTGGGGGACGCGCCGGCCGCTCCTCCCCCCGCCGCGATGGACGCGCGCGCCGGCGCGGATCCGCAGCAGGGCGAGACCTGGTTCGTCGGCGGCACCACCCTGCGCATGCGCCTGAAGCCCAGCGCCGACGCGAAGATCCTCGCCGAGCTGCCCATCAACACCGCGGTGGAGGTGCAGTCGGTGAAGGGCGACTGGGCCCAGGTGACGTGGGAGCGCCAGGCCGTCGCCGAGGAGCTCAGCCTCGACGGGGACCCGGCCCCGCAGGCCGATCCGCCGGCGCCGGTGAAGGGCTACGTGGCGCAGGCGTACCTGGTGCACGACCAGGTCGACAAGGCGTGGACGCTGGCCAGGGCCGACGAGGCGTGGAGCCGCAAAGAGGTGCCGGAGGCCGAACGGCAACTGGCACGCGCGACGGCGCTCGACCCGGTGGACCGGCCGCTCGAGCTGAGGCTGGCGAAGGTCGCGATCGAAGCGCGCGACTACCCGGTGGCGGCGAGCGCGGCGGTCGCCGCGGCCGAGCTGGCGGCCGGCGCCGCGGAGCCGCTGGCGGAGCTCAAGCTGGCGTACCGCTGTCGCGGGGAGCGGAGCCGCGCCGAGTGGATGGACGACTCGACGACGGTCAAGAACATGCCCGCGGACGCGTGCATCGAGAGCCTGCAGGAGGAGGCGTGCCAGCCGTGCGACTGCAGCAGCGCCGACGACGACCCCGAGGCATCCGAGGACTCCAGGGACAAGGGGCCGGATCCGGTGGATGAGTGGAGGGCGCAGGAGTCGCGCCGCCAGCAGCAGCAGGCCGACATCGACGCGTCGTTCCCGTCGGGGTCGTGGCTGCGGGTGAAGGTGACCGGCCCGGCGCGCGCCACGCCCGAAGGCCGCATCGTGGTCTACGAGCTCGACAGCGGAGAGCGAAATGACAACGGCGAATGCAGCGCGGAGCAGGTGACCGTGACCGCGGTGGACGCGGGGCCGGTGCCTCCCCAGGGCAAGGACGTCACCATCTGGGTGCGGGTGCCGAGCTTCGCGGGCCCGGCGTACGGCGTGGCCTTCGGCAAGTCCGCCGAGTCGGTGACCGAGGGGCTGGAGCGGAAGTACGCCGCCTGCGGGAACGTCGCCCCACCGCACAGCGTCAACGTGTCGGCCGCAGGGCCGATGTGCGACCTGTGCAGTTGCACCTGAGGCCATGTCCCGGAAGCTCGCGCTGACCTTCGCCGCGATCTCGTTGGGCGTGATCGCCTTCGTCGTCGCGGTGGCGGTGGCGGCCGGACCGTACGCGGTGCAGGAGCTGATGCGGGAGAAGTCCCCCATCGCCTGGCTGTCGACGATGTTGCTGGTGGGGTCGTCGGCGGTGTCGCTCGTGCTGTTCATGCGGAGCCGAGGGGGAGCCGGGTTCGGCGCGCTCTCGGCGGCGCTGGCGGTCGCCGCGATGGACGAACGCTTCATGTTCCACGAGCGGCTCAAGCACCAGCTCCTGGCGCGCGCCTTCGACTACGACAAGGCGGCGATGGGGCACTGGGGCGACGCGCCCATGGCGCTGGTGCCGCTGGTCGGCGCGGGGCTGATCTGGCTCCTGCGCGGCGAGCTCCGCGGGCGGCTGGTGCGCGGGGTGCTGGCGGTCGCCTTCGCCGTCGGGGTGGTGGCCATCGGACTGGACATCGCGACCGAGGCGCCGGTGGCCCAGGCCGTGGAGGAGGTGCTGGAGGTGGTGGCGGAGACGCTGTTCCTGCTGGCGCTGCTGGCGCGGGTCAGCGCCGGCGATTGAAGGGCGCCGGCCGCGGCGGCGCGTGGACCGCGCGATGCAGGGAGCGGGGGGAAGTCGCCCTCCCCCCGCCCACCTGATCGGGCTCGAGCGCACGGGGTGGCACGCTCCGGGCGGCCTCTACGGCTCCGGCCCGGACCCGATTCCCTGGCACTTGACCTGGCAGAGGCTGGAGGCGCATTCAGAAATCGGGCGGACTCACGCGTGGGTCTCGTGCGACCCGGATCCCTGCTGGAGATGAAGCGCCGGCCGTCGTCCACTGGAGTCCCCTCTCTCCAGGACGCGCCGTCTTCAGAACCTTACGTGGCGGTACCGGGACGGGTGATGGTGGGTTCGACCACCACCGGGAACCGCACGGAGTTGGCGATGAAGCACTTGTGGTGGGCGTCCGCGTGGAGCGCGCGGGCGCGGGCGGGATCGGAGGTCGCGGAGATGGTGACGCTGGGCCGCAGCACCGCGCCGGTGAACTGGCCGCCGCCGTCGGGCTGCTCGATCATCACCGCCTCGGCGTGGTCCTCGTAGGCGGTGACCACCACGCCCGCGTCGGCGCACAGGTGGAGGTACCAGAGCTGGTGGCAGGTGGAGAGGGAGGCGACGAGGAGCTCCTCGGGGTTCCAGCGGGAGGCGTCGCCTCGGAAGTGCGGATCGGATGATCCCGGGAGCGGCGGCTTGCCGGCCGCCTCGATCACGTGGTCCCTGGAGTACGCGCGGTATCCCGCGGTCCCCTGCCCCGTGTTCCCGATCCACCGTACCCCCACCTGGTACTGATGCTGCCGCCCCTTCGTCTGCATGCGACACCTTCCTTGGAGGTCACGGCAGCAGGCCGTAGATCGACAGCGCCGTCTGCGAGGCCACGTAGACCTTGCCGTTGACCGCGAGCGGCACGGTGAACTTCACCGCCGGCCCCGCCGTGTCGCGGCCGCCGGCGGCGGCGCTGCTGGCGTACAATTCGGTGGCGAGGTTGCTCCCGTTGTAGGCGCGGAGGATCGCCGGCATGGTCGGCCGGTAGCCTCCGCCCTCGATCACCCAGACGATGGAGTTGGCGCTGCCGTTGGAGGTGACCACCGGGCCCACGCCCGGATACGGGAAGGCGTGCGACGTCGCGCCGGCGGAGGAGGCGGAGATCGCCGCGCCGGAGATGGAGAAGGCGCGCAGCGCGTCGGGGCCGGTGCTGAGCACGGCGCCCACGTAGATGGTGCCGGTGGCGCCGCCGCCGTTCCAGAAGGCGGGCGTGTTGAAGACGCCGGCGGAGAGATCGCCCACGTTGGGGAAGGAGGGGTGGATGGCGAGCGACTGGACGATCTGCGTGTCGCTCCCGCCGGCCTGGTACTTGCCCATGTTCGCCTGGTCCAGCAGGTACAGCACGCCCGGCTTTCCCGTGGCGAGGACGAGGTTGCGGTGCGTGGCGCTCCCCACCGCGCCGGGCAGGACCATGGGGCCGGCGGAGCCGAGGTCGACGTCCGCGGCCTCGTAGGTGGCCTGGTCGGAGGGCGTGAACCAGTCCACCTTGGAGAGGCCGCTGCCGGTGCCGAGCTTCACCACCGAGTCGCCCATGTCGGTTCCGTCGTACGGGCCGTTCCCGGTCTCGAAGTAGATCCCTCCGTTGGAGTCGGCGGCGGGCCCGGCGCCGCCTTGCCAGATGGCGTTGCCGGCGCTGCCGCCGGGCGCGGTCAGGTAGACGCCGGCGGGCGCGAGCGTGGCGGCGTTGTAGCCGAGCACCCATCCTTGCCAGCTGCTCCGGTCCCCGTGGGAGCCGAAGGCGACGTAGACGACGCCGTTGAGCAGGAGCAACCCCGGCCGCTGCAGGTGGGTGAGCGGATCGAAGCTCACGCTCCCGGAGGAGGCGGAGATGGTCACCGGGCTGCCGGGCTTCTCGGCGCCGGTGCGCAGGTCCAGCGCGTGCAACCGGTACGGGTAGGTGGGCCCCGCCTCCTTGGTGTTGACGACGACGTAGAGCGTCTGGGTGGAGGGATCGATGGCGGGCGTGCCGGAGATGCCGCACTCGGGGATGAGGTCTCCGGTCTCGCCGGTGTCGGCCGGTGGGACGGGGATGACGCCCGGCGGGTTGATGAAGCTGACCTTCCAGAGCGGGGCGGTCGCCTCGCCGTCGGCGTCGAAGGCGTAGACCGTGTCGTGCTCGGTGGCGACGTAGACGACGTTGTAGACGCCGGTCGAGGTGGCGACGCCGGAGACGTAGAGCGGCTGGGCGTAGGCGTAGCCGTCCAGCGCGTAGGCGGCGATCTTCCCGAACTGCTGCGGGTTCACGTTCGCGCGCGTGAGCGTGGCCTCGCTCGTGTTCTGGCCCTGCCGCGTGTTGTCGTATTTCCAGGTGTAGACACCCGGGAGGGCGGAGGGTGGATTGAACACGGCGGTCGCGGCCCTGGCGCGGTCCATGGCGAGGGTGCAGGTGGGGTTGGCGCCGGAGCAGTCGCCGCGCCAGGTGAGGAAGGTCGACCCGCTGGACGGCGTGGCGGTGAGCGTCACCGTCGAGGCGGGCTCGGCGGTGGCGGCGCAGGTGGGCCGGCACGAGATCCCGGACGGAGCGCTGGTCACCGTCCCGGCGCCGCTCCCGGAGACGGCGACGGCCAGCGCGTACCCCGAATCCGGGAGCTGCCCCGCGTCGGAGCCGCCGTCCGGGCCACCATCCGGACCGCCGTCCGGCCCCCCAGGTCCCGGGTTGCACGTGCACGACGACCCCCAGGCCGCCAGCGCGGCGGCGGACGCGAGGAGGACCAGGCGGAGCGAGGCGGAGCGGCGAGGGGGCATCCGGCGATAGTAGCGCCTCGCCCGGCCGGGCAGGTCGAGCAGCGCCGCCGTCCCTTTCACCTGGCGAAGGGTCGCTTGGCGACACCGAGCGCGTGCCCGCCGAGCCACAGCGCCCCCGCGAATGCGCGCGCCGCGAGCGTCTGCGCGGGAGGATCGCGCGCCGGCGGCGTGTGGACGAGCGCGTCCAGCCAGCGCTCGGCCGCGGGTCGCGCGAGCACCCCGCTGAGATCGAAGAGCGCGATGTCCTCGACGCCGCACAGGCGCACGAGCGCGACGTCGTCGGCGAGCTCGGAGACGTCGCGGTAGGTCCTCTCGTCTCCGAGCGCGCCGACGCCCACGGCGCCGAGGGAGACCCCCGCGCGATCGCCGAAGCCGTCGCGTGCGATCCGGGCGAAGTGGACGAGGAGCGCGCGCGCATCCGGTCGCGCGATCGCTCCTCTCGAGTAGCCCTCGAGCAGCGAGGTGTAGAGCATCGGGTGAAGAGCGCGGTACGGGGCGTCGATCGGCGTGCCCAGCGCCTCCTGCCAGCCGCGGCCGCTCGCGCCCGGCAGGATCACGGTCGGCACGACCGCGGCGAACGATTCGATGCCGCGCGCCGCGAGCATGGCGACGATCGCGCGGTGCACCGCCGGATCGGTCCGGCGCGAGAGCCACGCCCGGATCGCGCCCAGGCGGCCGCCGGTCAGCCGCCGCACCTCGGCGATCGGCGGCTCGAGGTCGAGCACGAGCGCGTCGATCGACAGCCCCCGCCGATCGACCGCGAGGATGAGCTCGTCGATCCACCGCGCGAATTCGCCGGCGTTCCCCGGGTGCAGCCACCGGCCGCGATCGTTGGACAGGAGCGGCCAGAGCCCGATCGAGAGATCGATCTCCCGCGCGCGATCGATCACGCGCAGCGCGTCGTCCCGCCCGTCAGGTTGAACCGCGACGAGCAGCTGCACCTCGCGCTCGGCGAGCGCGGCGAGGATCGGCGCGCGCGCGAGCTCATCGAGCGGGACGAGCTCGCTGTAGATCCGGCGCCGCGATCCGGTCATGGAAACGCCAGATCTATACTCACGCCATGAAGATCCTCTACGGCGTGGTGGGCGAAGGCATGGGGCACGCGATGCGTTCGCGCGTGGTGCTCGAGCACCTCTTCGCGCAGGGGCACCAGGTGGAGATCATGGCCTCCGGCCGCGCCGCCGAGTTCCTCCAGAAGCGCTTCGAAGGCGTGAACCCGATCCACGGGATGCACATCATCTCCGAAGAGAACCGCGTGCGCCGCGGCAAAACGTTCTGGTCGAACGTCCTCGCCGGCGCGGCCGCCCTCCCCTCCAACATCGACGCCTACTTCAAGCTCATCGACGACTTCGCGCCGGAGGTCGTGATCAGCGACTTCGAATCGTGGACGTACCTCTACGGGAAGGCCCACGGCCTCCCCATCCTCAGCATCGACAACATGCAGATCATCAATCGGTGCAAGCACCCGCCCGAGATCATCGAAGGGGACCGCGCCAACTTCGAGATCGCCAAGGCGTTCGTGAAGAGCAAGCTGCCGTTCTGCAGTCACTACCTCATCACGACCTTCTTCCGGCCCGAGGTGCGGAAGGATCGCACCAGCCTCTACCCGCCCATCCTGCGGCCGGAGATCCTCGCGGCGCGCCCGCGCGAGGGCGATCACATCCTCGTCTACCAGACCGCCGAAGGGCACGGCGCGCTCGTCGAGGCGCTCACCCGGAGCGGCATCGAGTGCCGCATCTACGGCCTGCGCCGGGATTTGAAGGAGGAGGCCGTCGAGGGGAACCTCCGCTACAAGCCGTTCAGCGAGGCGGGGTTCATCGACGATCTCGCCTCGTCGCGCGGCGTGATCGCGAGCGGCGGATTCACGCTGATGGGAGAGGCCGTGTACCTGCGCAAGCCCATGCTCGCGATCCCCCTCGGCCGGCAGTTCGAGCAGATGATGAACGCCCGCTACCTCGAGTACCTGGGGTACGGGAGATACGCCGAAGACCTCGACGACGCCGCGCCCATCCACGCGTTCCTCGAAGCGATCCCGGCCTGCCGCCGGAAGCTCGAGGCCTATTCACAGGACGGGAACAAGGAACTGCTCGCCGCCGTCAACGAGCAGCTCGATCGCGCCGCCGCCCGCGTCCTTTGAAAGTCGGGATCCAGACGTGGGGGAGGGAGGGCGACCTCCGGCCCTTCTTCGCGCTCGCGGAGGGGATCGGCGCGGCCGGGCACGACGTCCGGCTGGATCCATGGCCGCCGAGGACGGCGTGCGCAGGGCCGTGGAGTCGTGCGAGCTGGGCGGCGCGCCGCTGAGCCGGCCTACTCGTTGGAGACGCGCTGGAGCTCGTCGAAGCCCGGGAGGGTGGTGAGGTCGGGGACCACGACGATCTCGATCCTCCGGTTCGCGGCCCTGTTCTCAGGCGTGTCGTTGGGCTTGGCGGGCGCGCTCTCTCCGAAGCTGGCCGCGCTGATGCGCTCCGGCGGCATGCCGGCCTCGATCATGGTGCTGAGGACCGTCAGCGCCCTGTTCGCCGCCAGCCCCCAGTTCGCGAAATACTGATTGCCGCGCACCGGGACGTTGTCGGTGTGCCCTTCGATCTGGAACTTGCGGTCCGGGATCGAGGCCAGGAGCCCGGCCACCTCGGCGATGGCGGCCTTGCCCTCCTTGTTGAGGGTGGATGACCCGGAAGGGAAGAGGACGTCGGTCGCCAGCGCGACCACCATCCGGCCCTCGCGGATGCGCACCTTGAGCTTGCCGGCGTCGATCAACGTCTTGAACTTGCCGACCAGCGCCTTGAACTCGGTGATCCGCGCGTCCGCCTCGGCCTTCCGCTTCCGGAGCTCCGCCAGGGCTTCCTTCATCTGCTCCACGTTCGACTTCATCTGCTCGACGTTCGACTCGAGCGAGGACTTGTCCTTCTGCGTCGCCCCCAGCTGTTGCTCGAGCTGGGCCAGCTTCTCCTCGAGCGCCCGCGCCTTGGCCTCCTCCTGGGCAAGGGCGCTCCGGGCCTGGTCCAATTCGGAGAGCGTCTTGGCGTGGTCCGCCTTGAGCGCGTCATGGACGCTCTGAGAGACGCACCCGGTGGACAGCGCCAGTACCGCGATGAGACCGACGCGCATCTCTCCGCTCCTCCCTGCCCAGCCGTTCGCCGACCAGTCGCACATCGAGGCGACCGGCGCAAGCGCACGCCCTCCGGACTCGAACCGGGTGGGAAGGGTCGGTCGATGGCCCCATTTAGCCTGGCTCGCACCCGCTATGCTGGGCGGCATGAGCTGGTTCGAGCGCCTGACGAGCCTGGATTTCACGTTCCTCAACCTGGAGGACCGCTGCGCGCACATGCACGTCGCGGGGCTGGCGGTCTTCGACGGCCCGGCCCCACCGTACGACCAGGTGCTCCGGCTCATCGACTCCCGCCTGGATCGCGTCCCCCGCTACCGGCAGCGGCTCCAGTTCGTCCCGCTGAACCAGGGGCGGCCGGTGTGGGTGGACGAGGGGAGCTTCGACCTGGAGTACCACGTGCGCCACAGCGCGCTGCCGGCGCCGGGGAGCGCCGCGCAGCTCCACCGGCTCGCGGCGCGCTTGATGTCCCAGCAGTTGGATCGCAGCAAGCCGCTCTGGGAGATGTCGCTGGTGGAGGGCGTGAAGGGCGAGGACGGCCGGGAGCGCTTCGCCATCGTCACCAAGACGCACCACTGCATGATCGACGGGATCTCCGGCGTGGACATCGCGTCGGTGCTGATGGACGCGGAGCCGGACGCCGCGCCGCCCTCCCCTCCCGCCGAGCCGTGGCGCCCGCGCCCGGCGCCCAGCACGCCCGAGCTGCTGGCGGCCTCGCTGCGCGATCAGATCGCCCACCCGCTCCGCGCCGCCCGCGAGGCGGTGCGCGCCGGGAACGCCGCCGGCGAGAAGCTGCTCCACCTCGCGCTCGGCGCGCGGCAGCTCCTCGGGTTGGCGCAGATGGGGCGCGCGCCGGAGTCGTCGCTCAACGCGCCGCTGAGCCCGCACCGGCGCTTCCACGCGGTGGACCTGCCGCTGGCCGCCATCAAGGAGGTCCGCGCCGGGCTGGGCGGGACCGTCAACGACGTGGTGCTGGCGGTGGTCGCCGGCGCGCTGCGGAGCCTGCTGGCGTCCCGCGGCGAACCGGCGGCCCAGGACCTGCGGGTGATGGTGCCGGTGAGCGTGCGCGCGGCCGAAGGGCGCGGGACGCTGGGCAACCAGGTGACGCCCACGTTCGCCACGCTGCCGGTCTCGGAGCCTGACCCGGTGAAGCGGATCGAGAAGGTCCGCGCGGCCATGAAGAGCTTGAAGGAGAGCGGCCAGGTGCTGGGCGCGCTGGCGCTGACCAGGCTCTCGGACTTCGCGCCGCCCAACCTGCTCACCCAGGTGGCGCGGCTGCAGGTCATGGAGCGCTTCTTCAACCTGGTGGTGACCAACGTGCCCGGGCCCCAGTTTCCGCTCTACTTCCTGGGTCGGCGGATGCTGGCGTGCTACCCGGTGGTGCCGCTGGCCGCGGGGCAGACGGTGGGCGTGGCGCTGCTCAGCTACCACGGGAACGTGGGCGTGGGGTTGCTGGGCGACGCGGACAAGGCGCGCGACCTCGACCGGCTGGGTGATTTCTTGAAATCAGCGCTGGATGAATTGCTGGAGCGGGCCCGGGACGCCATGGGCCGGCGCCCGGAGACCCAGGCGCGCGCGGCCACGGGAGCGAGGTAGCCATGCCCTTCACGGAGCGCGACGGTCACCAGATCTGGTACTCGACCCACGGGGACGCGGCGAACCCGCCGCTGCTGCTGGTGATGGGGCTGGGCGTGTCGTCGAGCGCCTGGGACCAGCTCCCGCAGCGGTTGTCGGACCGGTTCCACGTCATCACCTTCGACAACTGCGGCAGCGGGAGGTCCGCCAGCCGGCGCCGGACGTTCAAGATGGAGGACATGGCCGACGACGCCGAGGCGGTGCTGCGCGCGGCCGGGGTGGAGCGCGCGGGTGTGTTCGGGATCTCCATGGGGGGGATGATCGCGCAGCAGCTGGTGCTGCGGCACCCGGCGCGCGTCGGCGCGCTCGTCCTGGGCGCGACCTATTCATCGTACGTGATGAGCGCGAAGCCGGGTCTCCGCGCGGTGCTGGACCTGGCGGCGGTGGTCACCCGGAGCGAAGCCGTGAAGCAGAAGGTCCTGGGAAGGCTGCTGTCCACGCCCGAGTTCGTGGAAGCGAACCCCGGCGTCATCGCCGAATGGTTCCGCCGGTCGGACCACGCGCGCGTGCCCCAGGCGTTGGCACAGCTGTGGGCGATCGCCCGGCACCACGCGCACGGCCGGCTCGACCGGATCGCCTGCCCCACGCTGATCATCAGCGGCGACCAGGACCGGCTGGTCCCGGTGGCGAACTCGCACCGGCTGGCGAAGGCCATCCCGGGCGCACGCCTGGAGATCATCCCGGGCGCGGGCCACGTCTTCCCCCTGGAGCGCGAGGCGGAGACGGTGCGCCTGCTGGTGGAGCACTTCCTGGGCGGCGAACGCGCCCGCCAGTCCGCGTGACGGACCCGGGATGCGCGCCTCCCGCTCACACACCCCGCGTGGTGCGAAGGCGGGAATGACGGCAGGCCCTGGTTCGGTTATAAGCAGCGGCGTACTTCCGGGGGCAAGCGGCTGAAAGCCTTGACCCCCCGGTCCCTTGCGCACCGGACGTCACGTGCGCGTCGCCGGACTCACCCCGAGCCGCCGATTTCGTTCTTGCCGCGCCGACGTCCAGGTCGTGAGCGCGGCGGACTCTGGAGTGCCGTCCCCTTGAACGCTGCCGTCCCCGAGCTCGCCGTCCCGTCCCCGTCCTCTCCCTCCTTTGACTCCCTGGGCCTCTCGCCCGCAAGCCTGGAGGCCGTCCGGCGCGCCGGCTACCTGGTGCCCACGCCGATCCAGGCCCAGGCCATCCCCCTCGCGCTGCAGGGCCGGGACGTGGTGGGCGTGGCCGCCACCGGCACCGGGAAGACGGCCGCCTTCGTGCTCCCGCTGCTGGAGCGCCACCCGCACGGGCTGTGGCTCATCCTGGCCCCCACCCGGGAGCTGGCGCTGCAGATCGCCGAGCACGTGGAGCGGCTGGCCCCCCGCCGGCTCGCGGTGGCGGTGGTGATCGGCGGGGTGGGAATGGGCCAGCAGATCGCCGACCTGCGGGCCTCGCCGCAGGTGATCGTCGCCACCCCGGGCCGCCTGGTGGATCACCTCCAGCAGGGGAACGCGCGGCTGGACCGGGTGACGGCGCTGGTGCTGGACGAGGCGGACCGGATGCTCGACATGGGCTTCCGGCCCCAGCTGAACAAGATCCTCGCCCGGATGCCGCGCCAGCGGCAGACGATGTTGTTCTCCGCCACCATGGGCGGGGAGGTGGAGCAGTTCACCCGCCAGAGCGTGAAGGATCCGGTCCGGGTGGAGGTCGCCCGCTCCGGGACGACGGCCGCGCGCGCCGTGCAGCAGGTGTTCCTGGTGGGCCAGTCCGAGAAGACGGCGCTGCTGCTGGCGCTGCTGTCGCAGGACGAGGAGAGCACGCTGGTGTTCACCCGCACCAAGCACCGCGCCGACAAGGTGGCCCGGTCGCTGGAGCGGTCCGGCCTGGAGGTGGCGCGGATCCACGCCAATCGCTCCCAGAGCCAGCGGCAGCAGGCGCTGGAGGGATTCCGCAGCGGGCGGTACCGGGTGCTGGTGGCCACCGACATCGCCGCGCGGGGGATCGACGTGGAGGAGATCGGCCACGTGGTGAACTACGACCTGCCGCACGTGCCGGCGGACTACGTGCACCGGATCGGCCGCACCGCGCGCGCCGCCGCCTCGGGGCGCGCCTCCAGCTTCGCCGCGCCGGAGGAGCTGCCGCTGCTGCGGGACATCGACCGGTTCACCCGCACGCCGGTGCCGCGCGCCGAGGTCCCCCGCGACCATCCGGTGTTCCAGGACCACGCCCGCGCCGCCGACGAGGCCCCGGCGCCCTCGCGCCACCAGCACCACCACCGCTCCCAGCGCCCGCCCCAGGCACAGCGTGACGCCCGCCCTTCCAGGCCGCAGGCCTCCTCCGGCGCCCCCGCCCGCTCCGGCGCGGTGGTGTTCAGCGGCGGCCCGCGCCGGCGCCGGTAGCGTCAGGCGGTCCCTGCCATCGCGCTCCTGTCCACTGGACCTCGGACGGTGGAGGGCAAGGCGCGGGCATCCCTGAACGCCCGGTCTTCGCCGGAAGCCAAGCCGGCGTGAGCCGAAGCCGCTACGCTCCGGCGCATGCGCGTCCTCCTCCTCCTCTCACTCCTTCCCGCCCCGGCCTTCGCCGTGGAGGCGATCATCCTCGGCGGAGGCAAGACCGCATCCGTCGCGACGGAGACCGTCGCAGCCTTCAAGGCCCCCGCCGACCTCACCGTCTCCGCCGGGTTCCCGAAGCTGATGAATTCCTCGAACGTGAAGGGGCTGAAGCCCGGCTTCCACGTCGCGATCCTCGGCTTCTGCTCCGACCGCCGGGCCGCGCAGAAGGTCGCGCGGCTCTTCAAGGGCGCCTACACGCGGACGGTCCAGGGGCAGGACCCGAAGACCTGTCCCGTCATCACCTCACCCGCCCCGCCGATGGACCCGCGCGAAACGGCGCTGCTGGACCGGTTGAAGAAGGACCCGAAGTCCGAGGCCGCGCTCTACGACTACGGCGTGTATCTGAAGGAGGAGGCCCGCTTCGACGAGGCCCAGGAGCAGCTCAACAAGCTCCTGGAGATCAATCCATCGCACCAGGGTGCGAAGGACCTCCTGCAAGTGATCATGGTGCTGACGACCGATTGACCTGGTCGAGACGTGTCCCAGCGCCCCGCCCGGTCCGCCGGCAGGGCGCTTGGGCCTCGACCCTCACCACCCTGCCTCCGAGATCTCCCCGAGCGGCGAGTGACTCAACGCGCGTCCTCTGGCGCGTGGCCGTGAAGCCGTATGGCGGCCGCGCGACCGTACAGGCGCACGGTGATCCGGCGGACGATCTCGTCCTCGGATGCATCCGGAAACTGCGCCCTCAGAGCTGCGGCCAGCAACACTCGACCACTCCGATGCAGACCGGCGATCATGGCCCAGCGCTGCTGCACGCTCAGTGCACGCAGCATCTCCAGGTACCGCTGCCGCGGTGGCCGTTGATGGCCGTCTGTGGCCCGGTGCGTGTAGCAATGTAGCAAGGGCGCTCCGGGGCCTGCTGGAGCATGCGAAGCGCTCGGACCTTGACCCGACCCACCCTGCCCTCCGCGCCGCTGAAGCCGCGCTCAAGGATATCGAGTGAAAGCGGAGCCGGGCAGAGACGTCGAGCGGTCTGAGCGCGGAACGCGACCCCGCACAATGGCCGGCTGTTCGTGCGGTAGCCGTCATCGAATCAGCGATGGCGCAGGCCCATGTCGGGGTGCTTCTCGGTGAGCTCGTCGAAGGTCCCCTTGAAGTC
>DASRBA010000028.1:0-2568 GCA_035637895.1 Myxococcaceae bacterium
GCGGCGGCAGAAGTCGGAGACCGCCACCGCCACCGGGGTGGGGACCTCGTCCGGCCGTCGCCTTCTGTGCCACTGATCCAGATCCGACATGGATGTCCTAGCCGCCTTCGCCTGGGGCCTCTATGGTTCGCCTGCTCGCCATGTCAATGGAGCCATGGACCCGGCCGCCGACAATCTAAGCAGGACGGACCGCGCGCAAGGGGCGCAGCCGCCCAGCGTCGCCGGCATCCGGGCCGGGCCGGCCCTCACCTCCATGCTCTACCTGCTGCTGGTGGCGTCCGCCGCGCTGGCGCTGTGGGTGCGCGGGTACCCGGGGCAGGCGCCGCAGGGGGTGGAGCGCCTGGCGCCCTGGGCGTTCCTCGCCTTCCTGGCGGCGTTCGCGGTGTACCGGCTGGCGCTGGTGCGGTCCGGGCACTACCCGGCGTTCAAGGCGTTCGCGCAGATCGCCGCCGGGGTGCTGTTCTTCACCCTGCTGCTGCCGGGGACCTGGCGGCCGGCGGCGACCCAGGGCGCGGGGGGGGACGACCTGGCCGTGCTGCTGCGCGATCCGTCGCCGCGGGTGCGGCGGCTGGCGGCGGAGGTGGCGCGGTACCGGGCGAACGCCCCGGCCTTCGCGCACGCGCTGGCGGTGGCGCTGGACGATCCGGATCCGCGGGTGCGGGCGGAGGCGCACCAGTCGCTGGTGGCGATCTCCGGGTCGGACCTGGGGGCGCCGGAGGACGCCGCCGCCCGGAAGGCATGGCAGGAGCGCTACCCATGACCGCGGCCACGTTCGACCGGGAGCAGGTGCTGCAGCGCTACATGTCCGAGCACGGGCTGAAGAGCACGCGCCAGCGGTCGCTGATCATCGACACCTTCTTCGACATGAAGGGCCACCTGTCGGTGGAGGACCTGTGGACGAAGGTCCGGGCGATGGATCCCAAGGTGTCCGTGGCCACGGTGTACCGGACGATGAAGCTGCTGAACGAGTGCGGGCTGGCGCACGCGCGCAACTTCGGCGACGGGCAGACGCGGTACGAGGCGGCCATCGGGCGGCACCACCACGATCACCTGATCTGCACCCGGTGCGGCACCATCGTCGAGTTCGAGAACGACCGCATCGAGCAGATGCAGGACGCGGTGGCGCGCAAGCACGGCTTCACCGTCACCTCGCACAAGATGGAGCTGTACGGGCTGTGCCGGAACTGCCAGCGCGAGCTGGGCGAGCAGCGGGAGCGGGAAGCGGAGCGCGCGTGAGGCGGGCGCTGCTCCTCCTGGCGGTGCTCCTGTCGGGGTGCGCCACGGCGCCGCCCACCCGCTGGCCGCACTTCCGCTCGTCGCTGGCGGGGCTGGAGGCGCTGTCGCCGGGGGAGGGCGGGGCGATGGACGCGCGGGCGCTGGAGGGGCGGGTGGTGCTGGTGACGTTCATGGCCACCTGGTGCGCGCCGTGCCTGATGGAGCTGCCGTACCTGGTCCGGCTCCAGGAGCAGCACCAGGCGCAGGGCTTCGTGGTGGTGGCGGTGGGGATGGACCTGGAGGGGGACCTGGTGCTGGGCCCGTTCTCGCGGGAGTACCAGCTCCCGTTCCCGCTGGTGGTGGCGGACGAGCGGCTGCGCAAGGGGGACTCACCGTTCGGGCAGATCAGCGTCCTGCCCACCACGTTCCTCCTCGGCCGCGACGGCTCCGTGCTCGCCGCGTTCCAGGGGATGGCCTCCCAGCCGGCGCTGTCGAAGGCGGTGGCGAAGGCGGTCGAGCAATAGCGGCGACCCCCTCGTGCTACAAGGAATCCCCATGCAAGACGCTGCACGGCACGACCAGGCCCCGGCCGTTTCCCGGACCGGAAGCGCGCCCGGCCGACCGGACCGGCTCATCCTCCTGTACGACTTGAACAGCGGGCTCGGCGCCATGCTCCTGGATGCGGCGAGGAAGGCCGTCGGCAGGGAGGATTGCCCGCTCTGCGAGATCGCCTACAGCCCCATCGGAAAGCGGAAGGAATGGCGCGCGTGCGAGGCACGCCTCGGCATCAAGGTCGAAGAGCTCTACCGCGACAAGCTCCCGCCGGACTGGGGGATCGCGCTCGAGGATCTCCCGGTCGTGCTCGGCCGGGTAGGCGACGAGCGCCCGTTCGTCATCGTGAATCGCGAAGGGATCGTTTCCTGCCACGGGAGCGTCAGCGCCCTCGAGGAGAAGCTGGTCGCTGCGCTCGGGATCGGGAGCGACAAAAGCGAGAAGCCGTGAACGCACGGGGGTCGACGTCATGCTCGGAAAGCTCCAGTCGGTAGCGGATCGAACCGTCTACGCCGTCTTGCCGCTCCTCTTCATCGGCTTGATCCCGATCGGCCTGATCTCTGGCATGCCATGGCTCGGGCTCGCCGTGGGCGCCCTCGTCGTGCCGACCGTGGACGAGATCATCGGGAGGCGGCAAGGAACCTCGACCGGGCCCACCCCCATGGCGGCCCGCATCTTCCTCGTCGCCTTCCTGGCCGCCCAGGGCTGGGAGCTGGTCCGCGCCTCCCGCATGGAGAGCTGGTCCGGCATCGTGCTGGCGGGATTGTCGTCAGGGTACGTCTTCGGGGCCGTGGCCACCTC
>DASRBA010000029.1:0-16066 GCA_035637895.1 Myxococcaceae bacterium
GAAGCAATGTCGGTGATGGGGCGCCCCGCGTCCCCGGGGATCAACTTGATGATCTTCGCGATCGGAGGGGTAAAGCGCCGTACGCGGAGCTCTGGGTCCAGGAACAGCGTCGCGATGTCCGTGCTGTTCAGCAGGTTCTTCATGTCGTTGTTGGTGCGCGACAGCTCGTCCACCTTGGCCTGGAGCTCGTGGTTGACGGTCTGCAGCTCTTCGTTGAGCGACTGCATCTCCTCCTTCGAGGTGGTCAGCTCCTCGTTGCTGCTCTGCATCTCCTCGTTCGTGGACTGGAGCTCCTCGTTGGTCGACTTGAGCTCCTCCTGGGACGTCTGCATCTCCTCGCGGGTCGTCTGGAGCTCCTCGCGAGCGTGTTGAAGCTCCTGCTCCAGCGCGACCAGCCTGGCGGACTCCGGCCCTCCCGAGCCCGCGGTGCGCCCCAGCCGCGACGAGGCCGGCGAGGGAGCGTCGGCGATGACGACCGCCACCAGGCCCCGCAGCTCCTTCGGCTCCACCAGCTTCTGGACGGTGATGTCGGCGTGCTGCGCCCCACCGTTGGTCCCCACCTTGGCGCCGGTGATCTTCACCGCGCGGCCCTTGCGAACGGCCGTCGAGAAAGCGTCGGAGAGCGCGTAGCGCAGGTCTTCGCGGGCCATCACGTGGATGTTCATGTTGGCCTTGCCGACCGGCGGCTCGAGGTACTTGGCGGTTCGTCCGCTGAAGTGGAGGATGTCGCCCCTGTCGTTGCAGAGGATCAGGACGGGACTGAACCGCTGGAGCAGCAGTCGCTCCGTCTGGGCCTGCAGGGTTGGCGAGGGGACCTGCTTCTCCTGGGTGTCGCGCTCGGGCTCCGCCGGGTCGCGGTCGCGGGGATGCCCGGTGTACGCAACGGGAAAGTGGACGGGGATCTGGCTGTCGGCGTGACCGGTCCGCTTGTAGAAGCGCGTCTTGCCGTCGAGAGGGGAAAAGAGGCCCGTAAACGATCCGATCGTCTCCGAGCTGCCCAGGAACAGCACGCCCCCGGGGCTCAGGCTGTAGTGGAACAGCGGGATCAGCTTCCTCTGGAGCTCGGCGGACAGGTAGATGAGCAGGTTCCGGCACGAGAGGACGTCGAGCCTGGTGAACGGCGGGTCCATGATGATGTTCTGCGGGGCGAAGACCACCATCTCCCGGATGTCCTTGCTGATCCGGTAGCCGCGCTCTTCCTGGATGAAGAACCGGCGCAGGCGTTCGGGCGAGACGTCGGCGACGATGCTGTCCGGAAACAGCCCCATGCGGGCCTTGTCGATCGCGTCGCGGTCCAGGTCCGTGCCGAAGATCTGCATGGTGAGGTTCTTGAACGGCTTGAGCGGCTCCATCGCCTCCCTGAACACCATGGCGAGCGAGTACGCCTCCTCGCCCGTCGAGCACCCCGGCACCCACGCTCGCAGCACGCCACCCGCCGCGCGGGCGGCGAGGAGCGGCGGCAGGATGTCGTTCTTCAGGTGATCCCACGAGCCCGGATCGCGGAAGAAGCTGGTCACGCCGATGAGCAGCTCCTTGAACAGCAGATCGATCTCGCCGGAGTTGTCCCGGAGGAAGCGGACGTACCGGGCCAGGTTGTCGATCTGGTGCAGGCCCATCCGCCGCTCGATGCGGCGGTAGATGGTGCTCTTCTTGTAGAGGGAGAAGTCGTTCCCCGTCTTGGCCCTGAGCAGCAGGAACACCTTCTCGAGGGCGCCCTGCGCTTTGTCCTCGAGGGGAGTCTCCGGCCGGCTGATGTACCGGGCATGCTTGCGGTAGCCGAGGATCTTGCCCGGCAGATCGCCCGCCGAGGCGACCACGTCCGCCAGGCCCGCGTCGATCGCGCTCCGGGGCATGCCGTCGAACTTGGCCGACTCCAGCGACTGGACGAAGACGGCGCCGGCCTTCTCCTTGATGGACCGCAGGCCGATGGTGCCGTCCGAGCCCATGCCCGAAAGGATGACGCCGATGCTCCGCTCCTGCAGGTCCTCCGCCAGCGAGCGGAAAAAGAAGTCGATCGGCAGGTTGAGGCCCCGGGGAGAGGACTGCGGCTGCAGGCGCAAGGTGCCCTGCACGACCGACATGTCCTTGTTCGGGGGAATGACGTACGCGTGGTCGGGCTCGACCTTCTGGCCATCCTGGGCCTGCGCGACCGGGATGGGCGAGCTGCGCTGCAGCAGCTCCACCAGCAGGCCCTTGTACTGCGGATCCAGGTGCTGGATCACGACGAAGGCGAGGCCGCTCCTCGGGGGGATCTTGGGCAGGAACTGCTCGAGCGCTTCCAGGCCGCCCGCGGAGGCGCCGATGCCGACGATCGGAAAGGGCACGGAGGCGGGGGCCTCGGAGGCCGAGGGAGCGGGGTCGCTCCCGTCGTCGGGGTGCGAGGGCTCTGGCGCTGGGGCCGTCGCTGCCGCCGGGGCCCGCGGGGCGTCAGGAATGGGCACCGGCTTGCGCGGAGGGCGAGCCGGAGCGCCGGCGCCCTTGGCCCTCGCGTGCTTGCGGCCGGGGGAATGGGGCTTTGAATCCTTGGGAGCCATGAAACCTCGAACCCCGTTCTCTCTACCGTAAAAGGGCCTTCTCGCCCTTGCACTATCGCTCGGCTACACCTCCGTCCAGTCGCTTCATGGCGGGCGCTCCAGCACCTGGTTGGCGCGCGTGGGCCGCGAGGATCGCCCCGGCGTGACGGGAGTGGCCGGGGCATCTCGCGAAGCCACCAGCCTAGGCCGATTCCTCCACCACCAGGTCGCTGGCGCCGCCGGCGATGTCGAATTCGTAACGGTCCTTCGCCTCCGCGAAGTCCGGCGACTGCAGCCGCGTCCGCCCGCCCACGCCGCCCAACTCCTGCTGGTCGAAGCGGAAGCTGGCCATCCCGCCCAGCACCTCCACCCGCGCCGCCACGCCCTTGGGGCGCCGGAAGGTGATGGAGGCCGCGCCTCCGCGCAGCCGCACCGACACCAGCCCGGAGGGCCGGGGCAGCTCCACCACCATCCCCGCCGCGCCGCCGGCGATGTCCAGGCCGGCGAGCTTCAGCCCGCGCAGGTCCGCCTCCAGGTCCTTCGCGCCGCCGCGGAGCGAGACGCGCCAGGGCACGGCGTCGGTGAGGAGCAGCTCGCCGCCGTACGCGTCCCCCAGGAACCAGCGCTGGAACCAGTCGCCCGGGACGGGGGCGCGCGGCGGAGGAGGAGGGCCGCCGGTGAACCACGCCCGCACCTCCTCCAGGCCGAAGCCGGCCCACGTCCGGAACCAGTCCTCCACCCCGAAGCGCGCCCGCACCGTCACCCGCCCCCCGGCGGCGTGGATCTCCGGAGGCGCCCCGGTGAAGCGGGAGCGGAGCAGGTCCTGGGACCCGGGCGCCGCGCGGACCCGCAGGCGCGCCGTGCCGCCGCGGACCTCCAGCCACCCCTCGGTGGCATGCTCCAGGGGGACCGCGACCTCGTGGACCGGCGCCTCGTGGGCGCTCTGGAAGGGCTGCGACGCTGCCTCGGACATGTGGGATCCTCCCTTGCGAGCAAATATCTTAGTGACTAAGATATCAACATAACTAAGGGGAGTGTGGCCGGGTGTCAAGCGAGTCCAAGCGCCGCTCGGAGCTCCTGACCGCGCTGGGGCGGGAGCTCCGGCGGTTCACCGATCAGAACGCGGCGTTCAGCCAGGCGGTGTCCGACAAGCTAGGCCTGAACGCCACCGACCTCCGCTGCATCACCGCGCTGGCGCTGGGGGGTTCGGCCACCGCGGGGCAGCTGGCGGAGCTGACCGGGCTCACCACCGGCGCGGTGACCGGCATCATCGACCGGCTGGAGCGCGCCGGGTTCGCGCGGCGGGCCAAGGACCCCCAGGACCGCCGGCAGGTGATCGTCGACGCGGGCGGCGACCGCCGCGGGGAGCTGGACGAGCTGCTGGGCGCGCTGAACAAAGCCCTGCTGGCGGCGGCGGACCAGTACAAGGAGGACCAGATCTCCTCGGTGATCGACTTCCTCGCCCGCGCCGCCGCGGTGGTGCAGCGCGAGTCGGAGCGGCTGCGAGGGCCGCCGGCCGGCCGCGGCGACGGTGAATCCCGCCCGGAGTCCTCCTCCCCGCTGGGGCGCGCCACCCGCGGCCTGCTCCGCTTCGCCGGCGGCGGCTTCCGCGTCCAGCTCCGCGGGGACGCCGCCATGCCGGACCTCTACCGCGCCACCTTCCAGGGCCGGCCGCCGGCGGTGAAGGTCTCCGAGGGCGAGGTGACCATCCAGTACGCGCGCTTCTCCATCCTCGACTGGCGCAAGCTGGGCGCGGAGGTGGCGCTGAACGCCACCATCCCGTGGGCGCTGGAGGTGCGCGGCGGGGTGAGCAAGCTGAACGCGGACCTCACCAACGTGGAGGTGGCCTCCGTGGACCTCTCCGGCGGGGTGACCGACGTCCTCATCCTGCTCCCCGAGCCCAGGGGCCGGGTCCAGGTGTCGATCACCGGCGGCGCCAGCGACGTGACGCTGCGGCGGCCGCGCGGGGTGGGCGCGCGGGTGGAGATCAAGGGCGGGGTGAGCAAGCTCCAGCTGGACGAGCAGCAGTTCGGCGCCATCGGCGGGATCGCCCGGGTGCAGAGCAGGGAGTACTCGCCGTCGGCGGGGCGCTACGACATCCAGGTGCTGGGGGGCGCCAGCCGCCTCACCGTCGAGGCGCGCTAGCCTCGACGGAGAACCGGGCTCCCGGGCCGCCGCTACGCGCTGACCTTGGGGCCGGGGGACGGTGGGGCTGCCTCGCCCGCGGCGCCGGCGTCCACCGGGTTGGTGGCCGCGTCCAGCTCGTGCTGCGCCAGCTCCACGGAGGTGGCCACCGCGTCCGCCATCCGCGCCTCGGCGGTGGTGAGCGAGGAGAGCGAGTTGAAGCGGCGGGCCAGCGCGGACAGCTCGGCGGCCTTGATCGACATCTGCCCGGAGCGCATCCCCAACAGCGCCACCCGCGCCCGCTCCAGCAGCGCCACCTCCGCCTTCAGCTTGGCGACGATGCGCTCGCGCTGGATCTGCAGCTCCTGCAGGTGCTCCATCTCCTCGCGGATGGCCTGCGCGCCCATCTCCAGCTGCTTCCTGGCCACCGCGTCCTTGGTCTTCTCCGCGCTGGACACCAGGTCCTGCAGCTGGGCGGCGAGGTCGTGCGCGGCGGAGGTCTGCAGCTGGGCCTCCAGGCCGGACCACTCCGCGGCCAGGTCCACCGCCTCGCGCGTCATGCGGGAGAGGGTGCGGGCCATCTCCTCGCGGGCGGGTTCGCGCGGGAGCTCCTGCAGCGACTTGCCGCACTGCTGGTAGAGGGTGAGCGCGCGGGTGGCGAGCGTCTTCAGGTCGCCGGACAGCCGGGGGATGACCTCCTCGCAGCGCGCCTCCACCGGGTCCGGCCGGAGCGCCAGGTGCCCGCCGATGGAGCCGATGGCGGTGAACAGCGAGAGCACCAGACCGCCGAAGACCGCCAGGAGCGGCGAGGGCATGGCCGCGTCTTGGAGCCAGGCGCCCAGCGAGTGCGCCACCGCCACGCCCGCCACCGCCAGCCCGGAGGTGAACAGGGCGCCCAGCGCGTAGTTCAGCGGGCCCGGCCTCCCGGCGGCCACCGCGCCCTCCTCGCCCATCTCGCACAGGTGGGAGCGGACCATCAGCGCGCCGGCCGCGGCGCCGGAGAGCGCCACCCTCCAGCCGGCGGAGACGTCCAGCGCCCAGGGGACGGCGGGGAGCACCACGCCCAGGGCGATGAGGAGCAGCCGGTCCAGCTTGTCCCCGCGCGCCAGCGCCACCGCGGTGGCGGCGATGGCGGCGTACGTCAGGGGCAGGAGGTGCGCCTGGTCCGGGGCGGGGAAGGCCAGCACATTGAAGCCGAGGAGCACGCCCAGCTTGTTGGCCAGGAGGTGGAGCGTCCCGGCCGCGGCGCCGGCCACCAGCCCGCGGGTGACGTTGCGCTCGAAGATCTCGCGGTTGTGCAGGGTCAGGGTGGCGGCGGAGGCGGACATGGTCGGGTCGTCCTGGAGAAAGCGGGCTAGTAGGTGGAACCGATCCGGCCGAAGTCCTTGCGCGCCTTGAGCTTGGCGGACTTCACCGAGTGCTCGACCGCGGCGCCGTCGTTGGCCTCGTCGAACTCCTTCATCGCCGCCTCCTGGGACGCCACGTCCGCGGCCACCGCCTGCGGGCCGGCCACCGGGGCGACGTTCCGGAAGATCATCTCGTTGTCCAGCAGCAGCTTCTTCGCCCCGCCCTTGTCGCCCTTGCGGAGCAGATCCGCCGCCTGGTTCATGTTCGCCGCGCTCTGCGCCCGCGCCGCGTAGACGGTGGCCTGCTTGTCCTGGTGCTTGGCGATCTCCTCGGCGCGGTCGGTCACCATGGCGGAGAGCTGGGCCTTCGCGCCGGCGGGGCCGCCCTTGAGGAGGTCGGCGTACTGCAGGCGGATGTCGGTCACGTCCATCGCCTTGCCCGGCCGGCCGGCGTGGACGGAGAGCCGGACCACCACGCGCTCCACCTGGCCGGCGGAGAAGTCGGACATGGGGATGGTGACGGCGCGGCCCGCCTGCTGCGCGTGGTAGCCCAGCACGTCGCCCAGCTCCACGCCCTCCGGCAGCTCCAGCTTCAGCATCACCTCGCGGGCGATGGTGGTGGACGCCTGCTGCAGGTCCTTCTGGAAGATGGTGGCCAGCTGCGACCCGTCGCGCAGGTACGCGTAGGCGCCGGACCCGTTCTCGGCCAGGGCCTGCATCAGGTCCTCGTTGAAGTCGGTGCCCAGGCCGATGGCGCTCAGGGTGACGCCCTGGTCGTGGATCTGCCGCGCGAGCTGCAAGAGGTCCCCGGGGGCGGTGACGCCCTCCGTCGGCTCGCCGTCCGACATCAGGATGATGCGGTTCACCTTGTACTCGCCGCGGGCCTTCAGCAGCTCCATCTTGCCGGCGTCCAGCCCGTCGCCGATGTTGGTGCCGCCCTCGTCCTCGATGCCGTCGATGTACGAGAGCAGCTGCTCCTTGGTGGACCCGGTGGCGCGGGCGGCCTTGAACTTCTGCACGTCGGAGCCGAAGTGGATGACGGAGATCCGGTCCGCGTCGCCCAGCTGCTCCACCAGCTTGCGGGCGGCCTGCTTGGCCTGGAACAGCTTCTCGCCGGCCATGGACCCGGACCGGTCGATCACCAGCGCCACGTTCACCGGGGACCGCGCCGCGCCCGGCACCTGCGCGCCGGTGAGGTCGATGGTGGCGAACAGGTCGGACGACCCGGTGCCGATGTAGGGGTGCGACAGCCGGGCCTCCATCCGGATCGAGCCGTCCGCCACCACCACCGGGTCATTGCCGGTGGGGTCCACCGGGCCCGGGTCGGGGTGGAGGCCCTTGAATCCGACGGCGCGCGGGACGCCGATGACCAGCGCCAGGAGCGCGAGCGCCCCCGCAAGTCCCAGGAACATGGTGGTGCGGTTCATCCGGTTCTCCCTCAGGCGCACAGACAAGACGGATCGCGCGCAGGTTGCACGTATGGCGGCGCGAAACGATCTACGCGGGCCTTGGGGTCACTTGTGGGGACGGGTAGGACCCGCTCAGGTCCCGCCGTCCTTGCTGGCGCCGCGCGCGCAGAAGTTGGAGGAGCGCTGCGGCCCGAAGTACTGGTCGCACAGGGCGCCGTTGGCGTTGCACAGCTCGCGGAGCGTCGCCTCGTCCAGGAGCAGCGCGCGGCAGGTGTACGCGCGGCCGGGCTCCTGGTTGATGCCGGGGCACGAGCCTTCCCCGGAGCCGCTGCACACGTGGGTGCAGTAGCCGGTGAGCGGGGCGGTGGGCGCGGGCTTCTCCTGCCCCAGGTCATGCACGCAGATGAAGTCTTCGCACCCCTGGGCGCCGAGCGAGATGATGTCCTGCCCGTCCGCGGTGATGTCCGAGCCCGTCATGGGGACCGGCGCACCGCCGTCCGGGTTGCCTTTCTGCAGGACGCAGTCCGTCCCCAGGTCGCTGTTCACGCACGTGCAGCCGCTGGCACTGACGAACGCCACCAGGCACGCGAAAAACCATGCTCGGGCACCCATGTCTGTCGACCCTAACACACGCTTCCCCCCACGTCCCTGCAACAGGGCAGGGATAAGAGGTTTCCCTCCCTGCTCGCCGCGCTAGGATGCCGGGCGCCTTGGAGACAACCGTGACCTGGACTCGGTTCGCTGTCCTCGGGCTCCTCGCGGCCGCACTGGGTGCGCCCGCGTTCGCCCAGCAGAGCCAGCCCCAGCAGGAAGAGCCGGCAGGGGGCTTCGGCCTGGACCTCAGCGACGAGGGCCAGAAGAAGGAGCAGGAGGCGGAGAAGAAGAAGGAGGCGGAGAAGAAGGCCACGGAGGCGGAGTCGAACCGCCCGTCCGTGTCCAACGCTCCCACCTCGGACGCGGAGAAGGACAAGGCCGCGGCCGGCGCCATGCAGGGCGAGCGCGACATCACCCAGGAAGACCGGGTGAAGTCGGTGCAGGCCAAGGTGTACCTGCGCACCAGGCGGTTCGAGCTGTCGCCCCTGGTGAGCGCGTCGATCAACGACCCGTTCTTCTGGAAGTTCAGCGCCGGGCTGCGCGGGGCGTACTACTTCGCCGACACGCTGGCGGTCTCCGCGCGCTTCAACATCGTCGCCCTCCTCCCCACCGACGACCGGCGCCTGGCCAGCCAGACCTTCAGCGCCCGCATCCTCCGTTCGGTCCCGCTGTGGATGGGGATGGCCGACGTGGAGTGGAGCCCCTTCTACGGCAAGGTGGCCATCTTCAACTCCATCCTCCGCTTCGACGCGTACGTGGTGGGAGGCATCGGCACGGTGTACACCGAGACCTCGGACCAGCGCCTCCCCAACCCGGCGGCGGACCTGGGCGGCGGCCTCCGCTTCCAGATCTTCGACTACCTGGCGGCGGGCGTGTCGGTGGTCAACACCGCCTACGTCGACCAGCCGCTGGGCACCAACAAGAGCACCACCCAGAACATCACCGGCCTGTACGCCGGGGTGAGCCTGTTCTTCCCGTTCCGGTCCACCGGCAGGGAGGCCGAATAAATGCGCGCGCTTCTCCTCCTCGCCGCCGCCGCCGCGCTGCTGTGGGCCGCGCCGGCCGCCGCGCAGGACGACAACGAGGGCTCCGACGCGAGCGCCATCGACCGCGAGGCCGGGCCGCTCCGGGAGCGGATCAAGCCCGTGTCCGGCCACCTGTTCCTCAAGACCGGCCGCTTCGAGATCAGCCCCGCCGCCAGCGTCTCCGTGCGCGACGCCTTCTTCACCAAGTTCGGCTTCGGAGGCTCGCTCACCTACCACTTCACCGAGACGCTGGCCCTGGGCGCGCGCGGCGCGTACGCGCTGGACACCATCTCGGGGGCGGCGCAGATCTGCAAGGTCAACGCCGCCGACCGGACGCGCACCTGCCGGCCGCCCACCTACGCGGAGCTGGACGGGGTGGCGCCCGGGCAGATCACGCTGCTGGGGGCGGTGGATTTCCAGTGGGCGCCCATCTACGGGAAGCTCTCCGTGCTGGCGGAGCAGTTCCTCCACTTCGACATCTACGCCATCCTGGGCGGGCTGGCGGTGACGTACCGCGGCCCGCCGGACACCGTCGGCGGCGCCGCGGTGGTGCGCTTCTCGCCGGGCCTGAACGCCGGCGCCGGGATGCGCTTCTTCCTCAACCGGTGGCTCACCGTCCGCGGCGAGCTGCGGGACATGGTGTACTCGGAGAAGATCGTCATCGACCCGGTCGCCGGGGACAAGAGCTCGCTGCGCAACCAGCTCGTCTTCGAGCTGGGGATCTCGATCTTCATTCCGCCCAACTTCACGGAGCCCTGACCATGATGCGACTGAGCAGGATGCTCGCGCTGTCGCTGGCGCTCGCGTACGGCGGCTTCACCACCACCAGCGCCTGGGCCCAGTTCGAAGGCCTGGACCTGGGCTCCTCCAAGAAGAAGAAGAAGGGCAGCGCCACCACCAAGACCAAGAAGGGCAAGAAGGAGGAGCAGGCCACCCAGCCCCCTCCCCCGCCCGACACCGGCAAGCCGGCGGACACCTCGCCGGCGGGCGGCACCGGGAACGCCGCCAACAAGCCGCCGGACACCGGCAAGCCGGGGGACGCCGGCGGCCTGGGGCTGGACCTCACCGGCAGCGGTGACTCCGGCGCCGCCGCCAAGACGCCGCCCAAGAAGGGCGACAAGTCCGCGCCCACCATGAGCTTCGAGGCGGTGGACGTCTCCGGCAAGACCGCGGACCGGCAGAAGCTGGACGCCGCCAACGCCGAGCTCAAGGCCGACAACTACGACAAGGCGGCGCTGGCGGCCTTCGAGCTGATGCAGGACCCGAAGTTCGTGGACCTGCATCAGGAGGCGCAGTACCTGCTGGCCAAGTCGCTCTACCGGATGAAGCTGTACCACTCGTCGCTGGGCGTCTTCTCCAAGCTCCTGGCCAAGGGCCCGGACGGGAAGTTCTTCAAGACGTCGCTGGAGTGGCTGTTCTTCATCAGCCACAAGACGGTGAACGAGTCGGTGATCCTCGACGAGATCGCCAAGTACTCGAACTTCGAGTTCCCGGAGAAGTTCCGCAACGAGTTCCACTACCTGCTGGCGCGCTACCACTTCGTGCGCGGGCGGGCGCTGGACCTGGCGGAGCGGAAGGCGGAGGCGGACCAGGCCCTCAACGAGGTGAAGCGGATCGTCCTCCAGGTGCCGAAGGACGACCCGTTCTACCCGCGCTGCCGCTACCTGGAGGCGCTGGCGCTGTTCCGCGACGACAACTTCACCGCGGCGCTGGAGGCGCTCAAGGACGTCATCCGGATGACCCGGACCAGCCCGGGGCAGGACCCCACCGTGGCGGCGATGAACAAGAAGCTGCGCGAGGAGGCGTTCATGCAGCTCGCGCGCACCCACTACGGCCACAAGCAGAACCGCTACGCCATCTTCTATTACGGCAAGGTGGAGCGCGGCGGGCCGGAGTGGCTGGAGTCGCTGTTCGAGGCGGCCTGGGCGCATTACCGCGTCGGCCAGTACGAGCAGGCGCTGGGGAACCTGATCACCCTGAGCTCGCCCTTCTTCCGGGAGGAGTACTTCCCGGAGGCGCTGGTGCTCAAGGCGGTCATCTACTACGAGAACTGCCGCTACAAGGAGTCCACCTCCATCCTGGAGGACTTCGAGCGCATCTACCTCCCGGTGCACGACCAGCTGGAGGCGATCACCCAGCGCGAGGTGGACGCGTCCGAGTACTACAACGTGCTCGCGGACATCCAGAAGAAGAACAAGGACAAGTCTCGCGCCTCGGCAGACCTGATCCTGGAGCGCATCCTCAAGCTGGCGCTCACCGACCAGGACCTGAAGAAGACCAACGACTCCATCCTCGAGCTGGAGAACGAGCTGGACGCCTACGGGCAGAAGCCGGACACCTTCAAGTACTCCGACATGTCCAAGCAGCTGATCGAGGACCTCAAGCAGCAGCGGGTGGAGCTGGTGAAGAAGGCCGGCATCATGGCCAAGGGCAAGCTGGAGTTCGAGCTGGGGGAGCTGAAGAAGCTGTTGGCCAACGGCCTGCGCATCCGGTTCGAGACCACCACCAAGGAGAAGGAGTTCCTGGAGGCGATGCTCCAGGCGGGCGGCCAGACCGCGACGGTGAAGCCGTACAAGGTGCGCACCGCGGTGGCGGACGACGAGCTGTACTGGCCGTACGAGGGCGAGTACTGGCGCGACGAGCTGGGCACCTACCAGTACACCCTCACCAAGGGCTGCATCTCCCGCGACACGGCCAACACCAGCCCGGGGGCGAGCGCCAGCTCCGAGTAGCTTTGGTCATGCCGCGGCCCATCACCATCGCCTTCGACGTGATGGGCAGCGACCACGGCCCGTCCGAGGTGGTGAAGGGAGCGGCCCGCCTCACGCTGGAGTCCCCGGGCATCCACGCCCTGCTGGTGGGCGACGGCGACGAGATCCGCAAGGCGCTGGAGGAGATCCGGCACTCGGGCGAACGGGTCTCCGTCCACCACGCGCCCCGGTTCATCACCATGGAGGAGAAGCCCTCCGCCGCGCTGCAGGAGAAGCCGGACGCGTCGGTGGCGGTGGCCGCCCGGCTGGTGCGCGAGGGGGAGGCGGACGCGGTGGTCTCCGCCGGCAACACCGGCGCCGGCGTGCTGGCCTGCGCGCGCCACTTCCAGCTCATCCCCGGCGTGCGCCGCGCCGCGCTGGCCGCCGTCTACCCCACCCAGCAGGAGCACGGCGAGAAGCACGACCCGTTCTCGCTCATCCTCGACGTGGGGGCCACGGTGGACGCCACCCCGGACGACCTGGTGGCGTTCGCGGTGATGGGCGCGCAGTACTCGAAGGTGATCTCCAAGAACCCCGACCCCAAGGTGGCGCTGCTGTCGAACGGAGTCGAGCCGCAGAAGGGCCCGCCGCGGGTGGTGGAGGCGCACCAGAAGCTGGCCGCGCTCAAGGGCATCCGCTTCTCCGGCAACGTGGAGGGGGTGGACATCCCCAAGGGGCGGGCGGACGTCATCGTGACCGACGGCTTCGTCGGGAACGTTTGTCTGAAGATGCTGGAAGGCGTAGCAGAGACGGTGGTGGACATCGCCCGCTACGCCTACAAGTCCAAGCTCCGCTGGCGGGCGGGCCTGGCCATGCTCTCCTCCGGCATCAAGCGCCTGAAGTCGATCACCGACTGGGAGCAGTACGGCGGCGCGCCGGTGCTGGGGTTCGACCAGCTCTTCATCAAGGCGCACGGGCGTTCGAAGTCCAAGGCCATCGCCAACGCCGGCAAGGTGGCGGCGAAGGCGGTGTCGGCGAACCTGGCGGCCGCCATCCGCGAGGGCCTGCCGCGTTGAGCCTGCCGGACCGCATCGATCCGCCACCGCCCAAGCGCATCTACCGGTGGGACCTGGACAAGACGTACCTGAAGACGGACTTCGACACGCTCCGCCAGCTGGTGAGGACCGCGCTGCAGTCCGCCGACCAGAAGGTGACCGTGCCCGGCGCCGCGGCGCTGATCCGCGAGCTGCGCGAGCGCGGGGATTCGAGGCTGTGCATCGTCTCCGGGTCGCCCAAGCAGATGCGGAGCGTGCTGGAGGAGAAGCTCAAGCTGGACGGCGTCGAGTGGGACGAGCTGATCCTCAAGGACAACGTGCGCAACGTGCTCCGGGGGCGGTTCCGGGCGCTGCGGGGGCAGGTGGGGTACAAGCTGCCCGCGATCCTGGAGTCGCGCGCGACCGCGCCGGCGGAGGCGGAGGAGATCCTCTTCGGGGACGACGCGGAGGCGGACGCGTTCATCTACTCGCTCTACGCGGACCTGCTGGCGGGGCGGGTGGAGGAGTCGGTCCTGCTCAAGGTGCTGGAGCACGCGCGCGTCTACGAGGACGACCGGGAGCGCGTGCTGGGCGCCTGGAAGAAGACGGAGCGCGCGGACCCGGTGCGGCGGATCTTCATCCACCTGGACCGGCTCACCCCGCCGGCGCGCTTCTCCGCCTACGGGCCGCGGGTCATCCCGGTCTTCAACTACTTCCAGGCCGCGCTGGTGCTGATGGCGGACGGCGTGCTCTCCGCGCCCCAGGTGGTGCGGGTGGCGGTGGAGATGGTGCAGAGCGCCGGGTACAACCTGCTCACCCTCGCCAACTCCTTCCAGGACATGATCCGCCGCGGCCATCCCTTGCAGGAGCTGGCCAACCCGCTGGTGGAGGCGCTGCAGACGCCCAACCCCATCCTCAACGCCATGCGCCCGGTGCCGGACATCGTCGCCGCGTTCACCAAGCGGCTCGCCGTGCTGGGTGCGCCGCCGCCGCCGCCCAAGCCGGTGAAGATCAACTACCTGGAGCTGCTGGACGACGCCCGCCCGCGCAACGAGAAGGAGCGCGAGGACGAGGACGACGACGAGGATGGGGAGGACGAGGACGAGTAGCCCCCGGGACCGGCGCGCGCGACAGGCGAGGTTCAGGGGACGTCCACTGACCCGGATCAGGTCAGCGTCGAGGGGGCGGCAGCTCGAGCTTCCGCAGCGCCCCCTCGCGCCAGGTGAGCAGCACCAGGTCCGGATCGTCCAGCGCGCGGTCGAAGGTGAAGCGCAGCCGCGTCGGCGCGCCACCGTCCACCTCGGCCACCTCCACCTTCACCCCGGTGAGCTGGACGCGCTGGCCCGCGGTGAAGGGCTGGGCGTTGAACAGCCGCTCCCACTCGGCGTCCATCATCCGGCACCCGAGGAGCTTCACCTCGATGGCGTCGCGGGCGACCGGGGTGACCTGGTGCTCGCAGGCGGACATGTCCAGGACGCGCCAGGAGCGGGGGTGCGGCTCCGAGAGCATCCGGAGCATCCCCACGTAGATGCCGATCTGCGGGTCCGCCACCCCGACCAGCGCCACGTCCACGCCCGGCCGCTCCGGCACCGGCGCCTCGCGCGCCAGCGCTTCGGTCCGGCGCCCCATCTCGCCGATCACCACCACCTGCGCCAGCAGTTGGAGCGGCTGGAGCACCAGGTGCACCACCACGAGCCCCACCGCGAACGCGCCCCACGCCCTCGAGCGCTCCGGCACCCGGAGGATCAGCGCGGCGAGGCCCGCGGCCACCCCCAGCCCCGGCACCAGCAACAGCCGGGCTCCCGGCGCGCCCGGCGTCGCGGGGATGGCCGCCAGCAAGGCGCCCACCAGCAGCCATGACGCGGGGCCCTCGTGCGCCCGCGTCTTCCAGAGGGCCCACCCGAACACCGCCAGCGCCGCCGCGCCGGTACCGATCAGCAGCGGCCGCACCCCCGACGTCACCAGCCACAGGTCCAGCGGCAACCCCGCCAGCAGGTCCGCCGCGAAGGCCGGGAGGCGCTGGGGCAGGGCGGCCAGGAACCCCAGCGGGTCGCTCGCCGGGTCCAGGTACGTCGCCGACCCGCGCGTCCCGAACCCGAACGCGCGGTACGTCGCGAGGTATCCGACGGCGAGCGCCGCCGCCGGGAGGATGGGGCGGATCGCCCGGCGCCGGAACAGCTCGTACGCCAGCACGTAGGCCAGCGGTTGCAGCCCGGTCTCGCTGCACAGGAGCGCCACCGCGCTCAGCGCCGGCGCCGCCGCGCCGCCCCACGACGCGCCCGCCTCCCGCCGCCGGACGTGCAGCCACACCCCGGCGAACCCGAACAGCGCCGCCAGCACCGCGTGCCGGTCCGACATCCACGTCGCGGGCTGTCCCTGCAGGTCGTTCCACGCGAACACCGCGAACGCCACGCCCGCCAGGGCCGGCGCACCCGGCAGGGCCGCCCGGAACAGGCGCGAGGCCACCAGCAGCATCGCGGCGAAGACGGCCAGCGTGACCAGGTGGTACCCCAGCGCGTGGCGGCCGAACACCGCGTGCTCCGCGCTCATCAGCAGGCTGGGCAGCGGGCGGAACAGCCGGATCCTCACCTCCGGGTTCGTCCACCACGGGTACGCGCCGAGGTCGATCCACCGCTGCAGCGTCTGCCCGTCCGGGCTGAACCCGTACAGGTCCCAGGGGCGGACGCCGGGGATCCTCCCCTCGATCTCCGCCAGCATCACCTGGTCGTCGGTGAAGAAGTCCGCCCGCAGCGCCGGCAGGCACAGCGCCAGCGTCACCGCCATCACCACCCCGGTCCGGGGCCACCGCTGCTCGCTGGGCCAGCGCTTCACTCCGGGCCCCGCGCCAGCACGCCGCGCGGGGCCAGCGGCACGTCCCGGGGGAGCATGCCCTCCTCCTGGAACCACCTCAGCGCGTCGCGGATCCCCAGCCGCACCGCCCGCGGCCGGTACCCCAGCTCCCGCGTCGCCTTCATCGAGGAGACGTAGCTGGGATGCGCCAACCCACGCAGCGCGCCCGCGCCCGGGTCCAGCCCCTTCAACCCCGGCAGCGAGAACGCCGCCGCCGCCACCTTCTCCGCCACCGCCAGCGCCAGGTCCGGCACCGGCACGCGCGGCGGCGCCACCCCGGCCTCCTCGGCGGCGACGGTCAGCAACTCCTTGAACGTGAGGTTCTCCCCGCCCAGCAGGTACCGCTCCCCGGGCCGCCCGCGCTCCATCACCAGCGTCAACCCGAGCGCCGCGTCCTCCGCGTTCACCGCGTTCGTCCCACCCGCCGGGTACCCGGCGATCACCCCCCGCGCCACCGCCAGCAGCAGCGCGCCGGTGGAGG
>DASRBA010000030.1:0-6091 GCA_035637895.1 Myxococcaceae bacterium
CACCTGCGTGGAGTGCGTCACCACCCCGAACTGCTCCGACCCCACGCGCCCGGTCTGCAACGCCGGCAACGTCTGCGGCTGCGCCTCCAACACGGACTGCGGCGGTGCCGCCGGCAAGCCCATCTGCGACACCGCGGCCAACAACGGCAGCGGCGTGTGCGTGGTGTGCACGGCGACGCAGGGCTGCAGCGGCGACACGCCGTTCTGCTTCAACGACTCGCAGTGCCTCTGCCGCGACAACTCGGACTGCCCGGTGGGCAAGGCGTGCGTGGGTTCGCCCGGCAGTTGCCAGCCGGTGGATTCGAGCGGCGCGCAGAACGGGATCATCCAGTTCCTCGACGCGGGCGTGGGGGCCACGTCCATCCTGATCGACGGCGCGTACATCACCTACTTCAAGCCGGCCATCGGCACGACGAACAGCGACCCGCCGGGCTTCTTCATGCAGGCGCAGGCCTCCGGGCCCGGCATGTACGTGGCCGTGGACCCGGTGACGGTCTCCGCGGACGGCGGCTCGCTCTCGGTGGGCGACCGGGTGCAGCTCACCGTCACCAGCAAGTTCCTCGTCGGCAGCACCACCGTGCCGGCGGCGAACGGCATCACCGGGGTGTCGGTGCTCTCCACCAACCACCCGGTGCAGCACCTGGACACCGACACGCCGGCCGGCCTGGTGGTGGACGTGTCCAACGCCAACGACGTGGTGTCGAACATCCCGGCGTACCTGTCGCGCGTGGTGAAGATGGCCGGGTTCATCGACGGCGGCTTCGTCTCCTCGGGCACCGATCACTTCCAGGCGGACTTCCCCACCGCGGGCGTCCCCGCCGTCCCGGTGCCGCGCCTGCGCCTGCCCACCAACGTGCTGGACGCGCTGGACATCGGCCAGGGCTGCCGGGTCACGCTGAAGGTGGGGCCGTTCTGGCGGTTCACCACCACCGCCCAGCCCACCTCGTACTCGCAAGGTGACGTGCAGGTGATCAGCTGCTCCTTCGCCCCGGCCGTCCTCTACGCGTTCGCGCTCAGCGACACCTCGGTGGAGGTGACGTTCGACCACAAGATCGACCCGGCGTCGGTGGACGCGGCCGACTTCAACATCCCCGGGCTGGTGGTGCTCACCGCCATCGGCAACGGGAGGAAGATCATGCTGGGCACCACGCCGCAGGTCGAGGCCACCCGCTACACGGTGACCGCCACCGGGATGACCGGCCTGGGCGGCGTGCCGATCAGCACCACCGCGAACAAGGCGGACTTCACCGGCTACGGGCCGCCGCCCTCGGGCCTGGTGATCAACGAGATCGACTACGACAACCCGGGCACGGACAACTTCGAGTACATCGAGCTGTACAACGGTTCGGCGAATCCCGTGGACCTGGGCGCCCTCGACCTCGTCCTGGTGAACGGCCTGGACACCTCCACCATCGCCCACCGCGAGTACTCGCGCTTCCACCTGATCGGCACCGTCGATGACGCGGGCGTTCCGGCCAACCTCCTGCAGGCCGGCGGATACATGGTGTTCGGCCGCGGGGACGGCGGCACGCTCACCCTGCTGGCGCCCGTGCCGGACAGCGCGCTCCGGATGTCCTTCCCCAACACGGACACCATCCAGAACGGCTTCGCCGACGGCGTGGGCATCCTCCACTACGCCAGCGGCCAGCTGCTGGACTCCGTCGTCTACGAGCCCATCGCCACCACCGAGCAGACCACCTTCACCGTGGCCACCGGCGTCGGCGACCGCACGTACAACTTCGCCGAGGGGAACGCGCCCACCACCGCTTCGGACATCACCAGCGACGCCGGGGTGATCGCCCGCGAGCCGAACGGGACGGACACCGGCAACAACAACGCCGACTTCCAGTTCGTCATCCCCTACACGCCGGGATCGGCGAACCCGTAGCGACCAGCGCTCGCTGGCCGCTACCATGCGGGTGGATGGAGGTTGGACAGCAAAGGCTGGCGAAGGCGCTCGACCGTGAGGCGGTGCGCCTCGCCGTGCTCTTCGGGTCTCGCGCGAAGGGCGTGGCACGCGCGGAGAGCGACTGGGACGTGGGCCTGATCGTCTCCGCGCCCGTGGACTGGTTCGCCTGGATGGCCGAGCTGGGAAGCATCGTCGGCGGGAGGGTGGACCTCGTGGACCTGGCGCGAGCTCCGCCCTTGCTGGCCCACCGGGCCGCCACCGAGGGGAAGGTTTTGCTCGACCGCTCGGGGCACGAGTTCGCGAGCTTCGCCAGCCTCGCCTTGCGCAAGTACTGGGACACCGCGAAGTTCCGCCGGATGCAGGAGGAGAGCCTGCGGCGGTTCGTGGCGGCTCGTCAGGGACGATGAGCCCGGTCGATCACGAGGTCGTTCGCCGGAAACTGGCCGTGTTGCAGAACGCGCTCGCGGCGCTGGCGGAGTCTGGGCCCATCGGACTGGACGCATATCGCAGCGACTTCTGGAGACGGAAGGGGACCGAGCGCGTCTTGCAGGAGATGATCGAGGCCGGGATGGATGTCGCCACCCACGTGCTCGTCCAGACCGGCCGAGCCGCGCCTGCGGATGGCCGAGCCGCGTTCCTCGAGTTGGGGAGTGCCCTGGTGATCTCCCCGGAGCTCGCGCAGGCCCTCGCCCCGGCGGTGGGCCTTCGCAATCGATTGGTCCACGAGTACGAGGAGATCGACGATCGAATCGTCCTCGAAGCGGTGGGCCAGGCCCAGTCCCTGTTCCCCCGCTTCGTCGCGGAGATCGAGGGCTTTCTCGGCCGCACGCCATAGCGGCCCCACCTTTCACGACACGACGTTTCGACGCAGGTTGGGCCGGCGCCGGGAAGGTCGGACGGCCCTGCCGTGGTAGAAGGACAGATCCCCCGGTTCGTCGATGACGGGTCGGGGACGTGGTCCTTTTGAACGACGTGTCGACGCCCGACGCCCCCGATCCTCCGAGCCTGCCGCCTCCTCCGGTCAGCGGCGGAGCCCTGCCCGCGCCCCCGAGCGCCGCGCCGCCGGCGATCGACGCGCCGTGGTTCCGGCAGCTGCGCGACGAGGTCCAGCCCACCACGTACAAGAAGGGCCGCGAGTACGCGGACGGGCGGCGGGTGAACATCGGCGGGGTGCAGGGCGGGAAGGTCACCGCCCAGGTGACCGGGACCTCGGGCGGCGCCTACGACGTGGTGCTGGAGATCAAGGACGGCCAGCAGCTCACCTCGTCCTGCACCTGCGTCTCCTGGAACAAGTACGGCCCCCACTGCAAGCACGTGGTGGCGGCGGCGACCGTCTACCTGATGCGGCTGCAGAAGGCCGCCGCCGCGCTGAACGAGGTCGCCCGGGAGACGGGCGGGCCGTCGATGTCCGTCTCGCTCCCCGCGCTGGCGAAGCTGGAGAGCTGGCTGGGGCTCTCCTCGCTGCCCGACTACGAGTTCCTCTACCGGCTGACGCCCACCAACTCCGGCGGCGGGCGGCAGTGGGTGGTGGACGTGCGCCGGCAGGACGCGCAGATGAAGGGGCCGGTGCAGGTGAAGCGGCTCTTGGCGGCGGGCGCGCGGATCGCCCCCGCGGACGAGCGCGTGTTCCTCGAGCTGGGCAAGCACGAGAGCCGGTACGACTCGCGCATCCTGCTCACCGACGAGGAGCTCTCCGACATGGTGGAGCTGTTCCGGCACCGGCGCGTCGTCTACCGCGGCACCGCGCTGCTGTTCTCCACGGACCCGGCGCGGCCGCAGATCCACCTGGAGTCGAAGAACGACTCCGCCACCGCGGAGCTGGAGCTGTGCCTGCCCAACGGCCAGGCGGTGGACCTGAAGGACGCCATCGTCCTCGCCGGGCGGCGCACCTTCGCCGTCGTGGGGCAGGGGCTGTACGCGGTGGAGCCGGACTTCCCGCCGCGGCTGCTCCGCAAGTGGATGCTGGAGCCGCAGATGGCGTTCCCGGTGGGGCAACTGGACCGCATCCTCACCTTCTTCGCCGCGCACCTGCCGCGCTTCCGGATGAGCCTGCGGGCGGACGGGGTGGAGGTGGAGGAGTCGATCGACCCCAAGTTCATCCTCACCATCGAGGGCGGGGTGGAGCACATCAAGGCGCGGCTGGCGGCGCGCTACGGGCAGACCACCGTGCCGGTGTCGCCCACCGCGCAGCACCTGGGCTACGCCAGCGGCGCCGGCGAGGGCGCCCGGAAGCTGTACCGCCGGCGGGACGAGACGGAGCGCGAGGCGGGGAAGCTGCTGTTGAGCAAGGGCTTCAAGTTCGACACCGCGCTGAACCTGTACGAGGCGCACGGGGACGCGGCGATCGAGCTGTGGGCGCGGGGGTTGGCGGAGCTGCCGCAGGAGTGGGAGCGGTACGGGGCGGAGGAGAAGAAGGTGCGGCTGCGGCCGCGGCTGCGCCCGCGGATCCGGGTGGGGATGAGCGGGGTGAGCTGGTTCGAGCTGGACGCGGACTTCGTCACCGACGACCAGGCGGTGGACCTGGGGGCGGTGCGGATGTGGCTCGACTCCGGGCGGCGCTTCGTTCCCCTGAAGGACGGGACGTTCGCGGAGGCGGACCAGAAGGAGATCCAGCGGGCGGCGGACATGCTGGAGGAGGCGGGCGCCCTGCCGGGGCGGTCGAAGACGCGGCTGCCGCTGCACCAGGCGGTGGCGCTGGACCTGCTGACGGACCTGGGCGAGCTGACGGAGATCGAGACCAAGGCGCGGCGGGCGATGCACGAGCTGCGCGACTCGGCGGCGGTGCCGAAGGTGTCGCCGCCGGAGGGGCTGGAGGGGACGCTGCGGCACTACCAGGAGGGCGGGGTGTCCTGGCTGTGGTTCCTGCACAAGCACGGGCTGTCGGGGATCCTGGCGGACGACATGGGCCTGGGGAAGACGATCCAGGCGCTGGCGCTGCTGCAGAAGGCGAAGAACGACGAGGGGCAGAAGCCGTCGCTGGTGGTGGCGCCGACGAGCGTGCTGGCGAACTGGGAGCGGGAGGCGGAGAAGTTCACGCCCGGGATGACGGTGTTCATGTGGCACGGGGCGGACCGGAAGGAGCGGGCGGACCAGCTCAAGGCGGTGGACCTGGTGCTGACGTCGTACGCGCTGGTGCGGCGGGACGTGGAGGAGCTGGAGAAGGTCGGGTTCCGGTACCTGATCCTGGACGAGGCGCAGAACATCAAGAACGCGGACTCGGCGACGGCGCAGGCGTGCAAGACCATCCCGTCCGAGCAGCGGCTGGCTTTGACGGGCACGCCGCTGGAGAACCGGCTCTCGGAGCTGTGGAGCATCTTCGACTTCCTGATGCCGGGGTTCCTGGGGTCGCAGGGCACGTTCTCCGAGCGCTACGAGCAGCCGATCCAGGTGCAGGGCGACCAGCACGTGCGGGAGCGGCTGAAGCGGCGGATCTCGACGTTCGTGCTGCGGCGGCTGAAGACGGAGGTGGCGAAGGACCTGCCGCCGAAGACGGAGAGCGTGGCGTACTGCGAGATGGATCCGGGGCAGGCGGCCCTCTACAAGGAGGTCCTGGCGGAGACCCGGCGCAAGGTCTACGACTCCATCGAGAAGGTCGGGTTCAAGCGGAGCCGGGTGTCCATCCTGGCGGCGCTGATGCGGCTGCGGCAGGTGTGCTGCGACCCGCGGTTGCTGAAGCTCCCGCCGGGGACGCTGCTGCCGCCATCGGCCAAGCTGGAGCGGTTCCAGGAGCTGGTGGACGACCTGGTGGCGGAGGGGCACCGCGCGCTGGTGTTCTCGCAGTTCACGGAGATGCTGGAGCTGCTGAAGACGAAGGCGGACCAGAGCAAGCTTTCGTACCTGTACCTGGACGGGCGGACCAAGGACCGGATGTCGAAGGTGGACCAGTTCAACGACCCCGCCGGTCCGCCGCTGTTCTTCATCAGCTTGAAGGCGGGCGGGACGGGGCTGAACCTCACCGCGGCGGATTACGTCATCCACTACGACCCGTGGTGGAACCCGGCGGTGGAGGACCAGGCGACGGACCGCACCCACCGCATCGGTCAGACGAAGGCGGTGATCAGCTACAAGCTCATCACGCGCGGGACGGTGGAGGAGAAGATCCTCGCGCTGCAGAAGCGGAAGCGGGAGCTGGCGGCGGGCGTGCTCGGCGGCGACGAGGAGGTCGCCAAGGCGCTGTCGGAG
>DASRBA010000031.1:0-2537 GCA_035637895.1 Myxococcaceae bacterium
CCCGGTCTCCTCCCGGTGCTTCCGCAGCTCCTTCAACAGCCACGGCAGCAGCGGCGTGTTGAAGTGCGACAGCCGGTCCGGCCGCAGCGCGAACCCCACCGCCTGGTCCTTGGCGGAGAAGAAGTACCCCGGCCAGCCCCACTCCGCCGGCCCCGCGATCACCGCCTCCGGGTCCGCCTTCCGCACCGCGCCGCCGTACTTGATCAGCCGGTCCAGCAGCTCGTCGTACGTCACCGGGTCCGGGTGGACGTCGCGGTGGGTGCTGTTCCACAGCGCCGGCTCGTTGTCGATGATGTACTGCTGCACGCTCCGCTGGCCGCGCCGCTTGTCCGTGTCCCGGATCGTCCGCACCCACTTCTCGATGAACGACGGCGGCGCCGCGAGGGACGTGAGCGTGGGCGGCCCCGGCGTGAGCGGCTTGCCGTCCTTCCCCACCCCGTTGCCGATCTTCCCGTTCTCCGGCGCCATGTATTGCTGCGGCCCGAACACCGCCAGCGGGAACGACACCGACTCCGTGTCCTTCGCCACCCATCCGATCGACGGCACCGTCAGCGCCGTCCCCACCCCGTGGGCGATGTCGTCCTCCAGGAACAGGTCGTACGTGTAATGCGCGTTCGGGGTGTAGTTGACGTTGCGGAAGAACCAGTCGGACGCCGTGTTCCACGCGTTCCCCAGCATCCAGTTGTACCGGCTGGCCGGGTTGCCGCCCCACCGCCGCGCTCCCGCCCCCATCTTCCACTGGTGCGTGTCCTGCGCGTCGTGGCTGGGCTTGAACGCGATGCCGTAGATCATCGGGTTGATCCGGTGGCCCTGCATCAGGCAATCCACCGTCATCTTCACCGGCACCGGCGTCGCCCGCAGCACCAGCCCCCCCGACGCCGTCCCGCCGTCCCCCGAAACCTCCTCCGAGGTGAAGGCGATGTCGTCGAACATGATCATCGTCCCCTTCGGCAGCGACTCCTTCGCTCGCAGGACCAGGCGGTCGAACGGGGCGTTCTTGGGGTCCAGGTCCTGCATCGAGATCCAGACCTCGCTCCACCCGTTGGGCAGGTCGCGCCGGTGCTTCGGCGCCACGTTGATCCGCGGGAACACCACGGTGGACGTGGAGTCCACCCGGATCTCCAGGAAGTCACCCAGCTCCGGCGGCGCCAGGAACTTCACCGACACCCCGCCGAACGAGGTGGAGATGTCCGGCTTGCCGATGATCCAGCCGCCGTGCTTCGACATGTCCACCGACGCCGGCGCGCCCGCCTTGATGGTGCGCGGCGCCCAGCCGTAGTCCTGCCACCCGTTCTGCAGCCCGGACGCCGCGGTGAACACCACCTCCGCCGTCGGGCGGTTGGGCCCCGGCCGCGTCCCCGGCGCCCGCGCCTCCGACCGCCGGCAAGCCACCGCCAGCATGGCCAGCACGGCGCCGGTCACCCAGCGCGGCATTCCCCCCCGATGTCGCCGGCCGGCGTTCAATTCCGCTTCGACTCCGCTCGCTCCGAGGATTCCACGACCCCACCCGCGGGGGTCGCCGCGCCCACCGCCGCGTCCGCCGTCTTCCCCGGCCGAGCGCGCACCGCCGGCACCGGCGCCTCCACCACCGACCCGGGCGGCACGTCCCGGATCACCACGCACCCGGGCATGATCTTCGACCCGGCGCCGATCCGGATCGGCCCCAGCAGCGTCGCGCCGGGCGCCACGTGCACCCGCGCCTCCAGCGTCGGCGCGCCGTGCTGCTTGGTGTCCGGGTGGTTCCCCATCCCCAGCGTCACGTTCTGGAACAGGATGCACCCGGGCCCGATCTTCGCCTCCCCGCTGATCGCCAACCCCATCCCGTGCACGAACATCACCCCGGGCGCGAAGTCCGCGTCCCAGTGGATGTCGCTCCCGTACAGGTGCCGGATCATCCGCGACGCCATCTTCGCCCCCAGGACGAACCCCGAATCCCGGAAGAAGCGCATCAGCCGCACCGCCGCGGAGATCTGCAGGCCGATCTTCTGCACCATCTCCTTGGTCAGCGACCCGCCCTTCTCGCCCTGGTACCCGTACTTGTCCTCGTTCTCCCGCCGCACCGCCAGGTCCGCCTGGATCGCCGCCACCATCTTCGACACCGCGGCCATGGAGCGAGGCACCCCGGCGGCGCCCTCACCGGCGGCGGCCGCCTTCTGCAGAAACTCCTGGAGCGACTGGACCGCGCCCGACATCGACCCCGCCTCCGCGCGAATGCCGCGGAAGTATTCCATGCCGTAGACCACCATGGTGGCCCGCACCGCCGCGCGCTCCAGCCCCACCCGGTCCGCCGCCATCGCCGCCCGGATCAGCCCCTGCGCCAGCGGCGCGGACACCTTCGGCCCCGCCACGCTCAAGCCCATCAGGGGCCGCAGCAACGGGTTCAGCGAGAACAGGTAGCGCCACGGGTCCGCGTGGAGCAGGTCCGGGTGCTTCCGCGCGATGCGCAGCTCGTACAGCCCATACCGGTAGCAGCGGCCCAGCCACTTGGCCAGCTGGGTGTGGTCCGACGAGTGGGTGGTGTACGGCTCCTCGGCGAA
>DASRBA010000032.1:0-74517 GCA_035637895.1 Myxococcaceae bacterium
CCGCCTCCCAAGCAGCTGAAAGAAATCTCGTCCGTCACCATCCGCTTCTGCGGAGACTCTGGCGACGGAATGCAGCTGACTGGCTCGGAGTTCACCCGAGCCAGCGCGATCGCGGGCAATGATCTTCAAACCTTCCCTGACTACCCGGCGGAGATTCGCGCGCCGGCGGGGACGCTCCCTGGCGTTTCAGGCTTCCAGATTCAGTTCTCGCAGCAGCCCGTCTACACGCCGGGCGATCAGCCGGACGTGCTGGTGGCGATGAATCCGGCCGCTCTGAAGACCAACCTTCCGGACCTGGTCTCGGGCGGCATGCTCATCGTCAACACGGGCGCGTTCACCGAGAACAACCTCCAGAAGGCGGGCTACCCGCAGAACCCGCTCAAGGACGGCTCGCTCAGCTCCAAGTACCGCCTGTTCGAGGTCGACATCTCCAAGCTCACGGAGAAGGCGCTCGAAGGGTCGGGGCTGAACTCGAAGGAAGTCGGCCGCTCCAAGAACATGTTCGCGCTGGGGATGATGCTCTGGATGTACGGGCGCCCCACCGAGCCCACCCGCCGCTTCATCAAGGAGAAGTTCGCCAAGAAGGCCGAGATCGCCGCCGCCAACGAGAAGGCGCTGATGGCCGGCTACCACTTCGGCGAGACGGCGGAGATCTTCGGCTTCACCTACCAGGTCAAGCGCGCCGCCATCACCCCGGGCACGTACCGCAACGTCACCGGCAACGAGGGCCTGGCGCTGGGCATCCTCGCCTCCACGCAGCTGTCGGGGCTGAAGGGCTTTTTGGGGAGCTACCCCATCACGCCCGCCTCGGACGTGCTCCACGAGCTGTCCAAGCACAAGAACTTCAACTTCTCGACCTTCCAGGCGGAGGACGAGATCGCCGCCATCGGCTCCGCCATCGGAGCGTCGTTCGGCGGGTCGCTGGCGTACACCACCTCCTCCGGACCGGGCATCGCGCTCAAGCAGGAGGCCATTGGCCTGGCGCTCACCGCCGAGCTGCCGGTGGTGATCATCAACATCCAGCGCGGCGGTCCCTCCACCGGGCTGCCCACCAAGACGGAGCAGGCGGACCTGCTGCAGGCCATCTGCGGCCGCAACGGCGAGTCCCCGCTTCCGGTGCTGGCGGCGAACTCCCCGTCGGATTGCTTCGACGCGGTGATCGAGGCCTCGCGCACCGCCATCCGGTACATGACCCCGGTCATCCTGCTGACCGACGGCTACATCGCCAACGGGCAGGAGCCGTGGCTCATCCCGGACGCCAAGTCGCTCAAGGGCATCGAGGTGAAGTTCCGGACGGACCCGGCAGGCTACCAGGTCTACGCGCGCGACCCGGAGACCATGGCGCGCGCCTGGGTGCGGCCGGGCACGCCGGGCCTGGAGCACCGCATCGGCGGCCTCGAGAAGGACCAGCTCACCGGCAACGTCTCGTACGACCCGATCAACCACGAGCAGATGGTCCACACCCGAGCCGAGAAGGTGGAGAAGGTGGCGCAGGACATCCCGCCCACCGCCATCCACGGTGACGAGAAGGGCGGGGAGACGCTGATCGTCGGCTGGGGCTCCACCTACGGGGCCATCCTCCAGGCGACGGACCGGCTGCGCGCCAAGGGCCGGTCGGTAAGCGCCGTCCACCTGCGCTGGCTGAACCCGCTCCCGCCGGACCTGGGCGACGTGCTGAAGCGGTTCAAGCGCGTGCTGGTGCCGGAGATGAACCTGGGCCAGCTGCGCATGCTGCTGCGGGCCAAGTACCTGGTGGACGCCAAGGGCATCAACAAGGTGCAGGGGAAGCCGTTCAAGGTGTCCGAGCTGGTCGCCCGGATCGAGGAGCTCATCGATGGCAATCGCAATTGATAAAGACGGGCAGCCCGTGAACAAGCCGGCGCTGACCCGCAAGGACTTCCAGTCCGACCAGGAGGTCCGCTGGTGCCCGGGCTGCGGCGACTACTCCATCCTCGCGCAGGTCCAGAAGGTGATGCCGGAGCTGGGGGTGAAGCGGGAGAACGTGGTGTTCATCTCCGGCATCGGCTGCTCCAGCCGGTTCCCGTACTACATGAACACGTACGGGTTCCACACCATCCACGGCCGCGCGCCCACCATCGCCTCCGGCCTGAAGATGACCCGGCCGGACCTGCAGATCTGGGTGGTGACCGGTGACGGCGACGGCCTCTCCATCGGCGGCAACCACCTGATCCACGCGCTCCGGCGCAACGTGGACCTGAAGATCCTGCTGTTCAACAACCGGATCTATGGGCTCACCAAGGGGCAGTACTCCCCCACCTCGGAGCTGGGCAAGCGCGCCAAGTCCACGCCCTACGGCTCCATCGACGCGCCGTTCAACCCGCTGCACGTGGCGCTGGGCGCCGGAGCGACCTTCGTGGCCCGCGCCATCGACGTGGAGCCGGTGCACCTGCAGCAGGTCATCCACCGCGCCGCCACCCACAAGGGATCGGCGTTCGTGGAGATCCTCCAGAACTGCAACGTCTTCAACGACTTCGCCTGGGAGGGCGTCACCGGCAAGGCGGTGAAGGACGACATGCAGATCAAGCTGGAGCACGGCAAGCCGGTCCTCTTCGGCAAGGACAAGAAGAAGGGCGTGCGGCTCAACGGGTTCCACCCGGAGATCGTCGCCGTGGGCCAGAACGGGGTGGAGGAGAAGGACATCCTGGTCTGGAACGAGAAGGCGGACCCGGCGCTGGCGTTCATGATCGCCCAGCTGGAGCCGCCCACCATGCCCACCCCGGTGGGCGTGCTGCGCGCGGTGGACCGGCCGGTGCACCACGAGCTGGAGGTGAAGCAGTTGGAGGACGTCACCGCCAAGAAGGGCACCGGCAGCATCGAGAAGCTGCTCCACGACGGGGACACCTGGGTCGTCTCTTGAGCCCCCCGGCCGCCGCATCCGGGACATTCGCGATCGGCGGGGACATGGCGGTGCATCGCCTGGGGTTCGGGGCGATGCGGGTCACCGGTCCCGGCATCTGGGGCCCGCCGGCGGACGTGGCGGAGGCGAAGCGGACCGTGAAGCGCGTCCCCGATCTGGGGATCGACTTCATCGACACCGCGGACAGCTACGGGCCGCACGTGAGCGAGGACCTGCTCGCCGAGGTGCTGGCGCCGTACCCGAAGGGGATGGTCATCGCCACCAAGGGCGGGCTGACCCGGCACGGTCCGGAGGTCTGGCTGCCGGTGGGTCGGCCGGAGTACCTCAAGCAGTGCGCCCTGATGAGCGCGCGGCGGCTGAAGGTGGACCGGATCGACCTCTGGCAGCTCCACCGGATCGACGGAAAGGTTCCGCGCGACGAGCAGTTCGACTGCCTCGCCCAGATGCAGCGCGAGGGGATCATCCGCCATGTCGGGCTCTCCGAGGTCTCGGTGGAGGAGATCCAGGCGGCCTCCAGGTTCTTCAAGGTCGCCACGGTGCAGAACCTCTACAACCTGGTGAACCGGCACAGCGAGGGCGTGCTGGCCCATTGCGAGAAGAACGGCATCGGGTTCATCCCCTGGTTCCCGCTGGCGGCGGGTGGGCTGGCGCGGCCGGGGGGACCGCTGGAGTCGATGGCTCGGGCGAAGGGGGTCACCACCTCCGCGGTGGCGCTGGCGTGGCTGCTGAAGCGGAGCCCGGTGATGCTCCCCATCCCCGGCACCGGCCAGGTGAAGCACCTGGAGGAGAACGCGGCCGGAGCGGCGGTGGCGCTGAGCGACGACGAGTTCCGCGCGCTGGACGAGCAGGGCAAGGCGGCGTGGAAGGAGCAGCAGGCCGCGGCGCGGTAGAGTCGCCGGCCTATGCGGCGACCGTGGATGCTGTGGTTCGGCGCGGTGGCGCTGTCGGCGTGCCAGTGCGGTCCACCGGAGATCTCCGGCCCCCTGGTGCTCGGCTACGAGCAGGGCGCGGCGCTCGTCCTGGGGCGCGGCTTCGGCCAGCCGGGGGCGCAGTCGATGGTGGTCGCGTCCGGCGTGGAGATCGGCTCCCAGGCGGCGGACGTGCGCTGGTCGGACGGGCGGATCGACTTCGCGCTGCCCGCCGGCGTGCGCACCGGGAACCTGGTGGTGCACACGCCCGGAGGTGAGGCCACCGCGAAGCTGGAGGTGTACCGGCTGGAGGAGTGGAGCCTCCCTCCCAGCGCCGGGACCAACCCGTCGCCGCTGGCGCTGGCGCGGGACGACGCCGGCCGGCTGTGGATCGACGAGGAGTTCCACAACCAGCTGAAGACCTTCGACCCGTCCGTGACGGGCGGCGCGCCAGTGGCGGTGAACGTGCCGCACCCGGCGGACCCGGGCCCGTTCGCCGTCTTCTTCGACGAGCTGTTCGGGCAGCCGAACGTCGACCTGCAGACCCAGACCAGCGTGCTGGGCGAATCCGTCATCGTCGACCCGGCCGGGTTCGTCTGGGCGTCCGAGGGCGGCGGGTTGCTGTACGGCAAGACGCACCCGAACCACTCGCGGATCCTGCGGCTGGATCCCAGGGACGGGAGCTTCCGCGTCTACAACGTGCCGGGCGACCGGAACGAGGTGGTGGGCCTGGCGTGGGACGCCGCCCGCGGGCGGATCTGGTTCGCCGAAGGGGGCGGGGCGATCACCGGGTTCGACCCGGAGCGCGCGCCCTGGGACAACGCGTTCGACTTCTCCACGTCGCTGGACGCGTACGTGAACCCGGCGAACCCGGCAGACGGCTTCCGGCGGTTCGCCGTCCCGGCGCCGAACGGGTACCCCGCCCAGTTGGCCGTCGATGCGCAGGGCGGGGTGTGGTTCACGTCCTTCCTGGGCAACAGGGTGGGTCGGCTGGACCCGGACGCCGGGACGTTCGTCGAGGTGCCGCTGCCGAAGCGGCGGAGCTCCGTCCAGCCGGCGGCGCTGTTCGACACCGGCGGGCCGTGGCAGATCGCGATCGCGCCCGACGGCGCGGTGTTGATCGACGAGTCCTTCGACTTCTCGGTGGACCGGATCGACGCGGCGCGGGTGCGCCAGGGCGACGCGGCGTGCAAGGCGCTGGACGGGTCCGGGAAGAACCCGTGCGTGCAGGAGGTGGCGCTGGAGGAGGACGCGTCCGTGCTCTTCACCACGGACATCCACTTGATCCACACCGTCGCCTTCGACCCGGAGGGGCGGCTCTGGTACGGGCGGCACGGGCCGCAGGCCGGCGGCGCCTTCCCCGACACGCTGGGCATCGTGGGGCCGAACATGGCCTGGACGGCGCGCTTCCCGCCGCTGCGCGCGGAGGGCGATGCCACGCCGGTGGGGGTCACCGGACTCGCGTTCGAGCCGCGCGGCGGGGTGGTGTGGTTCAACGAGTTCTGGGCGAAGAAGCTGGGGCGGCTGACGCGGCTGTGAGCCGGGTCATCCGTGCGCCATCTCCTCCGCGAGCCGGTGCCGCTGCACCTGCCGCGCCGTCGTCCGGGGCAGCTCCTGCGTGCGCACCACGATCCGCGTCGCCCGCCGGTCTGACGCCAGCTCCGCGTTGCGCTTCTCCAGCTGCGCCTCGAGCGCCGCCACCGCCCCGTCCGAAGGTTGGGCGGGCGTGGCGACCAGCGCGACGGCCTGCCCCCCGTCACTCGCCGGCACGCCGAGCACGCAGATCTCTCCCAGCCCCGGCACGGTGGCGAAGTGTGCCTCCAGGTCCTCCGGGTACACCTTTTCCCCCGCACCGGTGACGATCACGTCCTTCTGCCGGCCGCGCACGCGCAGCCGCCCGCCCTGCTCCAGCCGCCCGAGGTCGCCGGTGCGCAGCCATCCCTCCACCAGCGCCTCGGCGGTGCGCGCCGGATCCCGCAGGTACCCCTGCATGTTCTGGTCGCTCTTGATCCAGATCTCCCCGATGCCCTCTGGGTCAGGCTCGCTGATCCGGATCTCGCTGCCGGGCATGGCCGGCCCGCACTGCCCCGGCCGGCCGGTGTGGCGGCCGCGCTCGAGGGTCACCACGCCCCCGCTCTCCGAGAGCCCGTAGCCCTGCCGCACGTCGAACCCCAGCAGCGTCAGGGACTGGTGCGTCTCCGGGCGCATCGGCGCGCCGCTCGACATCAGGCTCACCAGCCTGGGACCCAGCTCCTGGTGGACCTCGCTAAACAGCTTCCACGCCAGCGAGGCGCCCGCGGACGCGGAGATCCGCCCGATCAGCGACACCATCCCGCGCATCGCCTCCGCCACCGCGCGCGCCGGCGGCGGGAGGGCGTCCATCTTCTCCGCGATGCGCCGGGCGAACGGCTCGTAGAGCGTGGGCGGCCCCACCAGCACGGTGATCTCCGCCTCGCGCAGGGCGGCCAGGATGGTGGGCGGCTTGAGGCTGTCGAGGAACACCAGCCGCGCACCCGCCGCCAGCGCGCAGAGGAACACCGAGACCGGCCCGGTGACGTGCGAGAAGGGGACCAGCGCCAGCGTGGCGTCACGCGGCTTCAGGTCCACGCTGTCCACGCAGCGCATCCCGCCGTTCACCAGCGCCTGGTGCGAGAGCACCACGCCCTTCGGCGACCCGGTGGATCCGCTGGTGTAGAGGATGGCGGCCGGCGCCGCCGGGCCCAGCATCCCCGGCGGGTGCGGGCGCTCCATCCATCGCTGGCCCGCGGTCAGCACCTCGGGCGGGGGGCGGCCCGCCGCGTGCTGCAGCCACTCCGGCCGCAGCTCCGACGCGCGGTCAGCGTCCGTCACCACCGCCACCGCCTCGCTGTGGACGAGCTGGGGGATCACCTCCGGGAGGCGTAGGTCGGAGTCGACCAGCACCGCCGGTCGCCCGTCGGAGACGATGGCCAGGAAGCTGATCGCCCACTCCGGCCCGTTGTCCAGCAGGAGCGCGACCGGACCGGGGCTGGGCGGGAGCTGCCGGCGGCGCTCCTCCACCTGCGCCGCCAGGGCGGAGAAGGTCACCGGGTCGCGCGGGGCGCCGGGCCCCGAGTAGCGCTCCAGGGCCACCCGCTGGCCGTGCTCGTGTACCGAGCGGGCCAGCAGCTCAGGGACGGTGGTGACGTTCATACGCTCTCCCCGGACTGCGCACCTACCAGCATGGCCGACGCCACGTCCACCCAGCTCGCCCCCATGGCGCAGGCTCATGGCATGGGGGCGGCCGGGGTAGTCTCGGGCCCATCACCCCGATGCAGCCGCCCACGGACCGACTCCAGACGGTGCGCGAGATCGCCTCGGCCCAGGTGCGGCTGGCGCGGGAGCTGGCCGCCGCGCTGCGCGACCAGGAGCCGTGGAGGAGGGCGCTGCGCGCGGGAGCGAGGGGCGGGAAGAAGAAGGGTGGGTTGGGGCGGTTGTTGCGGAGGGGCGTGTCGCGGCCGCCGCACGCCGAGCTGGCGGATCAGCTGGCGCAGATGCAGCGGTGCGCGGGGGAGCTGCGGCTCTGGGCGGACCGGGCGCAGGCGGAGCGGAGGGCGGCGGCGGGGGAGCGGGAGCGGATGGAGGCGGAGGCGATGCACGCGCTGGAAGGGGTGGCCGGGTCGGGAACGCGGGCGGCGGAGGAGCGGCGGAAGCTGGAGGCGCTGCACGCGGAGATGGACGGGCTGCCGACGCGGCTCCACCCGAGGTACGCCGCGCTGGAGAAGAAGGCGCGCGCGCTGCAGCAGGCGATCGCCGCGGGGGACCTGGAGCAAGACCGGCTGGGTGAGTCGGCGCAGGAGGCCCGGGCCCGCATCCGCGCCGGGAAGGAGCTGGAGGCGGCGCTGGAGCGCGCGGAGCAGACGCTGCGGCGGCTGGAGGAGGTGGCGGGCCAGGCCGCGGACCGGTTGCACCAGGCGCTGGGCGCACACGCGGCGGAGGCCAGCGCTCGCGACCTGGCGGAGTCGCTGGCGGCGGCGGTGAAGCAGGCGGACCCGGCGGAGGTGGAGGCGCTGGCGCAGGAGACGTTCCGGTTCCTCTCGGAGCGCGCCGACGCCGCGCGAGAGCGGTGAGGCGCGTCAAGGTGAGCGCGCTGCGCGCGCAATTCGAGTGGCGCGCGATCGTGCACCGGCGCCGTGCGAGCGCGGCAAGACGCGGTGAGGTGAGCGCGCCGGCGCAGCTCATGAGGGATCGCCGGTGATCCTCGATGGCACCGCCGCCGAATCCCACCTCTCCACCCTGCGCGCGCTCCTCGCCGTGGCGCGGCCGGGCGCGCAGTACCCGGACGGGCGCGCCTTCGCCGAGCGGCTCCGCTTCCTCGGCTCGCCGCTGGAGATCGACCCGCGCTCCGGCCTGCCCACCCTCCGCGCGCTGACGCAGGTGGACGCGGACCGGGCGCTGGCGCCCGAGTTCCTCCAGAAGCACGCCGCCGCCCTCCCGGACCGCGCGCCCCGCTACCGCGCCCTCCTCGACGCGCCCCTGGAACCCCTCCACCGCGTCCAGGTCCGCCTCATCCACCGCGACCGCGGCGCCTCCCGCATCCAGATCCTCCGCGACCTCGCCGACCCCGCCTCCGGCTGCCTCGTCCGCTTCACGGTCACCGCCCTCCAGGTCGGCGAAGGCCAGGTCTCCTTCGTCCGCGGCGACCTCTCCCGCGCCAACCCCCGCTTCACCGCCGCCGTCGAGGAGGCCGCCTCCGGCGACGCCGAGATGGCCCTCCTCGCCCTCGCCCGCCTCCCCGGCCTCACCCCCGAGGACGTCGTCCGCGGCCAACTGGGCCCCTTCTGCACCGCCTCCTCCCCCGGCCCCGCCCTCACCGCGCCCGCGCTCGCCGCCGCGCCGGAAGGCGCCATCCTCCACCTCGCCCTCGAGCGCGCCGGCGTCACCGTCCCCCAGGACCGCTGCCTCGACCCCCTGGCCTCCCTCTACCGCGACGCCCTCAACCCCGACGCCCGGGCCCCGGTGGAGGCCCTCCGCGCCCGCCTCCGCTACCGGGTGGTGAAGGAGCGCCGGCTGGTCTGCTCGCCCTCGCTGGACCTCCCGCTCCGGGCGCTCCTGGCGGCCTCCGGGTCCCGGCTGGTGGTGCGCAGCCGGTGACGCGCGGTCTAACCTCCGCCAAGTGGACCCCCACGGCGACCTCCTCCGCGACCTGGTCCATCAGTTCTCGGACCCCTTCGCCTTCTACCGGGAGCTGATCCAGAACAGCATCGACGCGGGGTCCGCCCGCATCGAGGTGCGCCTCCGCTTCACCCCCGGCGCCGCCACCGGCACCGCCACCGCGGTCGTCCAGGACTGGGGCGAAGGGATGAACCGCCAGGTCATCGACCAGTACCTCCTCACCAAGTTCCGCTCCAGCAAGGAGAACGACCTCACCAAGATCGGCAAGTTCGGCATCGGCTTCCTCAGCGTCTTCGCCCCCGCGCCGGACGCCGTCGTCGTCGAGACCGGCAAGGACGGCGAATCCTGGCGCCTCCTCTTCAAGCCGGACCTCACCTGGGAGCTGCTCGAGTCCCCCGAGCCGTACGAGGGCACCACCGTCACCCTCCACAAGTCCCTGGGCGCCTCCGGGTACCTGGACTTCGCCGCCCGCTCCGAGCGCTCCGTCCGCGCCTGGTGCCGCCACTCGGAGGCGGACGTGGCCTTCGCCGCCGGTGCGCCGGACGGTGGGCCGCCCCCGGAGCCCGCGCTGGTGCGCGAACCCCTCGCCGTCCAGTCCCCGTTCCAGGTCGAGTACCGCGAGGAGGGCACGCACATCGTGGCCGGGCCCTCTCCCGGGTCCCCGCCGAAGGTGGGCCTCTACAACCGCGGCCTCACCCTGATGGAGCTGGAGGAGGACCTCGTCCCCGGCGTCACCTTCAAGATCCTCTCCCGCTACCTGGAGCACACCCTCACCCGCGACAACGTCCGCCGCGACCGCCACTTCGAGCGCGCCATCGCCCTGGTGAAGCGCCTGTCCGAGACGGCGCTGCTGGAGCGGCTGCGCAAGGAGCTGAAGCTCGCCGCCGGGGACCCGGCGCGCGCCGACGAGCACCGCACCATGCTCTCCTACGCCGCGCCCCGGCTCCGGCCCGAGGAGCTGTGGTTCCGCTCCGTCCGCGGCGCCGCGGTCCATGGAGACGCCGTGCTCCAGACCGCGGCCCGCGCCGGCGGGGTGCTCTGCGCGCTGGAGCCCAGCCCGCTCACCGAGGTCCTCGAGGCCGGCGGCGGCGCGGTGCTGCTCGGCGACCCGGACGACCCCGCGGTGCAGATCGCCGCCCGCGCCTGCGACCCGATTGGACGCGCCGTCCTCGCCTCGCATCGCTATGCCATGGCGCGCGCGGACACGCGGCCGGAGGCGCAGGCGCTGGCCAGGGCCGCGGGCGAGCTGCTCCGCGTGGCCGGCGCGAAGGTGGGGGCGGTGATGGTCGGCAAGGCCTTCGCCCCCGGCCCTGCCGACACGGCGCTCCGGCTGGAGGGCCCGGATGTGCCCACGCCCCTCGAGGCCACCCGCGGGTCCCCGTTCAAGGCGGGCCCCGCCGGCACGCTGTGCCTCAACACGGAGGAGCCGTCCGTGGCGGCGGCGGTGGCGGTGGCCGCCCGCGCGCCCGACCTGGCCGCGCTGCTGCTGGTCCGCCGGCTGGCGGTGGCGGCCGGCGCCCTGACCGAGAAGCTGGACCACAAGCTCACCGAGCGCGTCCTCTCCCGCGCCTTCCGGCCCCATGCCCCCGCCTGAGCCGCGAGACGACCTCGTCGACCAGCTCCGCGCGGGCGCCGCCCCCGTCGACGCCGGGCGCTTCCGGATCGACTCCAACCGCGCGCTGGAGAAGCTGCGCCAGTTCCGCCTGGCGGACCCGCACCACTACGTGCTGGAGCTGGTCCGCGCCGCCGTGGCCTCCCGCGCCCGCTGGGCGACCGTCCGCACTGACGCCGACGACTTCGAGCTGGCCTTCGACGGGGACCCGTTCCCGCCTTCCGCCTTGAAGGAGCTGCTGGCGCAGGCGCTCCTGGGTGGGGACGACCGCGACGCCCGGCGCGCGCGGCTGCTCTCGCTGGGCGTGGCGGGCGCGCTGGCGCTCCAGCCCCGCTGGGTGCGCGTCCAGAGCGGGGAGTGGCTGGTGGAGCTGGACGGGAACGCCGCCGCCACCGTCTCGCGCGCGCCGCCGCTGGAGGCGCCCAGGCGCACCTTCGTGCACGTCCGGGAGCGCCTCTCCTGGCGGGTGGCCCGCGACGCGCTCCTCGGCTCGCGCGAGGCGAGGGCCATCGAGGACTTCTGCCGCGAGCTGCCCATCCCGCTCACGCTCAACGGCAAGGCGCTGGGCCCGGGCCGCTCCTTCGACGAGCCGGTGCTGGCGCGCTCGCAGCAGGAGCGGGACGGGGTGCGGCTGTGGGCGGCGTTCCCGCGCCGCCGCCTGGCCCAGAGCGTCATCCGCTTCCACCTGCACGGCGTGCAGATCTGCGAGCGCCGCTGGGACGGCCCCCGGACGCCCATCCTCGCCACCGTCCACGACGACCGGCTGCAGCGCAACGCCTCCGGCTCCGACGTGGTGGAGACCGACCCCCGCTACCGCGGCGCGCTCCAGGGCCTGGAGGAGATGGTGGAGCCGCTGCTGGTCGCCGTGGCCCAGCGGCTGAAGAAGGAGGCGGACCGCGAGTCGCGCGAGCTGCTGCTGGAGGCGTCCGTGGGCGCCACCGGCAAGGTCCGCGGCATCATCGAGTCCGCGCCCATCCTCCCGGGCCCCGCCGGGGAGTGGTTCTCCGTCAATGACCTCCGCAAGGAGCACGCCGCCGGCCGCCCGCTCCGCTACGCCACCAGGCCGTACCCGGCCGACTCCTATACCCGCCCGACCCTCCTGCTGGAGGCGGACCGGCGGGTGCTGGAGCTGTTGCCGGGGCGCCCGCGCGTCGACGTGGCGGAGGAGGTGGCCGCGCGCGCCGCCGCGCTGGAGCACCGCCGGCGCTGGGAGGCGCAGGAGTCGGAGGAGCTCCGCCTCCCCGCCGGGCAGTACCTGGCGCGCGCGGTGGTGAAGGGCCGCGGCTTCAGCGGCGAGGCCGGCGTGCAGGACCGGCCCGGCCAGCGGGCCACCGTGCGCGTGCTGCTGGAGCGGCGGCTGCTCTTCGTGGAGAGCCCGGACTCCCTCCCGCCCGGGACGGTGGCGGTGGTCAACATCGCCACGCCGGCGCCGATGCTCTCGGACTGGGCCAGGCCGAACGCCGGCATCACCATCCAGCGCTTCCTCCCCGCCATCCAGGCCGCCCTCTCCCGGGGCGCGGCGGAGGCGGTGGCCGGGGAGCCGCCGGACCTCGGCCGCGGGCTGCGCGCGCTGGCGCGGTGGCTGGTGGCGGACGCGCTCCGCCGTTCGGAGGAGGAGGCGGAGCTGGAAGACCGCCTCCCCGAGGCCCTGTGGCGCGCCCCGGTGTTCGAGCTGGCGGAGGAGGAGGTGGGCTTCACCTCCCTGGAGGAGATGCGGACCTGGCCCCGCGTGCGCTGGGTGGAGCAGCCGTGGCGCCACCCGCTGTTCAGCGGCGAGCCGGCGGTCACGCTGGCGCCGCGCGGCGAGGCCGACGCGCTGGAGCGGCTGTGGGGCGTGGACCGGGTCGAGGACGTCACCGCGCTGCTGCGCGCCGAGGCGGCCGTCCGGCGGCGCGTCGCCGCGGGCCCGGAGCCGATGGCGCTGCGCGGCCCCACCGTGGCGGCGCTGCGGATCGAGGACCCCGCCGCCCACGGGAAGATGGGCCTGCTGGAGGAGGGCGGCTCCGGGCTGGAGCTGCGGCTGTTCGTCCGCGGCATCCTGGTGGAGGAGGTCTCCCTCCCGGCGCACTACGGGCACGTGGCGGCCTCCATCGCCTCCGAGCAGCTGTCCCCCCGAGACGGCTGGTCCGGGGTGGTGCGCGACCAGGCCTTCGACCACGTGGTGGCGCTGGCGCGCGGCGGCGAGCGCGCGCTGATGGAGTCGCTCCTCCAGGCGTACGGCGATCGATCCCTGGACCGCTGGCCGCTGGCCGGCCGCAAGTACTTCCGCGCCTTCGCGCACCGGGAGCTGAGCGGGCTGGCCTGGCGGAAGGACCTGGACGCCGTCGCCCGGACGGCCGCGCTGGCGGAGGTGATCCCGACGTCCCAGGGGCTGCGCTCGCTGGACGCGCTGTCGGAGCTGACCAACCGCGAGCGCCAGCTGTGGATCCAGGAGCTCCCTCCGGACGACGTTCCGGAGGACATGCTGATCGTCTACGCGGACTCCGTCCTCGCCGCCGCGATCAAGCAGGTGGCGCGCGCGCCGGACGCGGACCCGACCCAGGAGCTCAAGCGCCGGCGGTCCCGCGCCGCCTTCCGCCGCCGGGCCTCGGCCGCGCCGAAGGTGGACGCGTCGCTCCAGCTGATCGCCCAGGTGGACACGCCCGACGGGATCCGCGGCGAGGTGGGGGCGCCCGCGCGCAGCCTGGGCACCCAGCTGGAGCTGTCGCTCGGCGGCCGGCTGCTGGAGTCGCGCTTCGTGGAGACGGTGCTGGGGATGGACGCGGCGCTGGACCTGCCGGAGGGCTCCATGGACCCGGTGGATCCGGTCCCGCCGCTGCTGGACCGGGCGGTGCACGGCGCGCTGGAGCAGGGTGAGCTGAGGCTCCTCCAGCTGGGCGCGGAGAAGTGGGACTGGCCGGAGACGCGCGCGCTGGTCTACCGGGGGCTGGGCGCCAACCTCGACGCCCGGCTCCCGCACCAGGAACGGGAGGCCCTGCTGGACAGGCCGCTGGTCCCCGCCGCCGGCGGCCAGTGGCTCCCCGTGCGCACCTTCGACGAGATCCGCCACGTGGGCTACGTGCGCCGCGACCCGGGGGAGGTCCCGTCCCGCGGGCCGGTGGTGGTGGTCGACTCGAACGCGCTGGAGGCGCTGCTGCCGCGCTGGACGGCCACCGACGTCACCGACCAGGTGGAGGCGGAGCTGAAGTCGCGCCGGCGCCGCGGATCGCTCCCCCGGCTGGAGCGCTTCACCTACGGCGGGCTGGCGCTGGAGCGGGTGCCGCTGGAGGGCGCCGGGGCCCGCGGGGAGATCGCCCTGGTCGCCACCCGCACCGGCACGCTGGAGCTGTTCCACCGCGGCCGGCCGCTCTGCCTGGTCCGCGACGAGCAGCTCCCGGAGTGCGCGGCGGCGGTGGTCAACGACGACCGGCTCACCCCCACCGCGGACGAGTCGGACGTGGTGGTGGACCGCGCCTACCACGCGCTGGTGCGGGAGCTGGTGGAGCACCTGGACCGCGCGGCCGGCGCCCTCGCCGCGCGATGGATCAAGGCTCCGGCCGCCGAGCAGGCCACGCTGCGGACCCTGTCGATCCAGCTGGCGATCTGGCAGGCGAAGCGGAAGGTGGCGCGGGCGCCGCTGCTGGAGCTGCCCCTGCTGGAGGCGAGCGACGGCGCGCCGATGACCTTCGCCGAGCTGCTGGCGCGGAAGGCCCGGCGCCGCCCGGTGCCCTGGTCGTCCGTCGCCGGGACGCTGCTCGACGCGTCGGAGCGGATCTGGCGCCCGCGCCCCGGGGAGCGGCCGCTGGTGGGTCCGCTCTCGCTCCCGCTGGAGGACTGGACCGCCCAGGTGCGCGACGCCGAGGACCGCCGCGCGCGCTCGCGCCGGGAGAGCTTCCAGGTGGGTCTGCCGTCCGACTTCCGCGAGCCCCTGCCCCCGCCCAGGCGCGGGGAGGTGGCGCTCCCGCCGGACGAGCCGAGCGGCCAGCTCCAGCTCACCATCTTCAAGGACGGGCTGTTCCTGGAGACGTCCAGCATCCCGCACGAGATCGGCGGGGTGGCGAAGGTGGACGACCCGGCGCTGGCGCCCGAGGACGAGTGGCGGAAGGCCCGCCGCGACGACGCGTTCAAGGCGATGCGCCAGGCGCTGGACCTGGCCGTCGAGCGCGCGGTGGTCAAGCGCCTGGCCTCGCGCGCGCCGGGGTGGCTGGCCTACGCGCGCGCCGCCATCGCCTGGCGGTCGGGGAGCGCCGGGCCGCTGGCGGAGGCGCTGCCGGGGCTGGAGCTGTTCACGGACGCGGCCGGCAAGCCGGCGCGCCTGGGCGAGGTGATGGCGGAGGTCTCCCGGCGCGGCGCGGTGGGGCTGGTGGACCCGGAGATGGCCGGCGCGGCCCCGAAGGACCGGCTGGTGCTGATCCAGGACGGTTTGAACCAGCGGCTGCTGGCGGACCTCCAGCTCCGGGCGGACGACCTCACCGCCGACCTGAAGGCCGCGCGCGACGTGGAGGCCACCCGCGCCGCCAAGCGGCTCCGGTCGTGGACGTTCCCGGGCGCGGCGCTGGTGCGGCACGCGGTGGATCGCCCCGGCGGCCTCCGGGGCGAGCTGGCGCTCCCGCTCGATCCGCGCGAGGGGCGGGGCGTGACGCTGGCGCGCGACGGGATCGCCGTCCAGGATGCGGCCCTGGGGCACCTGGCGGTGGCGGGCGTGCTGGAGCACCCGGCGCTGGCGGTGGACCCCACCTGGCGCACCGCGGAGCTCACCCCGGAGCAGCAGCGCGACCTGAAGGAGGAGGTGGACGCGCTCTACCGCAAGCTGGCCGGCGTCTCCCCCGCCTTCGAGCCCGCCCAGCGCGCCGCCGCCTCCATCCACGCGCTGCGCTACCTCCAGGAGCAGGGGATGACGGACGCCTCGCAGCTGGACCGGCTCCCGGAGACGGCCCAGAGGGTGGCGGACGCGCCGGTGCTGAGGTCGGCGGAAGGGCGCTGGGTGGGCGTGCGCACCGCGGCCGGCCAGGCCATGCGGCGCAACCGCCTCTCGGTGCTGGGCGCGCAGGTGAAGGGCGCCGGCGTGCTGGCGCTGGAGGCCCAGGACCTGGGCGCGGAGTGGGTGCCGCTTCTGGGCGAGGTGCTGGGATGGAAGCGGGTGCAGGTGATCCACGACCTGGAGGGCTGGCAGGAGGCGCAGGCGCGGGCGGAGCCGGAGGACGACGGCCCGCTGGCGCGCGGCCTGGACCGGCTCCGGCGCGAGGCGGCGCTGCTGCACGGGGACGCGCTGGGGCGGCTCACCACCAAGGAGCTGGAGCACCTCCGGTTGCACCGGCGAGGCGGAAAGGGCGCGCCCATCCGCTATTCGGAGCTGCTCCGCGAGGCCACGCTGGACCCGGAGCACCCGCTGATCCGCGAGGCGCTGGAGCGGGCGGAGGACCGGCCGGAGGCGGTCTACGTGCTGCTCGCGGCCGCCTACGGCGCGGTGAACCGGGCGCTGGAGCGGGTGACGGACGAGGACGAGGCGCGGATGCTGGGCGCGCTGGTCCGCCACCTCGCCGCCAACCCGGAGCTGCTGGACCCGAAGGGCTCAGCGCGCGACCAGGAGTAGCCACCCCAGGGAGAGCAGCGCGCACAGCGGCGAGTGGAGCGCGGTGTCCCAGCGGGCGAAGGTCGTGCCCCGGACCTTCTTGAAGAAGCCCACCAGCCGGAAGTCGCCCACCGCGCGGGCCCCGAAGGCGGCGGCCCCGGCGGCGCCCAGCACGCGCAGCCAGGCGTCCGGCACCAGCTGCGGCTGCAGCCAGCCGCCCAGGCCCAGCGAGACCATCCCGCCCAGCGCCAGGATGGCGGCCACTCCGAATGTCAGCGGCGCGCCGGGGATGAAGGCCGCCGCGGCCCCGGGCGCGCGCTGCGGCAGCGCCGCGGACAGCCCGCGCCTCCCGCCCAGCGCCCAGTAGACGTGGAGGGCGGCGAGGAGGAACAGCACCGCGGCTTCAATCGTGGCGAGGCCGCGAAGCGCACCTGCGCCCACCAAGAGCGTGGTGTCCAGAACCGGGGCCGCGGCCTCGAGCGTGGCGAGGCCGCCGGGCATGGCTCAGGCCACCGAGATCTCGTCTTCGTCCGAGCCGCCGCCCACGCCGCCCACCTCGGCCTGCGGCTCCTCGAGGAGCTGCATGGCGATGGAGAGCGCCTTCTTCGTCTTGTCGCGCATCTTCTCGTCGCCCTTGATGCGCGCGTAGAGCTTGGTGGCGCGCTCCTCGTTGCGCGTCGCCGCCTCCTCCAGCTCGGCGATCCGCTTCTGGAGCTGGGCGGCCTCCTCCTCGAACTGCGCCTTCTGCGAGGCCACCATCGCCCGCGCCGCCTCCACGTCGCCCTGCAGCTGGGCGTTCTGGTTGCGCAGGTCGTCCGACTCCGAGCGGGCGGCGTCCCCGGCCTGCCGGTTCTCCTCCAGCTCGGTGCGGACGTGGGCGGTCTCCTCCCGCGCCTGGGACGCCTCGTCTCGCGCGGCCTGGAGGTCCGCCTCCAGCTGGGCGCGGACCTGCTCCGACTGCGCGGTGGCGGCGTCCATGTCCTGCTGCAGGGCGCCCAGCTTGGCGTTGGCGGAGCGCGCCTCGTCCTTGGCGGTCTTCAGCTCGGCGTCCACGCGGCGCTTGTCCGCGGCCAGCTGGTCCGCCTTGGTGGTGAGCGTCTTGATCTGCGCGTCCTTGCGCGCCCCCTCGCCGGAGCCCTCGGAGAGCTGCTGCTCCAGGGCCATCTCCCGGTCGCGGATCTCGACGATCTCCTTGTCCTTCTCGTTCAGCTCGCTCTTGAGCCGGAGGATCTCCCTGTCCTTGCGGTTGGAGGTCTCCTTGAGGGCGAAGACCTCCTTGTCGTTCTTGCTCCCGGAGGAGCGGGCGGCCTCCGCCTCGGCGGTCTTCGCCTCCAGCTCCGACTGCAGCTGGATGGCGCGGGAGTCGGCGTCGGAGGCGCGGGTGTTCGCCTCGTCCAGCGCGCTCTCCAGCTCGGACACCTTGGCGCGCAGGGTGCGCAGCTCGGCGGCCTCGGAGGCGGTGGGGGAGGCGGGGCCGGGCGCGGTGGGCGTCCGGCTCATCCCCAGCGGCGCGCCGGCGGGGCGGAGCGGGGCGGGGGCCGCCTTCTGCGAGAGCGGCGGAGGCGGGGCCGGGGTCAGCTTGACCGGCTCGGGCGCCGGCTCCGGGGGGCTGGCGGCGGCGACGGGCTCGTCCCACTCGGGGGCGATGGCCTTGCCGGCGTCGCCGTTGCCGCCCATCTCATCCAGGGAGGAGAACGCGACGTCGGCGGTGGCGTCGTCCCCGGCCAGCATCGGCTCTTCGGCGGGGGGCGGTTCGTCCTCGTGGACCTCTTCCAGGTGGACCGGCTCTTCGTCCTCCACCGCGGCCAGCGCCTCGTCCTCGCCGCCCATCGAGCCCGCACCCGAGTCCGCGTCCGCGGCGATCTCCGCCTCGGGGGGCGGCTCGTGGATGTCGTCGAAGGCGGCGTCCAGCGCGTCCAGCTCCGGGTCGCCGGCCACGGTCTCCTCGGCCACCTGGAGGGGGGCGCCGCCGACGTTGGTGGGCTCCTCGTCCACCAATTCGCCCAGGCCCAGGGAGTCGTCCTCCACCACCGCGGCCTCGGCGGGCTCGGGGAAGCCGATCAGCCCCCCCACGCGCTCCACCATGCCGTCCATGTCCACCGGCTTGGCGATGTAGTCGTCCGCCCGTGTCTTCAGCTTCTTGTGCTGGGCGAAGCCGTCCGGGTTGCCGACGATGACCACCGGGGTGGCCTTCAGATCGTCGTCCTTCTTCAGCTTTCCGCAGATCAGGTAGCCGTTCTGGCCCGCGGAGAGGTCCACCGCCAGCAGGACCAGCTCCGGGCGCTCGCCGCGCACCTTCTCCACCGCGCCCTTGCCGTCGGAGGTCTCCTCGACGGTGAAGCCGCGCGCCTCCAGCGCCGAGCGCATGGCGTTCGACACCCCGCCGTCGCTCTCGACGATCAGAATTCGTTTTGACATGGAAATCTCGGGCCGAGGCTATCGGTGCCTCTGGGGACCGTCAACGCAATGACCAGTGGTGTTGCGGTTACGGACCCTGCCGGAGCGAGGCCGGCTGGACGTTCAGCTCAGGGGGGGAGGCGGCGGTGGCGGGGCGGCGGGGCGTCGCTCGGGCGCCGGAGGTGACCATCCGGCGGATGTCGTCCTCCTGCAGGTCCGACACCAGCTGGTAGACGATCTCGCCCTCGCGCCAGATGGCCACGTTGTAGCCGCGGTGCTGCTCCAGCTCGATGGAGGGGTAGGCGGGCGCGTCCACGCTCCGCTCCGCGTCCCCGAACACGAACAGCCCCACCCGCCGCGGGGACGGGCTGAGGGCGCCGGCGCCGTCGTAGCGGATGTAGGCGGCCTGCCGTTCCCGGACGTTGGACAGGCGCGCGCCCGCCAGGTGGAAGTCGGCCAGCTGCGGCACCGCCACCCGGTGGTCCAGCTTCCCGCCGAACCACGCCTCCACGTGGGCCGGCTCCGCGTCCTTGATCTCCAGCGGCAGCCCCTTGGCGTGGTGGGCGGCCGCGTCGTCCTGGTACGAGTTGCGCGACGGCGAGCGCCAGTGGGCGTACGACCCGCCGGCCGCGATGGCCACCGCGGCCACCGCCCCCACGCGCCACAGCCGCTGCTGGGTCCGGCGCTGGCGCTCCTGGCGGAACCCGGCCATCAGCCGGCGCTTGAGGCCGGAGGAAGCCTTGGGGCCGGACGGGCGCCTGGGCGAAGCCTTGGCCCGGACGATGTCCCGGAACTTGGATTCGAGGTTCACCTTGCGCGCGCACTCGGCGCAGCTGGCCAGGTGGTCCTCGATCTCCACTCGCTCCTCGGGGCCGTACTCGCCGTCGAGGAGGGGGTACAGCACGTGAGGAAGATCGCGACAGTCCATGCGGCTTGGGGCGGCTTTCCTCGGCTTGACTTGGGGAAACGCGCCGACAACCGCAATCTACGCCGTTTTCTTCCTGCGCCTGTACTCCTCCAGCACCGAAACCTGGCCGTCCCCGGCTTCCGCGGGCTTGGACAGCACCCCCTGGCCCTCGGCGTACTCGCGCAGGGTCTTCTGCAACAGCTTGCGACCCCTGAACAGGCGGCTCATCACCGTCCCCACGGGGCACTCCAGGATCTCCGCGATCTCCTTGTACGAGAACTCCTGGAGGTCGGCGAGGATGACCACCAGCCGGAAGTCGATGGGCAGCGCGTCGATGGCGCGGAGCACGTCGTCGGAGAGCAACCGGTCGAAGAAGTACTGCTCCGGGTTGGCGGCGAAGTCGGTGGCGTCCCGCGAGACGAACTGGTCGTGCACCGACTCCCGCTCCACGCCCTCCACCACGCTCCGCTCCTTCACCTTCCGGCGGTAGCGGTTGATGAAGGTGTTGGTGAGGATCTTGAAAAGCCAGGCCTTGATGTTGGTGCCGCGCTCGAACTTGTCGAAGAAGCGGTAGGCCCGCATGCAGGTGTCCTGCACGAGGTCCTCGGCGTCGCGCTCGTTCTTGGTCAGCCGCAGGGCCGCCGAGTACAGCGGGTCCAGGTGGGAAAGCGCGAGCTCCTCGAACTCGGACTTGGTGCGGTTGTTCTGGCGAAAATCGAGCATGGCGTAACAGTCCGACGGCGCCTGGTGGATTTCTGTTCCGTGCCGTTCAATCTAGCCACGGAAACGGTTTTCACCATCGCCCCCCTGCCGGCCCTTCAACCGGCGGAGTCACAGTGCAAACGCCCGTGACCCCGGACTATTTCCGCCTGCTCGCTCGGAGAGGGAGTAAGCCTGAAACCTACCTCTTGCCGCCGATCGCGTCGGACATCGGGACGTAGGGGTACCCCAGGTCGCGCGCGACGGCCTCGTAGGTGACGTGCCCACCGTAGGTGTTGAGGCCCTTGGCGAGCGCGCGGTCCTGCTTGAGGGCCTCCACCAGGCCGAGGTCGGCGATCTTCCGGGCGTAGGGGCGGGTGGTGTTGGTGAGCGCGAAGGTGGAGGTCTGGGGGACGGCGCCGGGCATGTTGGCCACGCAGTAGTGGATGACGCCGTGGACCTCGTAGGTCGGGTGGTCGTGCGTGGTGGGGCGGCAGGTCTCGATGCAGCCGCCCTGGTCCACCGCCACGTCCACCACCACCGACCCCTTGCTCATCTCGGAGATCATCCCCTCCGAGACCAGCTTGGGGGCCTTGCCACCGGGGATGAGCACGCCGCCCACCACCAGGTCCGCCTCGCGCACGGTGCGGGCGATGTTCTCCTGGTCGGAGTTGAGGGTGGAGACGCGGCCGAGGAACACGTCGTCCAGGTAGGCGAGCTGGTTGAGGTTCACGTCGAGGATGGTCACCTCGGCGCCCAGGCCCACCGCCATCTTGGCCGCGTTGGTGCCCACCACGCCGCCGCCGATGATGACCACGCGCGCGCGCCGCACGCCGGGGACGCCGCCCAGCAGGATGCCCTTGCCGCCGCGCTCCTTCTCCAGGCACGCCGCGCCGACCTGGATGGACATCTTGCCGGCCACCTCGCTCATCGGCCGGAGGAGCGGGAGGGAGCCGTCGTCCAGCTGGATGGTCTCGTAGGCGACCGAGGAGACGCGCTTCTTGACGAGGATCTTGGCCAGCTCCGGGACGGCGGCCAGGTGGAAGTAGGTGTAGATGATCTGCCCGTCCTGGATGCGGTCGTACTCCTGCTCCAGCGGCTCCTTCACCTTCACGACCATCTCGGCGCTCTTCCAGACCTCGTCCGGGGAGGCGACGAGGGTGGCGCCCACCCGCTGGTACTCGGTGTCCGGGACGCCGCTGCCCTCGCCGGCCCCCTTCTCCACCAGCACCTTGTGGCCCGCGCGCGAGAGCGCCCCCACGCCCGCCGGCACCATGCCGACGCGGTACTCACGGGTCTTGATCTCCCTGGGAATGCCGATGATCACGGGGCCGCCTCCGGATGAAGTGGGGGCCGCGTTTAGCACCCGGGAAGGCTCAGCGTCGAGGAGCGGCGGGGGCGGGGAAGGGGAAGCGGAGCACCTTGATGGGATAGGAGAAGCAGTTGGGCGCGGCGTCGCCGATCCGCTGGAGCGTGGCCGGCGCCCAGCAGGTGTGGAGCATGACGTCGTTCTCGTCCAGCACGCCCTTGGGCTCGCGGTCCTCGTAGAGCGCGGCCACGTGGCGGCTGCCGGGGAAGTAGATCACGTCGCCCACGTGGACCTGCTTCGGCCCGTCGCCGATGGGGAGCGGCGCGGCGGCGGAGGTCATCACGCCCACCAGCGGGGCGATCTTCTCCAGGTCGTAGGTGGAGGTGTAGCCGACCTTGAGGCCCATCCGGCGCGCGCCGTAGACGCAGAGGTCCGCGCAGTCCGCGCCCACCAGCTCGTCCGTCTGGTGGCGCTTGCCCTCGTTGGAGCTGCCGAAGATGTAGGGGGTGTTGAACAGCTCGGTGAGGTAGCCCAGGTACGTGTCGTCGCGGCGGAAGGCGACGCGGAGGGCTTCGTGCGGAGGGCCGAAGGCGGCGGGCCGGGGCGCGCCCGGCGTCTCCACGGCGCGCCCGTCCGGCAGCGTGGCGCGGACCTGGTAGGCGAGGGCGCCGGTGCCGGGGACGCGGGTGAGGGCGGTGAAGCGCTGGGTCTCCGGGGACGCCTCGCAGGTGCGGGCGCCCCTGCAGCGGGTGATGGGCACCGCCTGGTACGAGATGGGTTCGAAGTGGAACTGGGGAGAGGTGTTGTCCACGGCGGCCTGGGTGGGCTCCAGCTGGAACCACTCGAAGGTCGCGCCGGGGACGTCCGGGGTGAGGTCGGCGCGCAGCACCACGCGCTGGCCGGCGCGGGCGTAGGCCCACGCGGCGGAGGCCGGGCCGCCGTCCACGGAGGCGGTGAGGTGCAGGGTCGGAAGGGTGGCGGCGAGCAGGAGTGCGAGCGCGGTGGTCACGGACGCTCTGACGCGAGCAACGGCCTTCCGGTTCCGCTACAAGCGGTGTGCCGATGCGCGCCCCGAAGCTGCTCTTCGCCGATCCGTCCGGGAAGGTGATGGAGCACCCCACGTTCCTGCCCGTGCTGCGGTCCGGCGAGGAGCTCATCCCCCCGCGCGACCGGCCCATCCCGCTGCCGCCGCGCGCCACGCTGGCGCACCTGCCGGGGCGACTGCCGGTGGGGCTGGATCCGAAGACCGGGCGCTACGAGTTGCTGCGCGAGGTGACGGTGGGTGGGAAGACCTTCGTCCCGCACGCGGTGGGGGCGCTGCTGCCGCCCGGGTACACGCGGACCTACTTGCCGGGCGAGGTGAAGGGGAAGGGGCCGGTGCTGCCGCAGTGGGCGTACACGGCGGCGGGGTGGGGCGAGCGCGGCCCGGTGGCGTGGGCCGTCCACACGGATCGGCGGACGCACTGGAGCCCCGAGCGGTATTCGACGCCGGAGCTGCCGGCGCTGGTGTCGGCGCAGCTGGCGCGCTTTCCGGGCAACCGGGTGCTGGGGCAGCTCCGGACCTGCGCGCTGGTGTACCGGTGCTTCACCAGCCAGAACGTCTTCTACCAGCGGGACGAGGGCGCCATCCCGGCGTCGGTGATGTGCAACGCCCGGTGCGTGGGGTGCATCTCGGAGCAGCCGCCGGACGGGCCGCCCGCCTCTCATGAGCGGATCGAGGACGGGCCGCCGGCGGAGGAGATGGCGGCGATGGGCGCGCACCACCTGGAGGTGGCGGAGGGGAGGGCGATGGTGAGCTTCGGGCAGGGGTGCGAGGGGGAGCCGTTGACCAGGTACCGCGCCATCGCGTCGGCGATCCGGTTGATGCGGGGGAGGACGGCGCGCGGGTCGATCAACATCAACACCAACGGGTCGCTGCCGCACGCGCTGGAGGCGCTGTTCGACGCGGGGCTGGACGCGGTGCGGGTGTCGCTCAACTCGGCGGTGAAGGACCTCTACGAGGCGTACTACCTGCCGGTGAAGTACGGCTGGGAGGAGGTGGAGGCGTCCATCGCGCTGGCGCGGCGGCGCGGCGCGTTCGTGGCGCTCAACCTCTTGACCTTCCCCGGGGTGACGGATCGCGCGGGGGAGGTGGAGGCGCTGGAGGCGCTCGTCCGCCGGCACCGGGTGGACCAGGTGCAGACGCGGTCGTTGTGCATCGACCCGCTGCAGTACCTGGAGGTCGCGCACGGGCGCGGCGCGGGCGGGCGGGCCATCGGCGTGCGGGCGCTGCTCTCGAGGCTGCGCAAGGCGGGGGCGATGATCGGCAACTTCGCGAGGGCGATGGAAGAGCGTTCCAGCCCGGACTGGTGAACCACCCGCGCCGCGGGGGAGTCCGTATGGACGGGAGAGGCGCCCGCCGCTCCAGGGTGCGGCGCTGTGATCCGCGGGAACATTCCACTGCCCGGCAGCGGACGGCGCTCGCCAACCGGGCCCCTCTTCTGCGAACCTCCGCCCCGGAGGGGGATCCCACGATGAAGAGACTTCACGTTGCGTTGTTGGTGGCGGTGTTCGCCGCGGGATGCGGCTTGCTGGACGGCCTGGTGGGCGCGATCAACACCGCGGCCCAGCGGACGGACCTCGTGCTCGACGAGGCCATCGGCAAGCTGACCAACGCGCAGGCGGACTGGCAGAACATCCTCAAGGACACGGTGGGCAAGCTGACGGAGGACGCCCAGTCCACCGTGCGCAACGAGGTGAACAACCTGCTCCAGCGCGGCATCGCCTCCACCAGCGGCGAGCTCCGCTGCGACGCGGACTTCCTCGTCAACCGGATGCGCAACGGGCTGATCCGGATCAAGCAGGAGTTCCTCCACCAGCCCGTGGACCCGCTGGAGCCGCAGCTGTGCAACGTGGTGCCCCTGGCGATCGACCGGTCGCTGGTGCCCGCCCGGCTGAACGTCCTGGAGATCTACGGCTACGACTTCGACACCACGCCGATCACCGTGCTGCACCAGACCACCGGCGGGACCAAGGACGTGAGCAACATCCTCAACAAGCCGACGCACTACCACATGACGCTCACCCTGGGCGGGACCACCGGCGTGCAGCTGGACGCGACCAGCCAGCGCCTGGTCCTCAAGTGGAGCGGCCGGGAGATCTCCACCATCGCCGTCATCCAGCCGGTGACGCCGGTCTGCAAGACGCAGATCGTCCAGAAGCAGCCCAACGGCTTCACCTTCATCCCGCCGCACACCGGAGGCGACTCCGAGTACAACGGGCACGGCCCCACCACCTACGCGTACGTCCAGCTGGTCAACCACGGCAGCTCGGTCGAATCGAAGACGTACATGCGGGCGCGGGAGACCCAGAGCGACTGGACCACCGCCGAGGGCACGCGGTCCGACACGGTCTTCATCCCGGACCCGGGCTGGAAGGTGACCCAGATCCTGGTCGGGACGCAGTCCGGCTGCCCCACCCTCTCCTCGTGCATGACGTACACGGACACCAACCACGACCCGGACATCTTCTCGGTGGGGAACGGCCCCGCGTCGCGCTTCGAGTTCCTGGGCGACACGGACGGTGACGAGGCCGGCACCAAGACCAAGATCACGGTGACCTACAACGTCCTCAAGTTCGAGGTGACCGAGACCACCAACTGCGTCCCCAAGACCGCCCTCCAGCAGCTGATCGACAAGAACCTGATCAGCCCGGAGCTCAAGCTGAACTTCCAGAAGCTCACGCCGCAGTAGGCGAGCGCTCGGGACATCGCGATGGACTGGACGGGGCCGGCCGCGCCGCCGTATGAGTGCGCCCCATGGCCGAGCCCCGCTTCCCGTTCCTGCCGACCTGCTGCCAGCCCATCGCCGAACTGCTGGAGCGCGAGAACCGCACCGGCGCCCGCAACTGCCCCAAGGGCCACCTGGTGAGCCTGGACTACGTCCGCATGCTGGAGGCGGACGCGAAGAAGAAGGCCGTTGAGGCCGCCGCCGCCGAAGCCGCGCTCAGCGCGCCCAAGGCGTAACCGGACCAGACGCGGGCGCTACGGGCAGGGCGCGCCGAAGCTGGGCGTGGGGCTCTGCACGCCCGCGGTCACCGCGCACGAGGCGTGTCCGTTCACCCGGATCTTCCCGGCGGCGCCACCGCCGCCTCCGGCCCCGCACGCCTGGGTGGCATAGGTGATGTTGGCCGCGGCGGTGGGGGCGGTGTTGTTGAACCCGCCGGCGGTGCCGTCCCCACCGCAGTTACCGGAGACGCCGGCGGTCCCGCCGCCGCTGGCGGTGGTCGGCCCGTTGCCTCCATTGACGCCCGCGGCCCCATTGGTATCCATGTGGCCGCCCTCGCCCCCGCCGCCGCCGGAAGCGGTGAGCTTGGCGCCGCTGGGGATGTTGGTGTCGTCGCCCTCGAGCAGCACCGCGCCCCCGCTGCCGCCGCCGCCCCCGCCGTTCCCACCCTCTCCGCCCACCTGGTCCTGGAGGCCGCCCTGGCCCCCGGCGCCGCTCGCCGTGACCGTCCCGTTGACCGTGAGCGTCCCCGCCGCGGAGATCTGCACCGCCCCGCCGCCGAGGCCGCCGGCGCTCCCGTCGGAGTTGGCGTCGTTCGCCCGGCCGCCGTTCCCGCCCGAGCACCCGCCGCGCAGCGGGATGATGGTCGCGTTCCCGTTCGACGCCCCGCCGTTGCCGCCATTGGCGCCGCCGGTCCCGGTCAGGTCGCCGCCGTTGCCGCCCGCGGTGGTGTAGCTGCCGCCGCCGCCGCCCGCGCCGACGGTGTTGCTCCCCACGCCGCCGTTCTGCGCGCCGCACGACGCGGCCCCCGCCGCGCCCGCCCCGGCGTCTTCGCCGAGCGCCGACCGCGCGGAGACGGTGCCGGTGCTGGTGATGTTCACGTCGCCCCAGACCGCCAGGATGACCGGCCGGGTGCCGAACACCTGCAGCGACCCGCTCACCGTCAGCCCGGTCATCCCCAGCACTGTGGCGAGCGTGGTGCCGTCGTTCTGGGTGATGGGGGTGACGGACGGGAGTGGCTCGCCGTTGCACCAGCTCATCCCACCGTCGGTGGAGTTGAACCAGGCGTTGCAGCTCAGGTTGATGGATCCGGGGAGTCCGCCGTCCGGCAGCACCAGCGTGGGGGCGATCTGGCTGGGCTTGAAGTTGCTGGGCACGTACGGGAAGCCCAGGCACACCGCGGACGCGTTGCACACGCCGGTGCCGCCGTCGCACAGCTGCCCGGTCTTCGCCGGCCCGATCGAGCAACCGCCGTCGCCCAGGCAGCTCCCAGGGAAGCTGCACTGCGTGCCGGAGCCGGAGCAGCTGTACGTCGTCCCGGCGCACCCCGCGTCCGCGCTGCACCGGTCATTGAAGGTGCAGAGGTTGCCGTCGTCGCACCCGCCGTCGGCGCGCACCGGATAGATGCAGCCGGCGTCCAGGTCGCAGCTCCCGTTGGTGCTGTAGCAGGCGCCGGGCGGCGTGTTGCAGACGATGGGGTCGCCGCCGCAGCCGGCGTCGAGCAGGCAGTGGTCCGGGTTGGTGCACTGGTTGCCGTCGTCGCAGCCGATGCCGGCGTCCGGCGCGTAGGAGCACACCCCGGTCGGAGCGCTGCACGTCCCCGGCGCCCCGAGGCAGAAGGCCGGCGGCATGTCGCACGCCTTGAACGTCGCGCTCGCGCACCCGCCGTCCGCCAGGCACTTCGTCCCCACCATGCAGAGGTTGGCCGAGGAGGTGCACGCCACGTCGAAGCAGTCCGGGTCCGCGCAGTCCGCCTTCCCGTCGCCGTCGTCGTCCACGCCGTTGGTGCAGTCGATCTCGCCGCCGGCGGCGACGCAGGCCTGGTCGGACCGGCAGACCCCGCTGGGGCAGGGGGCGCCGGCGTCCGCGCCGATGCACGCGGACCCGTTCAGCGCCAGCGGCACGTGCTGCGGCTGCCCGCGGATGAAGCGCACCGAGTTGGGGATGCTCTCCTCGTTCAGGCGGGTGCAGCCCGGGTCGTCGAACCCGCGCGCCACCAGGTCGACGCTCTCCGGGAGGTTGCCCTGGAGGACGGCCACCTGGAAGGCGTCCTTCCCCGGTGGCCGGGCAATGGGGTCGCTGGGCTTTTCCGGCTTCCCTGCAGGGAGAACGACCACCTGGACGCACTGGGTGGTCGTGGCGCGGGGAGCGACGGTCAGGTCGACCAGGAGGGTCGGATCTCCGCACACGCAGCCGCCCGCGGCGGCGAGGGCTGCGCACACGAAAGGCCACATCCGGGAAGCGGGAAGAGGGGAGGGCAAGGCGGTAACCCGAAGTTTAGCCGAGCCGGCGGGAGAGCGCCTACTCCGGCGCCAGCTGTTGGCTGAGCACCTTGGCCAACACCTGGTTCTTGGCCACGTACCCGTCCGCGCCCGCCTCGCGGCAGATGCGCTGCAGCTCCTTCTCCTCCATCGCGGAGCAGAGCAGCACCTTGATGCCCTTGAAGAGGTTGTTGGACTTGATGAACCGGCAGAACTGCTCGCCGTTCACGTTGGGCATCTTCACGTCCAGCAGGACCAGGTCCGGGCGGGTCTGCTTCTTGAGGATGATCTTGGTGGCCTTCTCCGCGTTCTCCGCGGTGAGGACCTCGAAGCCCTTGTCGCGCAGCTCCGCCTCCAGGAGCATCACCGTGGTCGCGCTGTCGTCGACGATCAGGATCCGCTTCTTCCGCCCCGCCTGGTTGGCGTCCGTGGCCGCGTCTCGCGCGCGCAGCTGGGTGGCCACGGCCTGGAGCACCCCGTCGATGCCGGTGGACTTGGAGATGGCCCCGTCCGCGCCGGAGGACGCCACCTTGCGCTGCAGCTCCGCCTCGTCGATGTCCGAGTAGAGGAGCAGGCGGGAGGTGATCCCCCGTTCGCTCTTGAGGAACTCCACCACGTCGTCCCCGAACATCTCCGGCATCTTCACGTCCACCAGGATGAGGTCGAACGGACCCGTGGAGAGCTGGCGGTCCAGCGAGGCCAGGTCCGTGGCCCCGGCCGCCTCGTAGCCGGCCGACCTGAGCGCTGACACGGTCAGCTCCACGAGGACCTGGCTGTCGTCGATGACGAGGACTCGGGCAAGCACGCGCGGACGATTCTAAGCGCGAGCAGCCCGCTTCGCCCCACGGACTTTGCGTATCCTTGACCGGTCCTCCGGACCGTTCGGATACTCCCCTTCTTGGAACCAACTCCCCTCCAGCGCGCGCTCCAGGGCGCGCCCGAGCGCGCGCCGCCCGCCAGGGGCCGGCCGGAGCAGGAGTTCTTCTTCTTCCGGCTGGGGGAGCTGCGCCTGGGCGTGCCGTCGGGGAACGTGCGCGAGGTGATCCGCGCCGGGCCGCTGACGCCGGTGCCGCGCGCGCCCCCCTTCATCCTCGGCGTGTGCGGCCACCGCGGCGAGGTGCTCCCGGTGCTGGACCTGCTGCGCTTCCTGGGCAAGGGCGAGTCGCGGATCCACTCGCGCACCCGGCTGTTCGTGGGCATCGCCGGCACCTTCATCACCGGGGTGGTGACCGACGCGGTGGTGGGGCTGCAGCGGGTGCCGGTGCACGAGATCCTCCCGCCGCCGGTGAGCGGGGACCTCTCCAGCGAGCACTTCCTGGGCGTGGTCACCCCCGGCCAGGGCCGGGAGGTCATCTCCCTGCTCCACTTCGCCAAGGTCCTGCAGACCGCGCGCGCGCGGGCGGTGGCGCGATGAGCGGGGCCGCCGGGACCGGCGAGGGCGAGGGCAACGGCGCCGAGGCCGAGGTGGAGGTGCTCCTCTTCCTCGTGGGGCCGGACCAGCTGGGCGCGGACGCGTCCCAGGTGCTGCGGATCGAGCGGCCCCATCAGCCCGGCCCGCGGCGCTCCGCGCTGGGGAGCGCCTCGCCGAAGCGGTCGCTCGTCTTCACCTGCGACGAGGGCGGCGCGGAGGGCGCGCTGGACGTGGACCTGGTGCTGGGGGTCCGCACGGTCCCCACCCGCGACCTCCGCCGGGTGCCTCCCGCCGCGCGCACCGCGCCCCACGCCATCGGCTTCTGGCTGGACGGCGACCGGCCCGTGCTGCTCATCGATCTCCCGCGGACGCTGGCCGCGCCCGCGCCCGACATCCCCGACTCACAGAGGAAGGCGACGTAACCGACATGCCACTCGACCAAGCTCCCGAGAAGCCCCCCAAGAAGGGCAAGAAGTCATCGGCGCCCCAGAACGGCGCCCAGCCCCCGGCCCCCGCCCACACGCTGGCGCCGATCATGGACGTGCTGAGGTCCGCCCTGGAGCGGGACCTGGGCGCGCGCGTGGACCCCTCCAAGCTGGACGGCGAGGCCGCCGAGGTGGGGATGGCGCTCAACATGCTCCTCACCCGGCTGATCGACTCCGAGCGGCGGAAGGCGACCACCGCCCAGGAGATCGAGCAGGCGCTGGAGGCGCTCCTGCAGCTGGTCCGCACGGGCGACCTGTCGAAGAAGTGGAACACCCAGACCGAGAATCCCCAGCTGGGCCCGCTGCTGGAGGGCTTCGCCAAGGTGATCGAGACGCTCCGCACCTTCGTGCGCGAGATCAACGAGGCGGCGCTGCGGCTGTCCTCCTCGGCCAACCAGGTGCTGGCGGCGTCCACCCAGCACGAGACCTCGTCCACCGAGCAGGCCGCGGCCATCCACGAGACCACCGCCACCATGGAGGAGCTCAAGCACGCCTCCGCCCAGATCGCCGAGAACGCCGGCGCGGTGGCGCGGGTGGCGGAGGAGACGCTGGGCGCGGCGCGCGCCGGCCGCGGCGCCATCGGCGAGTTCATCCAGGCCATGCAGCAGATCCGCAACGACGGGGTGGCGGTGGCGGACTCCATCGCCAAGCTGTCCAAGCGGGTGGAGCGCATCGGCACGGTGGTGGAGGTGATCGACGAGATCGCCGACCGGTCGGACCTGCTGGCGCTCAACGCGGCGCTGGAGGGGTCCCGCGCGGGCGAGGCGGGGAAGGGCTTCTCCATCGTCGCCGCGGAGATGCGGCGCCTGGCGGAGAACGTCCTCGACTCCACCAAGGAGATCAAGAACCTGATCACCGAGATCCGCGAGGCCACCGCCGCCGCCGCGTCCGCCGCGGACGCCTCCAAGGCCGCCACCGAGTCCGGCGAGAAGCTGGGGTCGGTGGCCGCCCAGTCGGTGGAGGGGATCCTGGCCGGGGTGCAGGAGACCTCGGACGCGGCGCGGGTGATCAACCTCGCCACCCAGCAGCAGCGCACCGCCACCGAACAGGTGGTGGCCTCCATGGCCGAGATCGAGGACGTCACCCGCCAGACCACCCAGGCCTCCAAGCAGGCCACCGGGGCGGCCGCGGAGCTCACCACGCTCGCCGGCCGGCTGGCGGAGCTGATCAAGCGGTTCAAGGCGGACTAGCGGCGCTTGGATACCGACGCCCTCAAGAAGAGCCTCCTCAAGAAGTTCCAGGAGGTCTCCGGGGACCGCCTCCAGAAGATCCAGCTCGGGGTGATCGAGCTGGAGAAGCCGACGGCCGCCGAGGCCGCGGAGGAGGTGGCGCGCGAGCTGCACACCATGAAGGGCGAGGCGCGCATGCTGGGCCTCTCCGCCGTGGGGCAGCTGGCGCACGCCTGCGAGGACCTGCTCAAGGCCAACCGCGAGGGGCGCGCCGCCACCAGCGTCGCCACCGACCTGCTGCTCCAGGCCTGCGACGCGCTGTCCGACCTGATCGAGGACCTGCCCGGCGCGCAGGCGGGCAGCGACGCCTCCGCCGCCATCTGCCAGTCGCTCGCCATGGCCTCCGGCGCGCCCGTCCCGCCGCTCAACCCGAAGCGCGCCCCCTCCGGCCCCAAGGTCCCGCCCAGGCCCGCCGCGCCGCCCCCCGCGCCGGAGCCCGAGCGGCCCCCGCTGGGCGCGGCGCCGGTGCCGCCCTCCGCCACCCACACCGCCGCCGGTCCGCCCGCCGAGGAGGGCGCGCCCGCGCAGAAGCCGTCCGACAAGGACCGCAGCATCCGGGTGAACGTGGAGACGCTGGACGCGCTGGGCCTTCTGGCCGGCGACCTCCTGGTGGAGAGCGCCCGCGCCCGGCTGCGCGGGTCCGAGATGTCGGAGCTGTTCCAGCGCTTCGCCCGCATGGGGGACCGCTTCGTGCGGATGGCGGACCGCCTGCGCGCGGTGGCGGAGGCCGACCTGGAGGCCCCCGAGCGCTCCCAGCTGGACGTGCTGGAGAGCGACCTGGATCTGCTGCGGGACGACGCGTTCCGCTTCGAGCGCCGGCACGGCGACGGCATGAACACGCTGCACGGCAACCTCTCCGTGCTGGCGGACCACGTGGCGCTGGCGCGGCTGGTGCCGCTCTCCACCGTGTTCGACGCGTTCCCGCGCGCGGTGCGCGACCTGGCCAAGCAGATGAACAAGGAGGTGGAGCTGCACGTGGACAACGCGGGCGCGGGCGTGGACCGCTCCATGCTCGCCGACGTCCGCGACGCGCTGGTGCACCTCATCCGCAACGCGGTGGACCACGGCCTGGAGCCGCCCTCCACCCGCCAGTCCCTGGGCAAGCCGCCCGCCGGGAAGCTGTCGCTCCGCGTGCGCGCGGACGGGGACATGCTCCACCTGCAGGTGGAGGACGACGGCCGCGGCATCGACCCGGAGGCGCTGCGCAAGGTGGCGGTGAAGCGGCGGCTGATCACCGCCCCCCAGGCCGCCGCCATGTCGGACCGGGAGGCGATGGACCTGATCTTCGGGGCCGGCTTCTCCACCCGCGAGGAGGTCTCGGAGACCTCGGGCCGCGGGGTGGGGATGGACGTGGTCAAGCGCAAGGTGGAGGCGCTGGGCGGGTCCGTGGCCGTGCATAGCCGGGTGGGGCGGGGCACCACCTTCTCGCTGCGGCTGCCGCAGTCGCTGGCGTTGATGCGGGTGCTGCTGGTCCGCCTGGGGGACGACGTCTACGGCGTGCCGGCGGCGGACGTGGAGGCGGTGATCCGGGTCAAGCCGGACGACCGGCTGGAGGTGTTCGGCTCCCTGGCGGTGCGCCACCGCGAACAGCCCATCGCCCTGGTGGCGCTGGGCCCGCTGCTGGGCCTCAACGGCGGCAACCAGTTCGACCGTCCGCCGGCGGTGGTGGTGCGCTACGGGGACGACCGCGCCGCGCTGGTGGTGGACGGCTTCATCGACGAGCGAGAGGTGGCGGTGAAGCCCTGCGGGGGCGAGTTCCTCAAGAACGCCGCCTTCCTCGCCGGCACCGCCGCGCTGGAGGACGGGCGCATCGCGGTGCTGCTCCACGTGCCGGACATCATGAGCGAGGTGCGCAAGCTGTCCCGGCCGGTGGCCGGCATCTCCGCCCCCGCCTCCGTGGCGCGGCGGCTGCGGGTGCTGCTGGTGGACGACTCGCCCATCGCCCGCGCCACCGAGTCCGCGCTGGTCCGCGCGCTGGGCCACACCGTGGAGGAGGCGGTGGACGGCGAGGACGCGGTGCAGAAGCTGGCCGCCGGGACGTACGACGTCCTGCTCACCGACGTGCAGATGCCGCGGATGGACGGCTTCCAGCTCACCCGCCGGCTCAAGTCGTCCGCCGCGACCGCCCGGCTGCCGGTGATCATCCTCTCCTCGCTGGCGTCCCCGGAGGACAAGCGGCGCGGGGTGGACGCCGGCGCGGACGCCTACCTGGTGAAGGGCGAGCTGGGCGTGGAGAGCCTGGCGCAGGCGATCGATCGGCTGGTCTGACCCGGTATGAGGCCCGCCAAGAACGGCATCTACCGCGTGCTCCTGGTGGACGGCTCCGGCCGCCTCTACGACCGGGCGCGGCCGCTGTTCGAGACCGGGGACCTGCTCCCCTCCAGCCACGGCACCGACTACGAGGGCGCGCTGGCGGCGGTGATGCACGCCCGGCCGGACATCGTGGTGGTGGACCTGGGCCACCAGGACGCGCTCGGCGCCGTGGAGGCGGTGATGGCGGAGCAGCCCACGCCCCTCCTCGGCCTCTACGACGGGCGGCAGAAGAGCGGTAACCGGGTGGACCCGTTCCGCGCCCTCGCCCTGGGCGCGCTGGACGTGGCGGAGCTGCCGGAGGCGCCGGCCGGCTGGGCGGACCTCGCCCGCAAGCTCACGCTGCTGGCGCAGGTCCGGGTGGTGCAGCACGTCCAGGGCAAGCTGCGCAAGAAGGGGCGCACGCTGCCCGGCGTCCCCGCCCTGGGCTCCGAGCCGCCCTTCCCGCTGGTGGCCGTCGCCGCCTCGCTGGGCGGGCCGAAGGCGCTCTCGCAGATCCTGCGGATGATCCCCCGCGGCTTCCCCGCGCCGATCGTCGTCTGCCAGCACATCTCCACCGGCTTCACGGAGGGGCTGTCGCAGTGGCTGGCGGCGGAGACCGCGCTCGACGTCGCCGAGGCCCGCGACGGCGACCGGCTGCGGCCGGGCACGGTGTTCATCGCCCCCTCCGGCGCCCACCTGCTGGTGCGCGACGACGCGCGGCTCAAGCTGGACGACGGGCCGCCCATCCAGGGCTTCAAGCCTTCCTGCGACGCGCTGCTGTTCTCGGCGGCGGAGGCGTTCGGGCGGCGCGCGGTGGGCGTCATCCTCACCGGGATGGGGCGGGACGGCGCCCGCGGCCTGAAGGAGATCCGCGCCCGCGGCGGCCGCACCATCGCCCAGGACGAGCGGACGTGCGTGGTGTTCGGCATGCCCGGCGAGGCGGTCAGCCTGGGCGCGGCGGAGGAGGTGCTGCCGCTGGACGCGATCGCCGCGCACCTGATGCGGCTGGTGGACCAGTGCTGACCATCGAGAAGCCGGCCCTGGACCAGCTCGCCGCGCTCCTGCTGGAGCGGGCGGGGTTGAAGATCAACCCGGACAGCTACCACGGGCTGAAGCTGGCGCTCTCCGCGCGCATGCCGGCGCTGGGGATCGACGACGCCGAGGAGTATGTGCGGCGGCTGAGGCAGCTGGCCGGCGAGCACGAGCTGCGCTCGCTGCTCCCCCTGGTCACGGTGGGCCACACCGAGTTCTTCCGCGACACCCGCCAGTTCCGCGCCCTGGAGTCCAACATCCTCCCCCGCGTGCTGCGCGAGTCGCGGGCGGAGGACCGCCGGGTGCGGATCTGGTCCGCCGGCTGCGCCACCGGCGAGGAGCCGTACTCGCTGGCCATCGTGCTGGACGAGCTGGGCGCGCGGCCGAGCGAGGTGGAGCTGTGGGCCACCGACCTCAACCCGGCGGCGATCGAGAGCGCCAGGGCCGGCCGGTACACGCCGCGCCGGCTGGCGGCGATGAGCGAGGAGCGGCTGCGCCGCCACTTCGACTTCCTGGCCGACGGCTACCAGGTGAAGGCGGCGCTCCGGCAGTACGTCCGCTTCGAGGGCCACAACCTGGCCGCGCCGGTGTTCCCCAAGGTGGCGCCGTCCTCGTACGACCTGATCCTCTGCCGGAACGTGATCATCTACTTCGACCTCCCCACCATCCGGGCGCTGATGGACCGGTTCCTGGGGGCGCTCCGGCCGGGGGGGCTGCTGCTGCTGGGCTATTCGGAGAGCCTGTTCCAGGTCTACGACCGGTTCGAGATGGTGGAGATCGAGGGGGCGTTCGTCTACCGCCGGCCCGACGGCGCCCTGCCGCCGCCGCGGCTTCCGCGCCCCGTCCACACGCCGATGACGCCCATGGCGGCGATGCCGGCGGTGCGCGGCTCCACCGCCGCCCTGCGCGCGGTCAACGTCTCCACGCCGCCGTCACCGCTGCGGCTCGCTCCGGCGTCCGCCCGCGAGCGTGCGCCCGAGTCCGCCCCGGCGCCCCCGCCGCGCCGGAGCCCGCCGGAGCGCCTGGCCGCGGTGGGCCGCCGCATCGTCCGCGGCGACTTCGACGCCGCGCTCCAGGAGACGCGCTCGCTGCTGGAGACCGAGCCGCACGACCTGGACGCGATGCTCACCCTGGGGAACCTGCTCTCGCTCCTGGGCCAGCACGACGGGGCCCGGGCCGCCTTCGCCCAGGCGCTGGGGCGCGAGCCGCTCTGCGTGGAGGCGCGGGTCTTCGGCGCGATGGCCGCGCTCCAGGAGAGCAAGCTGGAGGACGCGCGGGCGGAGCTGCAGAAGGCGCTCTTCCTGGAGCCCACGCTCTCCGTGAGCCATTACCTCCTGGCGCAGGTGCAGGAGAAGCTGGGGGACCGGGACGGGGCGCGCCGCTCCTACCGCAACGCGGTGGCCCAGCTCCGCTTCCCGCAGCGCCCGCTGGCCGGGCACTACCCGGACATGCCCGACGCCCCGGACGCCCTGGCCCGCGCGGCGCGCTACGCCCTGGCCGCCCTGGAGGAGAGCTAGCCGGCTACTCCAGCGCCTCCAGCGGCGTCTTCGGGTCGAGGTAGCGGGCGAACTTCTCGGTGAGGTACTTCTTCGCCTTGTCGCGGAGCAGGAAGCCCGGGTCGGTGGCCTCGCCGTCCACCTTCTTGTCGTGCACCTTGAGGTCCGCGGCGAGCGAGATCCCCAGCACCTTCCCCGAGAGCTTCGCCTCGTCCCCGGTCCACTGCGTGGAGACGCCGTACTTGCGGGACCAATGGCCCAGCAGCTTCTCCACCCGCTGCTTCGCCTGGTCCTTGGGAAGGCCGTGTGGGATGTCGAGCCTGATCTTGTTGCTCATGCCCAACCATCCTGTGGTCGGTGGACGCCGGCCGCAAGCAGCGCTTTCGCGGCGCGGAGGGGCTTGGTTTGATTCCGGCCGTATGCTCACTCTCACGCCCGCCCGCGCCTGCGCGCTCACGCTGACCCTGCTCCTCGCTTCTGCGGCCGGGGCCCAGCAGCCGTCCCCCGATCCGTCGCAACCGCAACAGCAGCAGCCGCCGCCGCAGCAGCAACAGTGGCCGCCACCGCAACAGCAGTGGCCGCCGCCGCCTCCCCCGACCGGGGCGGGCGACACCTCCGGCCAGCAGCCCCAGGCGCAGCCGCCGGCGGACACCGGCCAGCCGCCGCCGCCTCCCCCCGCGCCCGGGCCCGGCGACACCGTCACCACGCAGCCGCAGCCCGGCCTCCAGGAAGGTCCGCAGAATGGATCGGAGAACGGGCCGGAGACCCCGGACGTGCCCCCGGAGTCGCTGCTCGACGGCCACCCGCGCCAGGGGCCCTTCCTCGCCGGGCCCGGGAGCCTCACCTTCATCACCACCAACACCCTCCTGGGCGCGATGGGCGGCTTCGGCACCCAGTTCATCTCCGCCAAGTACGACTTCGACAAGGGGAAGCAGTCGATGCTGGTGGGGACGCTGGTGGGCGCGGGCCTGGGCTTCGGCGTCTCCACCTGGTGGCAGTTCACGCACTGGATGGACTCGCCGGTGGCGGCCTTCTCGCTGGTGAACGGGCTCTACGCGGGGATGCTGGCGGGCGGGCTGGTGGATTCGGTCTCCACCGACGTCACCGCGCTGGCGTACGCGTCCTTCATCAGCGCCGAGCTGGGCGGCTGGCTGACCGCCGCGGTGGGCGGGGGCGAGATGAGGCTGGCGGACGGGGCGGCGATGGCCTCCGCCGGCGCCTGGGCGGGCGCGTACACGGCGCTGGTGCTGGCCACGCTGACCTACTCGGGCGGGAACCCGCCCAGCGGCAAGAACTGGGTGGACGCGCTGCTGATCGCCCCCGGCCTCGGCGCGGGGGCCATGGCGTCCGCGCTCCTGGCGCTCCACCCCACTGCCAACCAGGTGATCCGCGGCGACCTGTTCGGCCTGGGGGTGGGGACGGTGGTGCTGCTCACGTCCGGTTTCGTCGTGGGATTCAACAACCCCACCACGTATATCCTCACCTTGCTCACGTCGGCCGGCGCGCTGGCGGCGGTGAGCATCTTCTGGGAGGAGGCGGCGGAGAAGACGCCGCTGGAGTCGATGCTGGGCATCAGGGGGCGCCGGGGGGCGCTCGCGTCGAAGAAGAAGCCGTACAACAATCCGTGGTGGTGAGGTGAGCGTGGCGGGAACGAACCCCTCGTTGGTCCTGGGGATCGACTTCGGGACGACCAATACGGCGGCGTGCTTCTTCGACCGGCAGGGGAAGCTGCGCCTGGTCCCGGTGCGGGAGAAGGTGTTCACCCTTCCGTCGGTGGTGTGGTTCCGCTCCGCCGACAAGGCGGTGGTGGGGCACGCGGCGCGGATGCAGATCATCGACGACCCGCGCAACACCGTGCACGGCTCCAAGCGCTTCTTGGGGCGGCGCTTCCAGTCCGAGTTCGTGGCGCGCCACAAGGACCGCTTCGCGTACCAGCTCACCGAGGGCGCGGACGGGCTGGCGGCGGTGGAGATCTACGGGCAGATCCTCCCGCTCGCGGACGTGGTGGCGCACGTGCTGCGGACCATCCTGGACCACGCCAACCACGTGGCCGGCGAGCGCTTCCGGGAGTGCGTGCTCACCGTGCCCACCCACGCCGGCATCCGCCAGCGCGATGCGGTGCGGCAGGCGGCGGCCAAGGTGGGCCTGCGGGTGCGGGCGCTGGTGAACGAGCCCACCGCGGCGGCGCTCTACTACGCCAACCTCCGCAACCCCGAGCAGCAGGTGCTGGTGTTCGACCTGGGCGGCGGGACGTTCGACGCCACCTTAATGAGCGTGAAGAACCGGGCGGTGCAGGTGAGCGCCACCGGCGGCGACGCGTTCCTGGGCGGGGCGGACTTCGACCGGGCGATCGTCGACTCGCTGATGATGCAGTTCGAGCGGAAGGAGAAGATGAGCCTGCGCTCGAGCAACGTGGCGATGCAGCGGCTGGTCTTCGCCACCGAGGGCGCCAAGATCGCGCTCTCCACCCAGGAGGAGGTCCGGCTCCGGGTCCCCTGCGTGGCCGAGCGCGACGGCCAGTTCGTGGACTTCGACTTCCAGCTCCAGCGGGCGCAGGTGGAGAACATGGTGGCCCACCTGATCGAGCGCACCGCCGGCGCGTGCGACGAGGTGCTGGAGCGCGCCTTGACGTCGGCGGAGTACGTGGACGAGCTGGTGCTGGTGGGTGGGCAGACGCGGATGCCCGCCATCCGCCGCCGCTTCCAGCACTTCAAGCGCACCTCCACCGAGGGCGAGGTGCACCCGGACCTGGCGGTGGCCATCGGCGCGGCCGTGCTGGGGCGCAACCTGGGGCGCGGCTCACCGGGCCTGCAGGACGTGGTGCCGATGCCGATCAGCGCGCTGTTCCCCGGCGGCCGGACGCACGAGGTGATCCCCACCAACACGCCCGTCCCCGCCAGCAAGCGGCTGGCGATCGACGACCTCCCGGTCTGGAGCAAGCCCATCCCCATCGTGCTGCTGGAGTCGGTGGACGAGCTGAGCATCGAGCGCGAGGCGCTGGGCACCGTCAACGTGCCCCCGGAGTGGCGCAAGGCGCAGATGAAGGGGCTCCCGGCCCTGGAGCTCAGCGTGGGGCAGGACTTCGCGCTCACGGCCCGGCTGATCTCCGCCACCGGGACGGCGATCAACGCGCCCATCGCCGAGGTGCGGCCCGGTCAGGGGTGACCGTTGAACCAGCCCAGGACCTCCTGCGGTCCCTCGGGGATCCACTGGTGGCCGGCGGCCGAATTGATGACGGTCCTCGTCGACCGGCCCTCGCGGTTCAGCTCGTCGCGGTAGACGGCCATGCTGCCGATGGGGACCACCGTGTCCAGCAGCCCGTGGAGGAAGAGCGTGGGCGGGTGGTCCGACGGGAGCGGCGCCGGGACCACGCAGGTCGCGCTGCACCAGGCGTAGGAGCCGGACTGGATCGCCAGCGCCTTGAACTGGCCCCGGTAGTTGGCCGCCATCCGGCTGGTCATGAAGCCGCCGCTGGAGATGCCCATGGCGTACTTCCGGTTGGCGTTGAGCGGGCCGAACGTGCCGCTGGAGATCGCGTTCAGGACCGCCAGCACGAAGGGGTGGTCCGCGCTGATCCCCCAGTTGGTGGCGTACGGCGGGATGTTGGTCTGCCAGTAGGTCGTCCCGCTCGCCAGCGCGTTGGGCGCCACCACCGCGTAGCCGTTGTCCAGCAGCGTCTTGGTGGTGAGCGCCAGGTAATAGCGGCCGAACGGGTCCGCCTGCGTGCCGGAGAACGCCGTCCAGGCCGGGTTGAAGGAGCCCTGGTAGAAGACGACCACCGGCCAGCCGCCGGCGGGCGGAGTGCCCGTGGGCGCCCGGTAGTAGACGGAGCGCCACAGGCCCGCCGCATACAGGGACGTGGAGGAGTACGGGCAGCTCACGGAGAAGCTGTCGGCCGTGCACGGCGACGCGAGGCCTTGCGAGCTGGTCGCCACGGCCTCGGGCTGCCCACCGCACGCCATCAGCACCGCACCCAACAGTCCCAGGGAACGAGCGTTCATTCTGGTAGCTTGTACCGGAGATGCAGGTCTCGGTGAACGGTGTCTCGCTGTGGGTGGAGTCGCGGGGTGAAGGATCGCCCGTGGTGCTGCTCCACGGCCTGGGCTCGTCCGGGATGGACTACGAGCACGTCGCGCCGGGGCTCGCCCGGAAGCGCCGGGTGATCGTCCCGGACGTCCGCGGGCACGGCCGGAGCGACAAGCCGCCGGGGCCGTACAGCGTGTCGATGTTCGCGGCGGACCTGGAGGCCGCGCTCGACCACATGGGCGTGAAGGCCGCGCACGTGGCCGGCCTGTCGATGGGCGGGATGATCGCCTTCCAGATGGCGGTGGACCGGCCGGACCTCGTCCGCAGCCTGACCATCATCAACAGCGGCCCCGCGCTGGTGCCGCGCGGGTTCCAGCAGCGCTATGCCTTGTGGCTCCGGCTGTTCATCCTCCGCTGGATGGGCCCGAAGGCGTGGGCCAAGGTCCTCGCCTCGAGGCTGTTCCCCAAGCCGGAGCAGGAAACGCAGCGGCGGCAGGTGATCGAGCGGTTCGGGAGCAACCCCAAGGGGCCGTACCTCGCGGCCACGAAGGCGCTGATCGGCTGGAGCGTGCTGGACCGGGTGAAGGAGATCGCCTGCCCGGTGCTGGTGCTGGGGTCGGACCGCGACTACTCGCCGACGGAGGTCAAGCGCGCGTACGTGGCGCTCCTGCGCGACGCGCGGCTGGTGGAGATCCGCGACTCCGGGCACGCGGCGCCGTCCGACCAGCCGGGGCAGGTGCTGGCGGCGATGGAGTCGTTCCTCGACGAGGTCGAGGGCGCCCCCGCCCCCGCCCGTCAGTAGCCCAGCGCGCAGCCGTCCTTCCGCCGCTCGGTGGCGCCGGAGTAGACGCCGGTCTGCGGGTCGCGCCAGATGGCCTGGTAGCCGCCGTACGCGCCGGTGGCGACGGGTTCGATGCGGTGGCCGCGGGCGCGCAGGGCGTCGGCGATGGCCGCGGGCACCTCGGGCTCCAGGTGCAGCACGCCGCCGCGCTCCATGGGGACGCCGGTCGGCTCGGTGGATCCCGTGTGGTAGAAGCGCGGCGCGTCGCCGGCCTGCTGGAGGTCCGCGCCCAGGTCCAGCAGGTTCACCAGCACCTGCGCGTGCCCCTGCGGCTGCATGTCGCCGCCCATCACGCCGAACACCATCACCGGCGCGCCGTCCTTGGCCACCAGCGCGGGGATGATGGTGTGGAAGGGGCGCTTGCCCGGCTCCAGCTTGTTGGGGCCGTCTTTGAGCGAGAAGAGCGCGCCGCGGTTGTGGATGCCGAAGCCCAGCTCGGGCACGGCGTAGCCGGAGCCGAAGCCGGTGTAGTTGCTCTGGATGAGGGAGACCATCATCCCGGAGCCGTCCGCGGCGCACAGGTAGGTGGTGTCCGTCCCACCCAGCTCCGCCGGGTCGCCGGGCGCGTCGGTCTGCGCCACCTTCTTCAGGTCCACCAGCGCGGCGCGCCTCTTCGCGTACGCCTTGGAGAGCAGCTGCTGGACGGGCACCTTCGCGAAGGCCGGGTCCGCGTAGTAGCGGGCGCGGTCCGCGAAGACGACCTTCTTCGCCTCCACCATCACGTGCCAGAAGTCCGGCGAGGACCGCCCCATCGACTTGAGGTCGAAGTTCTCCAGCACGTTGAGCAGCTGGAGCGCGGCCAGGCCCTGCCCGGGCGGCGGCAGCTCGTAGACGGTGTAGCCGTGGTAGTCGGTGGAGATCGGCTCGTCCCAGGTGGGCCTGGACGCCGCGAAGTCCTCCATCGTCCAGGAGCCGCCGTTCGCCTGGCCGAACTTCACCAGCGCCTGCGCGATGGGCCCCTGGTAGTAGGCGTCCCGGCCCTTGTCGGCGAGGAGGCGGAGCGTCTTCGCCAGGGGCGGGTTCTTGAAGATCTCGCCCGCGCGCGGCGCCTTGCCGCCGGGGAGGAAGGTGGCCGCGAAGCCGGGGTACTTCTCCAGCTTCGGCGCCGATCGGCCCCAGGCCTCGGCGATGACGGGCGACACCGGGAAGCCCTCGTCGGCGTAGCGGATGGCGGCCGCCAACACCTGCTTCATGGGCAGCTTCCCGTAGCGCTGGTGGAGCGCGAACCAGCCGTCCACCGCGCCCGGCACCGTCCACGACGCCGGCGAGTCGAGGGGGATGGTGCCCTTGGCGTCCGGCTTCACCTTGTCGGCGGTGAGCGCCTTGGGCGCGCGGCCGGACGAGTTCAACCCGATCACCTTCTTCGCCTTCGGGTCCCAGAGGATGGCGAAGAGGTCGCCGCCGGGGCCGCACGCCACCGGCTCCATCAGCGCCAGGACGGCGTTGGTGGCGATGGCCGCGTCCGCCGCGCTCCCGCCCTGCTTCAGCACGTCCAGCCCCGCCTGCACGGCGAGCGGCTGGGCGGCCGCCACCATCCCGTGCGTCGCGTAGACGACCTCGCGGCTGCGCGGAAAGGCGGGCGGCGTGGCGGGCGAGGGCGAGGGCGAGGGAGGAGGCATGGGCGCGGCGGCCAGCAGGAGCAGGAGGGGGACGGTGGGCACGGGCCGAGCATACGAGCGCCGGGCCCGGGCCGTCCGCACCTTGTCCGCATGGCTCGCGTCACACCGTTCACTGCGTGCTGGAGCGCCACCCCGGAGCCGGCGGGGGCGGAGGTGGAGGATCTCACGCCGGCCACGATCCGGAGGTGGATCGAGCGGGGCGCCGTCCACCCCGACACCTCGCCCGCCTTCCACGTGCTGGAGGTGAGCCCTCCCGGCGGGCGGGCGGCGCGCTTCGCCGCGGGCGCGCTGAGGGAGCGGAACGGCGCGGAGCGGCCGCTGGAGGAGGCGTCGTCGCCGCCGCCGCCGCTGCCGTTGACGCCCTGCCTGGCCGCGGACGACCACGGCGTGCTGGCGGAGCTGCTGGAGACCGCGGTGGCGGGCGCCCCGGAGGCGACGCAGGTCCGGCCGGACGGCACCCGCGCGCGGGCCTTCGCGGTGCGCGATCCGGCGCTGGTGGCGCGCTTCTCGCGGGCGCTGGACGACGTCACCATCCGGCCACTGCAGCCGCTTCCCGCGCAGGGCCCGGCGCTGGTGGCGGTGGCGCCGCTCTCCGACGCCGGCCTCGAGCTGCGCTCCTGGCACCGGGGGCTGCGCGGGCTGGACGTGTTCCAGGAGGATCGCTTCCTCACCTTGGTCGGCGGCTACGCGCGCGTCTACGACCTGCCGGCCGGGCTGGGCACCCAGGAGGGCCGGATGGAGGCGGCGGAGCGGATGGCGACGCTGGCGCGCGGCAGCCACGCGATGCTGCTGGCGTTGCCCGGCGGGGTCGGGAAGATCCTGCGGGTCCGCCAGGGGCTGGAGCTGCAGACCTTCCCGGCGATGCCGCGCAACCCGACGCTGCGGAGCGTGGACCTGGCGCTGCTGGACGCGCTGGTGCTGCGGACGGTGCTGGGGCTGAAGGACCCGGAGCACAGCGACCACGTGGTGGCGGTGGCCTCGCTCCACGAATTGGTCTCGCGAGTGGAGAGCGGCGAGCTGCAGGCCGGCTTCGCGCTCCACCCGCCGCCGCTGTGGGAGATCCGGGCGGTGATGGAGGCGGGGCAGTCGCTGCCGCCCCGGTGCGTGCGGGTGGAGCCGCTGCCGCCGCAGCGCCTGCTCTTCCTGGACCCTGGCGCGGAAGGCTGACTGACGCCCCGGGCGCGATGACGGCCGGCGACACGCTGGACACCATCTGCGGGGACATCCGGGTCCTCCAGCCGGCGTGCGGCTATCGATTCACGCTCGATCCGCTGCTGCTGGCGGGGTTCGCGGCCGCCCGCCGCCCGCGCGGCAAGACGGTGGACCTGGGGACCGGGAGCGGGGTGATCGCGCTGGTGCTGGCGCGGCGGTACGGGCGGAAGGAGATCACCGCGCTGGAGCTCCAGCCGCGGCTGTGCGAGCTGGCCGCGCGCAGCGTGCTGCTCAACGGCCTGGAGCGGGACGTGGCGGTGGTGCTGGGTGATCTCCGGAACGCCGCCCGGACGCTGGGCGCGGGCGCGTTCGCGCAGGTGGTCTGCAACCCGCCGTACCAGGCGCGCGGCGCGGGGCCGGCGAGCGCGCAGGGCGAGCGGGCGATCGCCCGGTCCGAGCTGGAGTGCTCGATGGGGGACGTGGTGGTGGCGGCGGCGCAGTTGCTCCGCGAGGGCGGGGAGCTGTGCCTCTCCTACCGGGCGGGCCGCCTGGCCGAGCTGCTGGAGGCGCTGCGGGCGCGCCGGCTGGAGCCGCGGCGGCTGCGGTTGGTCCACCCGCGGGTGGATCGCCCGGCGGGGCTGGCGCTGGTGGGCGCGGTGAAGGGGGCGCGGGCGGCGCTGGAGGTGGAGCCGCCGCTGTACCTCCACCTGGCGGCGGGGGCCGAGCTGTCCCCGGAGGTCCGGCGGATGATAATCCCTGGACCATGAGCTTCCCCGTCCACCGCCCGCGCCGGCTCCGCCGCAACGAGCACCTCCGCAAGATGGTCCGCGAGACGGATCTCACCCCGGAGGACTTCATCTACCCGCTGTTCGTGGTGGAGGGGCGAGGGGTGCGCAAGCCGGTGGCGTCCATGCCGGGCGTGTACAACCTCTCCATCGAGCACGCGGCGGAGGAGGCGAAGGCGGCGCGCGCGCTGGGCGTGCCGTCGGTGATCGTCTTCGGCATCCCGGACCACAAGGACGCGAAGGGGAGCGGGGCGTACGCGAAGGACGGGGTGGTGCAGAAGGCGATCCGCGCCATCAAGGAGACCGCGCCGGAGCTGCAGGTCCTGGCCGACGTCTGCCTCTGCGAGTACACCGACCACGGGCATTGCGGGGTGATCGAGAAGGGCGAGGTGGCCAACGACGCCACGCTGCCGCTGCTGGCGGAGATGGCGGTGACCTGCGCGCAGGCGGGCGCGGACGTCATCGCGCCGTCGGACATGATGGACGGGCGGGTGGGCGCCATCCGGAAGGCGCTGGACGAGACGGGGTTCGCGGACCTGCCCATCCTCAGCTACGCGGCGAAGTACGCGTCCGGCTTCTACGGCCCGTTCCGCGAGGCCGCCCAGAGCGCGCCCCAGTTCGGCGACCGGCGCGGGTACCAGATGGATCCGGCGAACGTCCGGGAGGCGCTGAAGGAGGTGGCGCTGGACCTGGAGGAGGGCGCGGACCTGGTGATGGTGAAGCCGGCGCTGTCGTACCTGGACGTGATCGCCAAGGTGAAGGAGCGGTTCCACGTCCCGGTCGCCGCGTACAACGTCTCCGGCGAGTTCGCGATGGTGAAGGCCGCGGCGCAGAACGGGTGGATCGACTACTCGCGCGTGATGATGGAGATCCTCACCTCCATCAAGCGCGCCGGGGCGGACCTGATCCTCACGTACCACGCGCTGGACGCCGCGAAGCTGCTCTAGAGATCGACGAAGGACCACTTCCGCGTCTGGGCCGCCAGGTCGATGAACGCGCGCACGCTGGCGGCGGGGAAGCGGTGGGCGGCGTGCACCAGCTGGATGGGGATGGGCGGCGGCTCGTGGCGGGGGAGCAGGACGCGCAGGGCGCCGGCGCGGACGCGGTCCGCCACCTGGTACGAGAGCACCTGGACGATGCCCAGGCCCTTCTCCGCCGCGGCGATCCCCGCGTCGGCGCTGTTGGTCACCAGGGAAGGGCGGAGGGGGACCTTCTCGCGGGAGAGCTTCCACTCCGGGAGGGGGGTGATCCCGCTCACCTGGATGGCGGCGTGGGCTTTGAGATCAGCCGGTCTCCGAATGGCCGGCCGCGCTTGGAGATACGCCGGGCTGGCCACCAGCACGCGCCGCACGGCGCCTACCGGGCGGACGCGCAAGGAGGAATCCTCCAGCACGCCGATGCGCACCGCCACGTCCACGCCCTCCTCGACCAGGCTCACCAGCCGGTCCGCCAGCACCAGCTCCGCGGTCACCGCCGGGTAGCGCGAGAGGTACTCGCACATCAGCGGCGTCACCTCGCGGCGGCCGAACACCAGCGGCGCGGCCACGACCAGCCGCCCCGACGGCGCCGCCACCTCTGCTCGCGCGTTCGCCTCGGCGTCGCCGACCTCCCCCAGGATGCGCCGGGCGCGGTCCAGGTACCGCGCGCCCGCCTCGGTGAGCGCCACCGTCCGCGTCGTCCGGTGCAGCAGCCGGGCGGAGAGATGCGCCTCCAGCCCCGCCACCAGCCGCGTCACCGACGGCGGTGACCGCTTCAGCTTCCGCGCCGCCGCCGCGAACCCCTTCAGCTCCGCCACCGCCACGAAGGCGGCCATTGCGTCCAGGCGATCCATGCCCAGAGTGGATAGTTCCGTAAAATGGAACGGTCAATTGCATATTGAGCTCATTGTTTCAATCCGGCTCAGGGCGCATCTTGTCGCTCGTTCCACACCAACCACCGGAGGCAACCCATGAAGCTGGCCGTGCTCATCACCTCGGATCCGAAGGGCGGCGACGAAGCATTGGGGCGGGCGTTCAACGCGCTGGCGCTGGCGTCGGAGGCGCAGCAGCGGGAGGACGAGGTGCAGGTGGCGTTCATCGGGGCGGGGACGCGGTGGCCGGCGGAGTTGCAGAAGCCGACCCACCCGGCGCACGCGCTCTACGACTCGGTGCGGCCGCTGGTGGCGGGCGCCTCCTCCGCCTGCGCGGTGGTGTTCGGCGCCACGGAGGGCGTGAAGGAGAGCGGGGTGAAGGAACTGAAGGACCACCAGTTGGCGGGGACGCCGGGGATGGCGAGCGTCCGCGGCTACCTCGCGCAGGGCTGGCAGACGCTGGTGTTCTGAGAGGGGCCACGAGCCATGGGCGAGCGCTTCTACGCGGAGACCTTCACCCCCGAAGTCCAGGCGGCCCAGCGCCACTACAACGGCCGCGACTTCCAGCCGGGGGCGCCGGAGCGGGAGGCGCTCGGCCCGGCCGAGCTGGAGTTCATCGCCCAGCGCGATCACTTCTACCTGGCGACCGTGAGCAGCACCGGCTGGCCCTACGTGCAGCACCGCGGCGGGCCGGCCGGCTTCCTCCGGACGCTGGACCCGCACACGCTGGCGTTCGCCGACTTCAAGGGGAACCGGCAGCTGATCTCCACCGGCAACCTGGCGGGGGAGGGGAAGGTGGCGCTGCTGCTGATGGACTACGTCCGCCGCGAGCGCCTGAAGGTCCTCGGCGTCGCGCGCGTCGCCGACGTCCGCGACTACCCGGCGGCGCTGGAGGGTGTCGCCGACCCGGCGTTCGTCAAGCGGACCGAACGCCTGATCGTGATCGACGTCGTGGCCTTCGACTGGAACTGCCTCGCGTACATCACCCCGCGCTTCACCGCCGCGGAGGTATCGTGAGCGCAGGAGGCCATGCCCCAACGGCCGGAAGGCCAGATGATCCCGACGGTGCGCGAGAATCTGGAGCGCATGATCGCGACCGCCATCCGATCATAGGACCTCGCCCACCTCGCCCATCATCTCCTTCCGCACCACCGGCACGGGCGGGGCGCCGAACGACAGGAACGTGTCGTGGAACTGCTTCCACGCCGCCTTGCCCCCGCGGGTCTTCGTCCAGTCCTCCCGCAGCTTCCGGATCATCAGCTTCCCCATCGTGTAGTTGAAGTAGCCGGGGTCGAACGTCCCGCGGGCCGCCTGCTGCCGCGCGTTGCCCGGATTCTGGAAGCACTGCTCGCGGAACATCTTCTCCGACTGCTCCACCGTCATCCCCTGGGTGTGCATCCCGATGGCGGAGAGGTACCGGCAGTCGCGCAGGAGCGCGTCGCTGAGCTGGCCGATGTGCGTGGCCGGGTCGCCCGCGCCCAGCCCCTCTTCCCACATCATCTCCTCCGTGTAGTGCGCCCAGCCCTCGGTGAAGCCGCCCGTGGAGTAGAGCTTCAGCACCAGCGACGGCGCGCGGTGCTCGTGGAGGAACTGGAGGAAGTGCCCCGGCCACACCTCGTGGACCGTGGTGAAGAGCAGCGTGGGCTGCCCGGGGATGTACGCCGCCTGGTCCGCGGCCGACCACTTCGGGTCCGGCGGGGCGATGTAATAGATGGACGGCAACCCCTTCTCGTACGGGCCCGGGATCTCGATGTACGCGGAGTTCCAGCGCCGGTAGGCGGGCGCCTCCTCCACGTGCGCGCGCTCGTCGGAGGGGATGCTCACCACCCCGTGGTCGCGGATGAACTGCTCCAGCCCGTCCAGTTGCTTCCGCGCCGCCGCCACCGGCCCCTCGGGCGGCTTCGTCGCCTCCACCTGCTCCACGCACTTCCCCAGCGGCGCGCCCGGCGCCACCTTCGCGCACTCCTCCTTCAGCGCGGCCAGGTTCCGCTCCAGGTCCTGCCGCCCGATGGCCTCCAGCCGGTCCAGCGGCAGGTCCACCCGCTCCACCGCGTGCAGCATCCGCTGGAACCGCTCCGCCCCCAGCGCGAAGTCCCCGGTCGCGGTCTTCTCCTGGGCCGCCAGCGCCGCGTCGAACGCCTTCATCGCCGCGGACGCCTCCTCCCCCGCCGCCTTCACCTCCGCCTTCAGCGCCGGGTCGCTCACCGCCGCGAACGCCTGCTGCGCGTCCTCCACGAAGTACTTCGCCAGGCCGCCCGCGTTGATCCGCCCGATGCCGATGAACGTCCGCGGCATCGGCGTCTGCAGGTTCTCCAGCGCCTGCTTCGTCACCCGCGGCACCTGGCGGCAGAAGGCGGCGAAGCCCTTGGCCCGCACCTCCGGCGGCGCGTACGGGCGGGTGACGTACACGGACGGCGCCAGCTCGAAGCCGTAGACCGCGGGGTTGCGCCACGGGGTGCGCGCGTCCTCCAGGCCGAACAGCTCGCGGTCCACCGCCGCCCGCAGCACCTCGCGCTCCAGCCGCTGGGTGGGCGTGAGCGGCGCCGGGTCGAACCCGTCCAGCTCCGCCTTGAACGCGTGCAGGTCCGCCGCCTCCTTCTCCAGCGCCGCCTTCGAGAAGTCGCGCACCTGGCCGTCGAACTCGTGGCGCCCCGCGTTGACCGCCCGGCCCGGATGGGTGCGGAAGGTCCACTCCAGCAGGCGCCCCGCCAGCGCGTCCCAGCCGCTCGCGGGCGCCGGCCCCGAAGCCGGTGCCGTGGCGCAGGCCACCGCCAACACCGCCAACCCCAACACCCCCGCCCCGATCGCAACACCGCAAGGAGATCGCATGGCGCGCGAGGATGGACTGCGCGCGCTCGCCCGGCCTGTCCTGTTTCAGGACAGCGGCGGCGAACGGGCACGGCCCTTCATCCCCTCAACCGTCCGTTTTCGCTCCGATCGGAGCGCTGGTGCCCACATGGGCATACCATTCGCACCTCCAGCTACACATGGAAGGCGAGATCGTCACGCTGCGGGGGCACAGCGAGTTCCGATTCTCCAACCGGATGGACCTGATCGCGGGTGGATTCCACCCGGACGGTTCCGTCGCCCTCTGGATCCAGGAGTGGAAGCCCCGCTTCCAGATCATCCCGCTCCGGGTGCGGCCGGGAGACTCCATCCGCGCCACCGGATGCGCCATCCGGGTGGTGGAGGTCAACGCCCATAACGTGAGACCTTACGTGCGGTTGGAAGTGATCTCCTCCGGAATGCAAAACGTCTTGCCGGAGCGTGGCGCAACCCTCCCGGCTTCTCAGCCGACGATGATGTAGGAAGCACGCTTCGGAGGAAACACATGCTCGCGCCGGTCGGGGGATCCAAGACGCAGTCCACCAGCTCCACCTCGTCGACGTCCTCGACGAGCACCACCAGCGGCACCCAGGCGACCAAGTCGCCGAAGAGCTCTGGCGGGGTGGACAGCTACATCACCCGGTCGACGGGCGAGGAGATCCCGCAGACCTGCAGCATCACCCGGTCGACGGGTGAGGAGATCCCGCAGACCTGCTCGGTGGGCGGCGTCTCCAAGTTCAGCCTCACCGCCGCGGACTTCTCCGCGAAGTAACCGCCCGCAACCGCTGACGCTTCACCTCCGCCGCCGGGTCGCGCGTCGCTCGCGTGCCTCGGCGGTTGCGATCTTGCGCTCGATCTTGCTGGAGATGGCCTCGCGCAGCTTCGCTCCCTCCGCCAGCGCCTTCTCGATCGCGCTCTCCACCGCCTCCACCCGCTCCCGGTTCGCCCGCCGGTAGGCCGCGTTGCTCCGCCGCCTCGCCAGCGCGCCCTTCGCCCTCGGCGCCGCCGCCCGCTTCGCCTTGCGCTTCGCCATGCGTCCCCCTCCTCCGGCGAGCAATGTGCGTCCGGACGCATCGAACCGGGAGCCTTGACGCTGGCGGCCAACCCCTGCGAAATGGCGGCGGCGCCTCGCGCATGAAGAAGAAGCGGTCCACCAGCCGGAAGTCGACCAAGCCTCCGCCCGCCAGGGCGTCGAGGCGGCGGCAGGAGGCCCCGGCGCCGGCCCTCACCTGCGAGCTCCGCTACAAGGTCGTGGAGCTGTCCACGGTGGACGAGGGCTCCCTCGAGCGCACGTTCAACGAGTGGACCGCCAAAGGCTGGGGCCTGGACGGCGTGCAGTTCGCCATGCGCGAGTCCTCCAAGCGTCCGGCCATGGCCTTCGTCTTCTTCACCCGCGAGGTGGAGATCTCCGGGGAGCGCGCCCCGGACCGCGGGGACGAACGCGGCGGCGAGGCGCGCGAACGGCTGCGCCAGCTGGCCGGCGTCCCGCGCCAGGAGGACGCCGCGACGCCGGGGCCCGACGCCTCCGTGCGCACCGCGGTGGAGCTGGCCGCGGCGGCGCTGTTCGACGTGGACCCCACCGAGGCCGCCGCGGCGGAGGTGGACGGGGCGCCGGACGAGGAGAACGGCGCGGTGCGGTGGGTGGAGCTTCCCGAGGAGACCGACGAGTGAGCGAAGTCCGACGAAGGCCGAAGCTCCGGGTGGTGGAGGAGGGGACGGAGGGGTCGCCGTTCCCCAAGTGCTCGCTCTGGCTCCGCGCCACCGCGCGCGTCCTCGACCTGGCCATCGCCTACGCGCTGTTCCTGGTGGGCCGGCGCGCCGGGCTGACGATGGCGTTCCTGTACCTGCTGCTGGCGGACGGCTTCCTCACCGGGCAGAGCATCGGCAAACGCCTGTGCGGGGTGAAGGTGATCTACCTCCCGCACCGGATCGCCGCCCGCTTCCGGGAGAGCGTGCTCCGCAACGGACCGCTGGGGTTGGTGGTGCTGCTGCGGATGATGCCGGACGAGGCGGTGCCCGCCGGCGCCACCTCCGGCCCCAGCGCCGGTCAGATCGCCTTCTTCGCCGGGGCGGTGCTGATCGGCGGCATCGAGGCCTGGAACGTGGTCCGCCACCCGCTGGGGATGCGCCTGGGCGACATCTGGGCGGACACCCAGGTGATCGACGGCAAGGAGGTGGTGGGCGGCGAGGTGATGGACCGGGGAGCGCAGGCCGAGACGCGCGCGCCCAACCGGGTGACGCGCCACACCGCCCGCACCCAGGATGACGACGCCGGGAGGGGCGCTCGATGCGGATCGCGCTGACGCACAACCTCCGCCTCTCGGATTCGGAAGAGGAGGCGGAGTTCGACACGCAGGAGACGGTGAACGCGCTGGCCTCGGCGATCGAACGCCTGGGCCACCGGGTGGAGCGCTTCGAGGTCTCCGGCCCCGCCTCGCGCACCGTGGCCCGGCTGGAGGCGTTCACCCCGGACCTGATCTTCAACACCGCCGAGGGCCGCCGCGGCCGCTTCCGCGAGGCGTTCTACCCCGCGCTCTTCGACGAGCTGGGCTTCCCGTACACCGGCTCGGACGCGTACGCGCTGGCGGTGACGCTGGACAAGCAGCTCACCAAGCTGATCCTGCAGGAGCACGGGATCCGCACCCCGGAGTGGCAGTACGTGGAGCAGGCCTCGGAGCTGCGGCCCCAGGAGCTGCGCTTCCCGGTGATCGTGAAGCCCAACTTCGAGGGCTCCTCCAAGGGCATCACCCAGGACTCCATCGCCGAGACCGTGGACGAGGTGCGGCTGAAGGTCGCCGCCGCGCTGGAGCGCTACCCGGCGGGCGTGCTGGTGGAGGAGTACATCTCCGGCCGCGACCTCACCGTGCCCTTCCTGGCCGAGGTGAAGAACGACTTCGGCGGGGTGCTGACGCCGGTGGAGTACGTGATCGACCCCGCCTACCGGCCGGACCGCCGCTTCAAGATCTACGAGTACGACCTCAAGACCAAGAGCGACCAGGCGGTGAGCGTGCGCGCGCCGGCGAAGATCCCGGAGGACATCGCCTCCGAGATCCGCAGGGCGTCCGAGAAGATCTTCCGGGTGCTGGACTGCAAGGACCTGGGCCGGCTGGACTTCCGCCTCTCCGACGCCGGGGTGGCCTACTTCCTGGAGATCAACGCGCTCCCCTCGCTGGAGCCGGGCGCCGGCATCTACGTGGCGGCGGACCTGGAGGGCCTGCACTTCGACGGGGTGATCGGGTCGGTGATCAAGAGCGCCACCAAGCGCTACAAGATCCGCGACAGCTCGAGGAAGCAGGGCAAGCCCACCCGCAAGAGCGGCCCGCTGCGCGTCGGCTTCACCTACAACGTCAAGCGCATCAAGCCCACCGTGGACGCGGGGGACGCGGTGGAGGACCGCGAGGCGGAGTACGACTCGCCGGCCACGCTCCAGGCCATCCGCGAGGCCATCGCCTCCTGGGGCCACGAGGTGGTGGACCTGGAGGCGAACCAGGAGCTCCCCACGCTGGCCGCCTCCGCCAACGTGGACATCGTCTTCAACATCGCGGAGGGCTTCAAAGGGAGGAACCGCGAGAGCCAGGTCCCGGCGCTGCTGGAGCTGCTGGACATCCCGTACACCGGCTCCGACCCGGCGACGCTCGCCATCGCCCTCGACAAGGGGCTGGCGAAGAAGATCGTCCGGCAGCACGGCATCTACACGCCCAACTTCCAGCAGATGACCACCGGCAAGGAGCGGCTGAACAAGGACTTCGAGTTCCCGCTGATGGTCAAGCCGCTGGCGGAGGGGTCGTCCAAGGGCGTGGTGAAGAAGAGCGTCTGCCGCACCGAGGCCGAGCTGCGCGACGTGGTCACCTTCATGACCAAGAAGTACGACCAGCCCGCGCTGGTGGAGGAGTACATCTCCGGGCGCGAGTTCACCGTGGGCCTGCTGGGCGAACGCCGCCCGCGCGTGCTGCCGCCGATGGAGATCGTCTTCCTCGACAAGGGCGACCCCACGCCGGTGTACTCGTTCGAGCACAAGCTGGCCTGGAACGACCGCATCAAGTACGACGTGCCGGCCAAGCTGGACCCCGCGCAGCTGGAGCGGCTGAAGGCGGCGGCGCGCGGCGCGTTCATGGCCCTGGGGTGCCGGGACGTGGCGCGGATGGACTTCCGGGAGGACGCCAAGGGGCGCTTCTACTTCCTGGAGTGCAACCCGCTCCCGGGGCTGACCCCCTCCTGGTCCGACCTGGTCTTGATCTGCGAAGGCGCCGGAATGGACTACCGTACGCTCATCGGTGAGATCATGAGCGGGGCGATCCGGCGCTACAAGGAGCGGGAGCAGCGCAAGGCGGCGACGGACGCGGGTGCCCCGGCCCAGAAAACCAACGGCGCGCTGCCGGAAGAGAAGCCGGCGCTCGCGGAAGGGCGGTCCGGCGTATGACGGCGGAGAAGGCGCGGTTCGTGGCGCTGTTCGACTGCTCCCCGGCGGATCCCCCGCCGTGGGTGAAGGCGACCTGCCAGCAGGCGGGGCTGTTCTTCGTCGACAACGACGAGATCGCCACCGCCATCTCCAAGAGCGCCGAGGCGCAGAAGGCCATCCTGGAGAACGGGCAAGGGTTCCGGGAGAACGAGGCGATGGCGCCCCACTACTCGGCGGCGCTGGACAAGGTGGTCCAGAGCCACGACCGGCTGGGCGTGTACAGCGTGAGCTGGTTCCTCTACGGCGTGCACCCCACGGTGGCGGTGCTGGACTTCCAGCCGCTGGAGGACGAGGTGAAGAAGGCGCGCTCCGGGCCGAAGAAGTATTCGGAGGAGTACCTGCAGGAGTACCTGAAGACCTGCCGCTCCAAGCTCACCGACCGCGCCCACGAGAACGTCGGCCAGGAGCGGACGCTGATCGTCCCGCTGGGGCTGATGGATTCGAAGAAGGCGGCCCTGGCCGCCGAGCACATCCAGAAGTACCTCACCACGCCGCTCGACCCGAACCTCAAGTTCAAGGCGGGCCTGCGGGGGTAGAGACGTCGAGACCTCCGCCCGGTAGGCCGAGCGGAGGTCCCGAAAGCCGCGAAGCGAATCGCTACTGCTTGGCGACCTGGCCGCGGATCTCGCCGCCGCCGTGCGCCGCGGTGTGGACGTTCACGTAGAGCTTGCCGGCGTTGAGGTCGTCCATGACGAGGCCCGTGCACTCGCCGCCCAGGGTGCCGGTGCCGGCGGTGGCGCTCTCGGTGAAGGTCAGGGTGCAGACCGGAGAGGCCGTGGCGGTCGCGTCCGCCGGCCCGTGGAGGTGCGCGGCCGACGCGGCGCCCGAGAGCCCCGAGTAGTTGCCGGTCACGTCCAGCTTCGTCCCGTCCAACGTCCCGGTGAAGGAGCCGGTGGCCGACGTGGTGACCGCCGGGACCTCGGAGTTCCCGTTCAGGGTTGCCTTGTAGGTCGGACCCCCGCAGGCAGCGAGAGCGAGGACCGCGGCAACCGAAACAATCATCTGAAGTTTCATGTGGATACGTCTCCTGGTGGAAGTGTTCGCCCTATGACCCCGCGGAGCCTCTTTCGGTCACCCCCCAATGTCCAGAAAATCCGGCGCCGCGTCCAGACACTGCACGTAACAGGTGGTCGCATCAGGGGAAATAGGCGCTGATGTACGCAACTAGCCCCCTCGACTCTCAGAAAATGAGTTTCAAGGAGTCCCCACATGGATGACATGGCTGTTTCTCCCGCAGCGCCTCCCGATCTTCCCCCCGCAGTCGATGACAGCGCTCCGGCTGGGGCCGCAGATGCCCCCGCGGCCGCGGCCCCGGACGCATCGGCGGCATCCACCGTCGACGACCCGAACGTCCTGGCCAGCAAGGGCCGGAGCGACTTCACCGCCGCGGCGGATCGTCCCAAGGTGGACCTCACCGGCGGCATGCCCACCGGCGCGCTGCCGGTCACCTCGCTGCCGACGGGCGCCACCTTCTCCGCCACCGCGACCCGGTCGACGGAGGCCGAGGACGCGGGCACCGGCGTCAAGACGAAGCTCAGCAACGCCACCGCGGTCACCGCCAGCAACACCGAGCGGGCGCGCGCGGGCGACGACGGGCCGGTGGTGACCCGCCAGAACCAGGTCACCGTCGGCAACACCACCACCGGCGAGGTCAGCGCGAGCGACGGGACCGTCACGGCGAGCCACTCCGTCTCCGCCGGCGTCTCGCAGGACCGCACCGCCTCCGCCCCGGCGAACGCCCAGGGCGGAGTGGACCCGAAGTTCCCCGAGCAGATGGCGGTGGGCGGCAAGGTGACGTTCACCACCACCGCGTCCACCGGCGCCAGCGACGGCCTCAGCGCGTCCGTTCCCGTGGGCGGGCCCGTCGCCGTCGGGGCCGGCGTCACCGGGACGCAGACCCTGAGCAACGCGCGGACCACCTCGGTGGAGCGGCTGGACGAGAACACCATGCGCGTCACCACCGGCTCCACCCGCGCGATGGCGGACGAGCTGGCGCTCAACGCCAACCTCAAGGCCGGCACCGTGGCGCAGGTGGGCGTCACCCTCTCCGGCGAGAAGGGCAACAGCGCCTCCCACGTCGACTTCCGCGACTTCGACCTCCGCAACCCGGAGGCCCGCGCCGCCTACGACCGGTACATCGCCGATCAGTCCAGGCTCCCGGACGCCGACCCGGCGAAGGGGATCGGCGCCGGCCGCACGGACACCTTCAGCAGCACCCAGGACAACCGGGCCGCCCTCGACGCGCGCCTGGGGCCCCTCTCCGCCAAGGCGAGCATGCCGCTCAGCAACGCGGACGGGACGGTGCGGGTGACCACCAACCCGGACGGCACCACCACCCTGGGGCACTCGTTCACCTTCAACAACCAGGCGATGACGATGACGCGGACCTTCGGCACCGACGGGGCCGAGGACGTGGGCAAGCGCCGCTACGACATGGTCGTCTCCAACGCGGACCCGAACACCGCGGGGCGGATCGCGATGGGCGCCTCCAACAGCGCCGCCTTCGAGAACGCCGTCCAGCGCCGCGGCACCCAGGACGTGCAGCTCCGCTTCAGCCAGGACGACGTCGACCGGCTCCGCGTGCAGGCCGCCGCGCACCCGTACTCGCAGGACCGCAACTCGTTCATCGGCCGGCTGGCGGCGGCGGACAACCCGGGCAAGCTGTTCAACACCTTCACCGACTCGCGGAGCGGGGCCGTCGGCCAGCTGGGGCAGCTCGCCAACCGCACCGGCCAGGCCATCCCGGGCCAGGCGTGGTTCCTGGACCGCAATAGCGGACAGACCTGGCGGTTCGACCAGCCGGTGACGCGATCCAACGGTCGGCCCCTCTGGTGATCTGGTGAGGCGGGCGCGCGCTGGTAAGGTGCGCGCCTGCCATGCCGACGCCCTCTGACCAGCCGGAGACCCGCGTCCGCGCCCGCGAGCTGGGGCTGCCGCTGGGCCGCTTCAAGCCCGGCAAGTACAACGCGATCACCGACGTGGAGGGCGTGCTGGTGGGCCACTCCACCATCATCCGCGGGCGCGGTCCGCTGCGCGTGGGCGAGGGGCCGGCGCGCACCGGCGTGACCGCCATCCTCCCCGGCTCCGGCAACGTCTTCATGGAGCGGGTGATCGGCGGCGGCTTCGTGCTCAACGGCGCGGGCGAGGTCTCCGGCATCACCCAGGTGATGGAGTGGGGCCTTTTGGAGACGCCCATCATGCTCACCAACACGATGAGCGTCGGAAGGGTGGCGGACGCGGTGGCGCGCTACATGGTGGAGCGCTACCCCGGCATCGGCGACGAGCACGACGTCATCATCCCCGTCGTCGGCGAGTGCGACGACTCCTGGCTCAACGACATCTCCGGCCGGCACGTGAAGCAGGCCAACGTGCTGGAGGCCATCGCCACCGCCTCCGACGGGCCGGTGGCCGAGGGATCGGTGGGCGCGGGCACCGGGATGATCACCTGCGACTTCAAGGGCGGCATCGGCACCGCGTCCCGCAAGCTCCCGGAGATGCACGGCGGCTACACCCTGGGCGTGCTGGTGATGTCCAACTTCGGGAAGATGCACAACCTCCGCGTGGCGGGAATGCCGGTGGGGGAGCTGTTGGCGGAGAAGTTCCGGGACCTTCCGCGCCGCGGGCAGAGCTACGGGTCGATCATCGCGGTGGTCGCCACCGACGCGCCGGTGCTCTCCCAGCAGCTCAACCGCCTCTGCAAGCGCGTGGCGCTGGGCATTGGCCGGGTCGGCTCCTATGCGGCGCACGGGTCGGGGGAGATCGTGGTGGGGTTCTCCACCGCCAACGTCATCCCGCGGCGCACCCAGAAGATGGTGTACCGGATGAAGATCCTGCTGGACCAGCGGCTGGACCCCCTCTACGAGGCGGTGATGGAGGCCACCGAGGAGGCGATCCTCAACTCCATGTGCATGGCGCGGGAGATGACCGGGATCAACGACCACCATGTCCCCGCGCTCCCGCTGGACGAGGTGCGGCGCTTCGTTGACGCCACCCGCCCCATCTTCGCCTCGGTGAAGAAGAAGCCCCAGGAGCCGGCCGCCCCCGCCGCCCGCGAGCGCCCCCGCGACGTGGACAAGGAGGGCGACGTGAAGGTGGGCGAGGTGCTCCCCACCGAGGTCCGCGGCGCCGAGGGCATCCCGTTCCCCACCAAACCAGGCCCCGACCGCGATCAGTGAGGGCTGGACCTCCAGCGCGGCTGAAGGTAGACGCGCCCTCCATGGCCAACAGCAAGAGCAAGCACCAGCGGAAGCGGATGAAGATCAGGCAGCACTGGAAGCGGCGCGCCGGCAACAAGAAGGCGGCGGCGAAGGCGGCGGAGAAGAAGAAGTAACAGGGGCGGCCTCGGCGCCGCGCGGCGGATGGATCCGGTGCGGCGGCGCCATTCTTCTCGGCGCCGCGCGGCGGGTGGATCCGTGCGGCGACGCCGCTCTTCTCAGCGCCGCGCAGCGGTGTAGTTCCGGACCAACCGACAGGTGACGGGGCCCTGCCCGGAGGGCCGCACCAGCGTCGCGTCGTAGAGGCCGGAGAGCGAATCGCCGCTCGCTCCGCCGTCGGCGCCGGGGAGGTAGGTGCCTCGGAAGCTGAACGCGTCCGGGTTGCCGGCGTCCGGCGTGGTGAGGCCGTCCAGCGTGAACTGCCCGGTGTCGTAGGCGGTCCCGCTCAGCTCCTCGGCGCCGAAGGTGGCGGTGAGCGCGGAGGTCTGCTGCGTGATGGCCAGCAGGCCGTCGGAGACGGTGACGCCGGCCTTCTGACACTCGGCGGGATCGGTGGCCGCCTCGAAGGTGACCTGCCACTGGCCGCCGAGGGCCGGGCAGGTCCGGAAGCAGGCGCTGTTGGACGCGGAGCAGGCGGTACCCGCTCCCAGGACGACCGCGAGGGCGACGATGGAGGGCCTCATGGGCCCGCATCCTGCTCCGGGAGCGCCGCGCGCGAGCGCCCTTCCACCGCCTCTGGTAAGACGGCGAACGCATGCACGCACCCCTCCCGCTCTCGCCCGAGGCGCTCGCGGTGGTGGCCCCGCTGCTGGAGAAGCCGGCGGGCCCCGGCGCGGCGGTGGCGTTCGACGCCGACGGCACGCTCTGGCGCGGCGACGTGGGGGAGGAGCTGCTCCGCGAGCTGGTCGCCCAGGGCCGCCTCCCGCGCTGGCGCGGCCGCCGCGACCTCTACGAGGTGTACGAGGCGAAGGTGGCGGAGGACCCGGCCACCGGGTACGCCTTCGCGGCGGAGGTGATGGCGGACTGGGAGGAGGCCGCGCTGCAGGCGCACTGCCGCGACTTCTTCCAGCGGCAGATGGCGCCGCAGCTCTTCCCGTTCACCCAGCCGCTGGTGCGGGCGCTGTCCGGGGCCGGCTACGAGGTCTGGGTGGTGTCCGCGAGCGCGGTGTGGCCGGTCGTCCCCGGCGCCGCCTGGCTGGACGTGCCGCCCGAGCGGGTGATCGCCGTCCAGGTGGAGGTGGAGAATGGGCGCCTCACCGCTCGCTCGAGGCGGCCGGTGCCGGCGGGGGAGGGGAAGGTGGAGCTGCTGAAGGCGCGCGGGGTGCGGCCGGTCCTCGCGGTGGGCAACGGCAACCTGGACGAGCCGATGCTGGCGTACGCGGAGCGCGCGCTGGTGATCGCGCCGGTCGGGCAGGACAACGGGCTGGTGAAGGCGGCGGCGCGGCGCGGCTGGCCGGTGCAGCGCGGCTGACGTGGGGCGCCCGGCGGCCATCCTGAAGCGGTGCGCGCTGATCCTGCTGGCGCTCTCCGGGCCCGCGCTCGCGCAGCGGGCGGTGGTGCTGGACTTCGAGGGCGACGCGGGCGGCAAGCTCCGGACGCAGGTGGTGGAGGCGCTGACCTCCGCCGGCAAGGTGGCGCTGGTGCCGCCGCGCGACTTCCGGCAGGCCGCGCTGCGCAAGGGGTTCAGCCCCACGCGCAAGGACCCGCGGGAGATGATCAAGGCGGTCGCCAAGCCGCTGCAGCTGGACGTGGTGGTGGACGGGGCCGTGCATGCCGGCGAGGTCCACGTGGTGATCTACGACGCCGCCGGCGCCGAGCTGTGGTCCCGGGACATCCCCCTGCAGCGCGGCCGCCTCGATCAGGAGACCGCGCTGCGTCTAGCCGCCGCCGTCGCCGCCGCCACCCGTCCCGCGCCTCCAGAACCACCGCCCCCGCCGCTGCGAACGCTCCCGCCGGACACGGGGACGACCGGGACCGGGACGGGAACGACGACGGGGACCGGGACGACGACCGCGACCCGCCCGCCACCTCCGCCTCCACCGCCACGGGAGACCCGGCCGCCCCCGCGCCGCGCGTCCGACGAGAACCTGCCCCCGGCATTCGAGGAGCTGCCGAGGCCGGACCTGGTCCGCTTCACGCTCTCCGGCCACACGTTGTGGCGGAACTACTGCGCCCGGCCGGCGGTGACGAGCTGCCGCGAGTGGTCCACGTTGGATCCTCGCCCCGTCGGCGAGACGCAGGACTTCATCTCCGACTTCCCCTACTCCGGGGTGCTGGCGGAGCTGGAGGCCTTCCCCCTGGCCTCGGTCCAGAACCCGTGGGTGAGCGGCATCGGCTTCGGCGGCAACTACGGCGCCGGCTTCTCCATGACCACGGTGCGGGTCAGCACGCCCACCAGCACCACCGACGAGAAGAAGGTTCTCTCCACCGACACCTCCTTCTCCGCGCACGGCATGTACCGCGTGCACTTCGCCGTGGGTGGGCCGCGCCTGTGGAGCTACGCCGGCGCGCGCGTGGGCGTGCAGGGCCGGCTGTTCAGCGTGGATCCGCAGGCGGTGGAGCCGCTGGCCGGGTCGCACCGCGTCTACGCCCACGCCGGGCTGGACTTCGGCATGCGGTTCCTCCCGCAGCTGACCGTGGAGGCGAGCGTCTGGTACCTCTTCGACCCTCACGCCGGCCAGGAGGACCTGGTGCCGTACGGCACGTCCGTGACCGCCCTGGGCGTTGGCGCGGAGCTGGGTGTTCGGGGCGATCTCTGGGGGCCGGTGGGGTACTCGGTCCGCGGTCACTTCTCCGCCTACGGCGACCGCTTCAGCGGGGCCGGCCTGCGATGGGCCCAGGGCGGCGCGGCCGAGGAGATCTACCTCTCGGCCAGCTGGGGCCTGTTCGTGAAGTACTGAGCCTCGATCGGCGGCCGGCGAAGCCGGTCACATCGGCGTCCCCTGGGTCCCTGGGACCGAGGCTCCGGTCCGACTGAGAGCCGCCGTGCACGCCCGCCCCCCGGCGGTCCCGCCGCGCGCCTGCTGTGACCGGCCCCGGCGCGGCGCCGGTGCTTGCCGCGAACCGTTCGCGCGCCAACGTTCCGTTCGAGGGGAACGGAGCCAACAAGGAGGGTTCGATGAAAGGCAAGCTGTTCGCAGGGGCGCTGGCGCTGAGCCTCTTCGGTGGGGTGGCGGTGGCGAAGGACGTGAATGATCCCGCGTATAAACCGGAGGAGCGGTCGGTGATGCGGGGGGTGATGGTGACGGCGGGCGGCGGCTTCGAGGGCTATACCGGGGGGCTCCGCAGCGAGCTGACGCCGGGCGTGGCCTGGGGCGTCACCGCGGCGATCAAGCCGACGAAGATCATCGGCCTGGAGCTGGGCTACACCGGCGCGGCCAACGAGCTGCGGGACTCGGCGTTCGATGTCCGCGGCGCCGACCTGGTCCGCAACGGTGGACAGCTGGTGGCCACGGTGGGCCTGGGCGCGGCACCGGTGCAGCCGTACCTGCTGGGCGGTATCGGCGTGAACTGGTACCACGTGCGAGCCCTGGGGTCCGGGTTGGGCGATGACACCGCCGGCGCGGTCCCGCTGGGCGGCGGCGTCCGGGCGCACATCGGGCATTTCACCGCCGACGCGCGGCTCGACTACAACATCCTGTTCAGCCAGAACATGGCTGACCGACTGGGCGCGCCTTCGACCGCGTCCAGCTACGCGGGGCTGGGCGGTGGCTCGTACCAGGGCACGCTGAACCTGGGCAGCACCTTCTAGTGGGTGCCTGAACGCTCTCCCGACCGGTGTGGGGAGCGGCGGGTGGTGGCGGGCTCCGGAGCGTTTCTCCGGGGCCCGCCTCGTCGTCTCCACGCTTCACACGGAGATGAGGCCCTTGCGGATGCCTTCGGTGACCGCCTCCACGCGGTTGGTCACCTCCAGCTTCGCGTAGATGTGCTCCAGGTGGGTCCGGATGGTCGCCTTGGAGAGCCCCAGCACCTGGGCCGCCTCGGTGTTGGAGACGCCCTTGGCGATGAGCTGGAGGATCTCCGTCTCGCGCTGGGAGAGCGGGTGCTGGCGCTTCTCCGGCTCCGGGTCCGGCGCGGGGGGCGGGGGCTCCGGTGACGTCTCCCCCACGCGGAAGTGGCGGAGGAGGCGGCGGGCGAGGTTGGGCTGGATCACCGTCCCGCCGGCCTGCACCTCCTTGATCGCCTCCACGATCTTGTCGGCGGGCGCGCCCTTGAGCAGGTATCCGGAGGCGCCGGCGCGGACCGCCTCCAGCACTTTGTCCTCCTCGTCGAAGATGGTGAAGATGAGGATCTCCACGCGGGGGAGGTCCGCCTTGATCTTCCGGGTGACCTCGATGCCGCTCATCCCCGGCAGGCCCAGGTCCAGCAGCACCACGTGCGGCGACGCCTGCGGGAGCTGCTCCAGCGCCGCCTCGCCGGAGAGCGCGGTGCCCACGATCTGCAGCTCCGGCTGGGACTCCAGAAGGCGCAGCTGGGCCTTGAGGATCTTCGTCTGGTCCTCCACCACGAACACCCGGATCGGCTGGATGGGATCCACGCGGCGACGCGCCTCCTCTCAGCTCCGCTGGCACGGCAGCGCCAGGCGCACGGTGGTCCCGGCGCCCGGCGCGGATTCGATGGTGACCTGACCGCGGCTCTTGCGCGCGCGCTCGCGCATGTTCAGCAGGCCGTAGTGGCCGGCGCGCGGCGCCTCCGGGTCGAAGCCCTTGCCGTCGTCGCGCACGGTCAGCTCCACCTGGTCCAGGCCGAAGTGGACGGCGACGTGGACCTGCTTGGCCCCCGAGTGGCGAACGCAGTTGGAGAGCGACTCCTGGAGGACGCGGAAGAGGGTGAGCTGGGCGGCCGGCGGGAGGCGCGGGTCGACGCCGGACTTCTCGAAGGCGATCGGCAGCTGGGTGCGGTCGCGCAGGGTGCGGACGTACTCCTCGACCACGGTGGCCAGCTCGAAGTCCTCGCGCATCATGCGGAGGGAGCGGCGGAGCTCCTCGATGGAGTCCTCGGCGGAGGCCTTGAGCTCGCCGATCTCCTTGCGCACCGCCTCGTCCCGGGTGAGGCCGAGGACGTATTCGGACTGGATGATGAGGGAGGAGAGGGAGGCGCCGAGGCCGTCGTGGATCTCGCGCGCCAGGCGGTTGCGCTCCTCCACCACGGCCATCTCCTTGAGGTCGGCCTGCAGGCGCATGACCTCCTTGTGAGCGGTGGACTCGCGCTCGTTCAGGTAGACGACCACGTAGACGACGATGACGTTGAGGCCGGAGTACCAGAGGACGGTGAGCAGCTCGATCGCGGTGACGGAGCGGTTGAGGAGGAGGTCGAGGCGGGTGGTGATGGGGAGGGCGAGCAGCGGCGGGAGGATGGCCAGCGGGCGCGGGTAGAGGATGGCGAAGAGGGTGGTGAAGACCAGCTGGCTGGCCAGGAGCGGGCTCTGCAGGCCGCCACCCACGCGCGGGCGGACGATGAGGATGACGGTGACGATGAGGTCGAGGCAGAGGGTGACGTAGGTGACCCAGCGGCCCACCCGGGGCCGGTCGATCAGCACGAAGTTGGCGACGCTGTAGCCCAGCATGAAGAAGTACCAGGCGAACGCCATGGGCGTCTGGAAGCCGAAGTAGTTGGCCCAGGTGGGGACGGCGAGGATCAACAGGCCCAGGGAGAGGAACATCATCCGCGCGTAGAAGAGGGCGCGGGCGCGGGCCACGAAGCGCTCGTGCTCCCACTGCGCCTGCGCGTCCAGCGCCGGCTTCTCTCCGCTCGCCGCCGTGGGGACGGCCGGTAGGACCTGGGCTGCCTGGGCCATCGACGCGAAGTGTAGCCTGCTGGCGTTCGCCGTCGCCTCCGCCGCGGCGGTCTGCGCGTTGCGAACCAGGTCGCTCGGGCGGGTGCTGGCCGTGCTGGGCGCGGCGTCGCTCTGGGTCCGAGCTACTTGTGGCAGGCCGTCCTGGCCTCCGGGTGGTTCTGGTAGATGTACTCCATCCGGTCCGTCGTCTTCCCGGTCGCCTCGTCGAAGAGCGGCGTGCCGCCGGCGTACATGGTGCCGGCCTTGTTGCCGTACTGGTCGTAGCGGTTGTCCTCCAGCCACTTGTCCATGCACTGGGCTTCGGTCACCACCTCGCCGTGCTTGGTGTCGGGCGGAGTGTTGGCCGACTCCGAGTTGCAGGTGGTGCCGGAGCCGAAGGCCAGGGCGAGGGCGAGCGGAACGAGGTGGCGGAGCATGGTGGCTTCGTAGCACGCTGCCCGCCGCCATGGACGCGGCGGCGAGACGGGGAGATTGTCTGCTGGACGTCATCGGGCCCACGCCCGTCGTCCGCCTCCAGCGCGTCCGCCCGGAGGGTGGGGCGCAGATCTGGCTCAAGCTGGAGCACCTCAACCCTTCGGGGTCCGTCGAGGACCGCGCGGGCGCCTCGCTCGTGGATGCGGGACCAATCCGCGCTTCGCCTGACCGCGCCATCGCTGTCGCCCTGGCCGCGCGCGTTCGAGGCACGACCTGTGCCGTCGCACTCTCCGCCAAGCCCACGCACGAACAGCGCGAGATGCTGAACCTCCTCGGGGCCCAGGTGGTGCAGGAAGCCCCGACGGTCGATGCCACCGACGCCTTTCGCAAGACCCTGGGGAAAGAGGTGGCCGGGTGGGCGGAGGGCCTCTCGCTCATCGTCGCCCCCGCCGAGCTGGCCGCGGCCCTGGACCAGGCCGGCGTCCCGGTGCTCGCCGCCCCTGACGTGCCCGCCGCCGAGGCGACCGCGATGGCCTCCCGCCTGGCCCGCGAGGAGGGCCTCCTGGTCGGCCCGTCCACCGGCGCCAGCGTCCTCGCCGCGTTCCGCGCCGCCGCGACCCGTGCCCCCTCCGAAGCGGTCCTCGCCTTTGCGCTGGACAGCGGAGAGCGCTACTTCAGCGCCTCGATGGAGCCTCGCGGATGAACGCCCGGGTGCTGGTGGTGGGAGCCGGCGGGCTGGGGTGCCCGGCCTCGCTCGCGCTGGCGAGCGCGGGAGTCCAGCGCCTGACCCTGGCCGACCCGGACCGGGTGGACGCCACCAACCTCCACCGCCAGCTCTGGTACCGCGCCTCCGACGTCGGCCAGCTCAAGGTCCACGCCGCCGCGAGCCGCCTCGCACACGCCTTCCCCTCCCTCGAGGTCACCGCCCTCCCGGAGAAGGTGGACGCCACCTCCGCCGCCGCGCTCTTCCAGCAGCACGACCTGGTGATCGACGGCACCGACGGCGTCGGCGACAAGTTCTCCCTCTCCGAGGCCGCCGTCCGCACCGGCGTCCCCCTCATCTACGGCGGCGTCCTCCGCCTCGACGGCCAGGCCATGGCCATCCGCCGCGGCGGCCCCTGTCTCCGCTGCCTCTTCGAATCCATCCACCCGGACGACGCGCCCAGCTGCGCCCAGGCCGGCGTGCTGGGCTCCATGGCCGGCGTCATCGGCGGCCTGCAGGCGCTCCTCGCCCTCCAGGAGCTCCGGGGCGAGACCGCCGTGGCCGCCGGCACCGCCGTCCTCCACGCCATCGACGGGCGCTCCCTCGTCAGCCGGGCCCTGACCGTCCGCAAGGCCCCCGACTGCGCGTCCTGCGCCAAGGCGGTGGCCGCATGACCGCCCGGATCGACATCACCCGCGAGGTCTGCCCCATGACCTACGTGCGGACCAAGCTGATGCTGGAGTCGCTGTCGCCCGGCGATCTGCTGGAGGTCGTCCTCGCGGGCCAGGAGCCCCTGCGCAACGTCCCCCGGAGCGCGCGCGAGGAAGGCCACGAGGTCGTCAGTCTCCAGGAGGAGCCGGAGGGGCAGGGCGTGTGGCGGCTGGTCCTCCGCAAGAGCCCGAACAAGGAGAAGCGCTGATGCCGAAGGTGCGGATTCCCACGCCGCTGCGGAGCTTCACCGGCAACAAGGACGAGGTCGCCATCCCCGGCGCGACCGTGGGCGAGGTGCTGATCGCCCTGAACCGGGAGCACCCCGGCATCGGCGCGCGGCTCCTGGACGACAAGGGCGGGCTCAAGCGCTACGTGAACGTCTTCCTCAACGACGAGGACGTGCGCTACCTCCAGTCCCTCGACACCAAGGTCGCGGAGACCGACCTGATCAGCATCATCCCGGCGATCGCCGGCGGCTGACCGCGCATGCCCCTCGAGGAACACCAGATCCGCCGGTACGCGCGTCAGATCCTCTTGCCGGAGGTGGGCGGCCGCGGGCAGCAGGCGCTGCTCGACCACGGCGCCGCCTTCCCGGGTGACGGCGGAATGGCGGACTCCGTGGCGCTCGCGTACCTGGCGGCAGGCGGCAGCCCGGTGCGCGTCCCACCCGGCCGGCGCGCCTCCGGCTTCCTCTTCGACATGGCCGGCGCCATCGACTCCGTGCTCCAGGACTTCAACCCGGACGCCGCGCGCGACCCGCCCGCCATGGGCCTGCTGGCGGAGCTCCCCGCCCAGCTCGGCGGCCCGGCGCCGTGGGTGGTGATGGGCTGGACCTCCAGCGGCCGCGGCGGCCTCCTCTACCGCACCGCCGGGGGCTGCGCCGCGTGCTTCTCGGAGACCGCCGCCCGCCACTTCGACTCGCCCCGGCCGTCGCCCGCCGCCTCCGTCGCCCTGGGCGCGCTGGGGGCGCTGGCGTTCCAGCGGTGCACCCTGGGCCTCTCGGACCCGCTGGGCGGCCTGTGGCTGGAGGCGAGCGGGGCGGTGACGCGGCTCCAGCCGGCCCGCTGCGAGCAGCACCGGTGACGCGCCGGCGCCCGCTCGACTCGGTCGCCGCGGCCGTCGGGAACACGCCGCTGGTCCGGATCCGCCACCTCGCCAGCCACCTGGAGGGCGTCCAGATCCACGCCAAGCTGGAGCTGTTCAACCCCGGCGGGAGCGTGAAGGACCGCGCCGCGCTGCGGATGATCCGCGACGCCCAGGCGGACGGGCGCCTCCGCCCCGGCGGCACGCTGATCGACTCCACCTCCGGCAACACCGGCGTGGCGTACGCGATGCTGGGCGCGGCGCTCGGCTTGCGCGTCTCGCTGGTGATGCCCTCCAACGTCACCCCCGCGCGCAAGCACGTGGCGCGGGCGTACGGCGCGGAGCTGATCGACTCCGACCCGATGGAGGGGTCCGACGGCGCCATCCGCCTGGTGCGCGCCCTCGTCGCCAAGGACCCCGGCCGCTACTTCTACCCGGACCAGTACTCCAACCCCTCCAACCCGCTCGCGCACTACCTGGGGACGGGCCCGGAGATCTGGGAGCAGACCCGCGGCGAGGTGACCCACTTCGTCTGCGGCATCGGCACCAGCGGGACGGTGATGGGGACGGGCCGGCGGCTCAAGGAGCTCCGCCCGGCGCTCCAGGTGCTCGCCGTGGAGCCGGAGGAGCCGATGCACGGGCTGGAGGGGCTCAAGCACATGCCCACCTCCATCGTCCCCGCCATCTACGACGAGTCGAAGCTGGACGGGAAGCTGTCCATCTCCACCGACGCCGGCTGGGACATGGCGGAGCGCCTGTGCCGCGAGGAGGGGCTGCCGGTGGGGCACTCCTCCGGCGCGGCGATGGCCGGGGCCCTCCGCGTCGCCGAATCCCTGGCCGCCCGCGGCGAGCGCGGCGTGGTAGTGACCGTCTTCCCCGACCGCGCCGACCGCTACTTCCCCGAACCGCCGCCCAGGAGGAGCCCCAGCCCGCCGTGAGCCTCGCCGACCTCCCCCAGGACCTGGGCCCCATCCTCCGCCACCTCGCCGCCGCCTACCCGAACGAGGGCTGCGGCGTGGTGGTCCGCCGGACCGCCGACGGCGCGCTCCGCGTCCGCTCCATGGAGAACGCCTACGACCGGTTCCACGCGCTGGAGCCGGACGACTTCCCGCGCACCGCCCGCACCGCCTACCTGTTCGACCCCCGCGAGCAGCTGGCCATCCAGAAGGAGTGCGACCAGGGCGGCGAGGAGATCTGCTGCGTCTTCCACTCGCACGTGGACACCGGCGCCTACTTCTCCGCCGAGGACCGGCGCGCCGCGCTGCTGGACGGGGAGCCGGTCCTCCCCGGCGTCAGCTACCTGGTGGTGTCCGTCCGCCAGGGCCGCCCCGCCGACGCCCGCCTGTTCCGGTTCGAGGGCGGCGACTTCCGGGAGACCCCGGTTTCGCTCGCCTGAGACCGGCCCGGCCAGCCTTTCCCGATGTAAATTGTCAAGAGTAAAGCTTTCGTCTATAAGACCTCGTCATTTGACTTCGGCCCGCCCTTCGGATGGCGAAAAGCGCGGGAAATTCAGGGACTTGGGAGTCGACGAAAGCAATGGCCCAGAACATTGGATTCACGGTTTGGCTGACGGGGATGTCGGGTACCGGCAAGACCACGCTGGCCTCCTACATCGCGGCGCGGCTGCGGCAGGTGGGGCGGAGCGTGGAGGTGCTGGACGAGTCGGACGTAGGGGATGAGCTCTGGAAGGGGCTCGGGGAGTCGAAGGACGAGCGGAACGAGATCGTCAAGCGGCTCGGCTACGTGGCGAACCTGCTGACCCGGAACCAGGTGGCGACGCTGGTGGCGGCGGTCAGCCCGTACAAGACGGCGCGCGAGGAGAACCGGCGCGCGGTGGGCCGCTACATCGAGGTCTACGTCGACTGCCCCACCGAGAAGCTGATCGAGCGCGACAGCACCGGCAAGTACAAGAAGGCGCTGGCGGGCGAGATCCCCAACTTCATCGGCATCACCGAGCCGTACGAGCCCCCGACCTCCCCGGAGGTCACCATCCACTCGGACACCGAGGCGGTGGAGGACGGGGCGATGCGGATCTTCCAGGCGCTGCTCGACCTGGGCTACGTGTCGCCGGAGGAGCTGAAGGTCATCACCGGCAAGCGGATGAAGGCCAACCCGGACGCCAAGAAGGCCCGCGGCCGCGGCGCCAAGGCCGCCCCCAAGATGTCCAAGGGCGCCAAGGCCCGCCCGGCGGCGCGCGCGGCCCGGACGGCCAAGCCGGCGAAGAAGGGCAAGCGCTGACCCGCCGGTCGGGTTAGGTTGCCCTCGTGCTGAGCCCGGAGCGGATCGACGAGCTGTGCGGCGCGTCCGCCTCCAAGCTGGAGGCGATGCGGGCGCTGATCCGCGCGCAGGGGTCGGCGCTCGTCGCGTTCTCGGCCGGCGTGGACTCCACGCTGGTGCTGAAGGTCGCCGCCGAGGAGTTGGGCGACCGCGCCGTCGCGCTCACCGCCGTCTCCGCCTCCATGGCGCCCGAGGAGCAGGGCGAGGCGCGCGCGCTGGCGGCCCGGATCGGCGCCCGGCTGGTCGAGGTCCGCTCGAAGGAGATCGAGGACCCTCGCTACGCGTCGAACCCGGTCAACCGCTGCTACTTCTGCAAGACGGAGCTGTACGACCTGTGCGCCGCCCAGAAGGAGGCGCTGGGCGTCTCCGCCATCCTGGACGGGTTCAACGCGGACGACTTCAAGGACCACCGCCCCGGCCACCAGGCCGCGCGCGAGCACCAGGTGGTCTCCCCGCTCGCCGCCGCGGGCCTGGGCAAGGAGGAGATCCGCGCCTGGTCCCACCGGCTGGGCCTGCCTACCTGGGACAAGCCGCAGATGGCGTGCCTCGCCTCGCGCATCCCCTACGGCACCTCCGTCACGCCGGAGCGGCTCTCGCAGCTGGCCGGCGCGGAGTCGGACCTGCGGCGGCTGGGCCTGCGCACCTTCCGCGTCCGCTACCACGGCGAGGTGGCGCGGCTGGAGGTGGCGGCGGAGGAGCAGGACCGCTTCTTCTCCGCCGAGTTCCGCGCCCAGGTGAACGAGGCGCTGCAGCGGCGCGGGTTCCGCTTCGTCTCGCTGGACCTGGAGCCGTTCCGGTCCGGCCGGATGAACCAGGGGCTGGCGCTGCCCGTCGTGTCCTGATGCGGAGGCGGGTGGCGCTGGGGGCGCTGCTGTCGATCTCCGCCGGAGCGGGGGCCGGAGAGCGGTTCGACCACCAGGGCGCGGTGCTGGCGCTGGCGGCGCCCGGCGTGGGCCTGTCGCTCACCGCCTCCAGCGTCTCCGTAAACGGCATCCGCTGGTGCGCGCTCCTCGGCGGCGGGGTGGCGCTGGGCAGCGAGCACCTGGAAGCGCTCGTGCTGGGGCGGGTGTCGGGGCGGACCGACGCGCTGGACGTGGCGGCGCTCGCGGGGCTGCGCACCAACTTCGGCGACGAGCGATGGAAGACCTACGCCGACCTCCAGCTCTCCGTGCTCCTCCTCCCCTGGTTCGCGGTGGGGCCTCGCTTCGGCGTCGGCATCCAGTACGAGGCGTCGCCCGTCGCGGGCGTGTTCTGCGGAGCCGCCGTCCTGGCCGGCGTCGGGCGCGGGTTGATCGTCGCCGGCGACGTCACCTGCGGCCTCCAGCTCCGGACCTACGTGCTCTGAGGCAAGAAGTTGCGGGTCCACAGGGACGTGGGAGGATGTAGTCCCCTGTGCGAAGGAGCCGACATGCCCGAGAATGACCGCCTGACCTCGCTGGTGTTCCGCCTCCAGGTCAACCGACTGGACGCGCTGAAGGAGCTGTCCCGCGCCACCCGCATCCGCCAGAGCGAGTACCTGCGCGAGGCGATCACCGACCTGCTCGACAAGTACGAGGACAAGCTCGCGTAGGCCCACGCCTCAGCCGCCAAACGGCGGCCCCGGCGGCAGGCCCTCCGCGCGCTCGCGCGCCTGGCGGGTGAACGGATCGAGCCCCTCCGGATACGCCACGCTCCACAGCACCAGCCCCTCCGCGGGCGCCTTGAGGCCGGCGATCTCCCGGGCCGAACCCAGGGCGTCCTCCCACTCCCGCGTCGAGAGCGCGCCGCACGCGACCGCCACCGCGCCGCCCACCAGGTACCGCACCTGGTAGCGGCCGAAGGAGTCGCCGCGGACGCGCGCCTCGAACAGGCCGGGGCGATCCAGCGCCACCAGCTCCGCGGCGTGGAGCCGGCGCGGCTTGCGCATGCTCGCCTTCTCGTGGAACGCGTAGAAGTCGCGCTCGCCCTCGGCCTGGCGCAGCGCCTCGGACACCCGCTCCGGTGAAGGCGACGGAAGGCCCTGGAGCCGCGGATGGGCCGCGGGGTCCCAGCAGAACGGCCGCCACGGGGCCGGGACCGCCGCGCCCCCGAGGACCAGGCGGTACCGGTACTCCTTGCCATGCGCGGACCACTGCGCGTGAAACGACGGGTGGGGCCGGACGCAGGCCACCGCCCCCAGCTGTCCTGGCAGGGCGCGGTCGACGGCCTCGCGCACGGCGTCCGGGGAGACCTCCGGCGCGGTGCGCACGCTGACGACCTGCATCCGCGCGTGGACGCCCCGGTCCGTCCGCCCGGCGGGCATGGGGGTGGCGCCCACCCCGGCGGAGGCCAGCGCCTCCTCGAGCCGGCCCTGCACCGTCTGCCCGTTCGGCTGCCGCTGGAACCCGCGGAAGGGCCCACCCCGGTACCAGAGCCAGATCGCCAGGGGGGCGGCCTTCATTCTCAAGTACAATCCGCCACCCGCATGGCCGCGAGCAAGAACCTCGGCGTCGATCCCGCCCTCTCCGCGAGTGGCGACTGGCTGTACAAGGATGGCGATCTGCTCCTGGGCCCCGTCCAGGGCGGCGTGATCGTCCAGAAGCTGTTCGCCGGGGAGCTGGACCGGAACAGCCTGGTGTCGCCCATGGGCGAGAGCAGCTTCCGCAAGCTCGCCGAGGTGGAGGACTTCAAGGTGGCGCTGGCCAAGGCGGAGGCGCACCGGCGGGTGGACGCCGCCGCGCGGGTGGAGGCCGCCAAGGTGTCGCGCTCGCGCAACGTGCGGCTGGCGATCGTGGCCACGGTGGCGGTGGTCGTCGCCGCCGGCGCCGCGGTGGGGGCGCGCTACCTGGCCGTCCACAACCCATTCAAGACCCAGAGCGACGACGGGTTCGGCGACATCACGATGTCGCAGCTGAGCATCGGGCTCGCGCGCGGCCGGCACTCGGAGGAGGAGCTGATCGACTACCCGGTGGGCGGCCCCGGGCCCGGGAAGACGCGCTCCGGGCGCACCGGCGCTGGGCGCGTGGCGAGCGGGAAGGTGAACGATGCCGCCGCGGAGCCCGACGGGCTGCAGATGGCGCAGTTCGACAACGACGCGATCAACTCGGTGGTCGCCTCGCACAAGCGGTCGCTGATCGTCTGCTTCCGCGAGGAGTCCGATCGGAACCCGGGGTTCGCGGCCCAGATCCCGCTCGAGTTCGTGATCGGCAACAACGGCCACGTCAACAATCTCTGGGTGGACCACCCGAACTACAAGAACGGGCCGCTGAAGGACTGCCTCTTCAAGGAGCTGCAGAAGTGGCCGTTCAAGCCGTACGAGGGCGAGAACCCCTCGGTCCGCCTCAGCTTCAACGTCGGCAAGAAGGGCTGACGGGCGCCGGAGGCGTGCGCTATAGCAGCCGCCCCCATGCCGCCGACCCAGGTTGAAGCCTCCCTCGATGCCAAGGCCAAGGAAGTCGCCCCGGGCTCCCTGCGCCACACGTGCCTGTTGGCCGCCAAGCGCTTCAAGTCCTCGTGGGCGGAGCTGGGCAAGCTGCTGGTGAACGTCCGCAACGCCGGGGAGCACGAGCAGTGGGGGTACCCGACCTTCGAGGCCTACTGCACCCAGGAGCTCCACATCCGCAAGGCGACCGCGGACAAGCTCACGCGCTCCTACAGCTTCCTGGAGAAGCACGAGCCGCGCGCCGTGACGCGGGAGGACTTCCCGGAGCGCGCCCCCGCCTTCGAGGTGATCGAGGTCCTGGCGGGCGCGGAGGAGCGCGGCCAGCTCTCCTCGGAGGAGTACCGCTCCATCCGGGACACCATCTGGAGCCCGGAGCGGCCCACCCAGGAGCTCAAACGCGAATTGCAGGACCGCTTCCCCCGGCCGCCGGCCCCGCCCCCCGCCCCGGACGTCCAGCTGCGCCGGCTGGCGGCCGCCGCCCGGCGCCTCCAGCAGGATCTCGCCGCGTGCCGGAAGGTGCCCAAGGCGGTCGCCGAGCGGGCGGGCGCGTTGGCCGAGGACGTGGAGGAACTGGCCGCCCATGCGCGGGCGTCGGAGGAAGTCGAAGCTTGACGTGCGTAGCCGGGTACGCATCGCCGGAAGTGGCGACTGGAGGTCGACGGCGCGCGCGGTAGCGATTAGAAAAGTCCGGTAGGTACTAGCCGGGCTTCCTGGCAGCCGGGCAGGGGCCTATATTTTCGAAGCGACGCGGGTAGGATCAGGGGTTCGAGGCAGTTGGAGGCAGGCACTTGAAGAAGGAGCAACACGTCAACCTGTCCTGCTCGTTCTGCGGCAAGTCGCAGCGCGAGGTCCGCAAGCTGATCGCGGGGCCCACGGTCTACATCTGCGACGAGTGCATCAAGCTCTGCAACGACATCATCGCGGAGGAGAACGACCGCGACGAGGGCAAGCCGCAGGTCTCGCTCCCCACCCCGCAGGAGATCAAGGGGTTCCTGGACGACTACGTGATCGGCCAGGACATGGCCAAGAAGGTCCTGGCCGTCGCGGTCTACAACCACTACAAGCGCATCTACCAGAAGAAGCCGGCGGCGCGGCCCCGGCCCGGGGTGAAGGCCCAGGGCCAGGAAGACGTGGAGTTGGCCAAGAGCAACATCCTGCTCATCGGCCCCACCGGCTCCGGCAAGACCCTGCTGGCCCAGTCCCTGGCGCGCTTCCTCAACGTCCCCTTCACCATCGCGGACGCCACCTCGCTGACCGAGGCGGGGTACGTGGGCGAGGACGTGGAGAACATCATCCAGAACCTCCTCCACAACGCGGACTACGACGTGGAGAAGGCGGCCCGCGGCATCGTCTACATCGACGAGATCGACAAGATCGCGCGCAAGGGCGACATGCCGTCCGTCACCCGCGACGTGGGCGGGGAGGGCGTGCAGCAGGCGCTCTTGAAGATCATCGAGGGCACCCGCGCCAACGTCACCCCGCGCGGGGGCAAGAAGTACAACCAGCAGGAGTACGTGCAGGTCGACACCACCAACATCCTCTTCATCTGCGGCGGCGCCTTCCACGGGGTGGACGCGCTGATCCGGCGGCGGGTGGGGGAGAAGGGCCTGGGCTTCGGCGCCAAGCTCACCTCGAAGGACGAGCGGTCCGTGGGTGAGCTGCTCCGGCTGATCGAACCCGAGGACCTGATGAAGTTCGGGATGATCCCGGAATTCGTGGGGCGGTTGCCCATCGTCGCCACCTTGAACGACCTCAAGGAAGACGACCTGGTCACGATCTTGACCCAGCCGAAGAACGCGCTGGTGAAGCAGTACCAGAAGCTGTTCGAGATGGAGAAGCTGAAGCTCCAGTTCAGCAAGGAGTCGCTGCGGGCCATCGCCAAGGAGGCGATGCGGCGGAACTCCGGGGCGCGCGGGCTGCGGGCCATCCTGGAGGACTCCATGCTCGACATCATGTACGACATCCCGTACCGCGATGGCGTGAAGGAGTGCCGGATCACCGAGAACGTGGTGACCAAGCACGAACCGCCCCAGCTGGTGTTCGAGAAGGAGAAGAAGACCGCCTAGACGTCGGTCTTGCTCTCTTTGCGGAAGCGGGTCAGGTACTCAGTCACGCGGGGGCGAGCGGCGATCCGCTTGCCCAGGAACTGCGTGTCCGCGAGGTTGGGCTGGGCGAGGATCCCGACCACCGAGCAGTCCGCCGCCGTGGGGTGGGCGCCGCAGAGGTAGGGGCGGGATTCGAGCCGCTTGTCGATCATGTCGAGGTGGCGGTCGAGCTCCGTCTCGACGTTCTGGCGGTCTCGGCGGAGGAGGCCGTGGGCGTGGAGGAGGGCGCGCATCCGGCGGCGGACGATGGGGGAGGCGATGACGCGCATGGGGATGGGGAGCATGCCGACGACGAGGGGGCCGATGCGGGCCCAGCCTTCGTCGTCGTGGAACTTGGCGTACATGCCGTACCAGTAGAGGGATTCGTCGGCCCAGTCCTCCCAGAGGTTCACTTCGGGATCGCCGGGGAAGAACGGGCGTTCGGAGGGGACCCGGTTGTCGAGGGCGCGGAGGATGGTGGAGGAGTCGTTCAGCTTCTCGGAGTCCCATTCCAGGAGCGGGAGCTGGCTGAACTCGGAGGCCCTCGCCGCGAACATCGTGTCGTGGGTCTTGAAGTCGAGGCTGCGGAGCTTCAGGGCCGCCTGCACCTTGCAGCAGAAGGGGGAGAGGGAGACGTTGCCGGGGATGGGTGGGTACTGGTGGAGGAGGAGGTTCGGCATGCGGCGGGACTAGC
>DASRBA010000033.1:0-25605 GCA_035637895.1 Myxococcaceae bacterium
AGGAGCGGCACGAGCTGCCCTTCGAGATCGACGGGATGGTGGTCAAGGCGGACGACGAGGCCTTGCGCAAGCGGGTGGGCCAGGTCTCCAAGTCGCCGCGCTGGGCGGTGGCCTACAAGTTCCCGCCCGAGGAGGAGACCACCCTGGTGGAGGACATCCAGGTCCAGGTGGGCCGCACCGGCGCGCTCACCCCGGTGGCCTTCCTCAAGCCCGTCCACGTGGGCGGCGTCACCGTCTCCCGCGCCACGCTGCACAATGAAGACGAGCTGCGGCGCAAGGACGTGCGCGAGGGCGACTGGGTCTTCATCCGCCGCGCCGGCGACGTCATCCCGGAGATCGTCAAGGTGGTGGAGTCCCGCCGCACCGGCGAGGAGAAGGAGTTCGTCTTCCCCAAGACGTGCCCGGCCTGCGGCGCGCCGGCGGTGCGCGACCCGGAGGGCGCCATCACCCGCTGCACCGGCGACTCCTGCCCGGTGCAGCTGCAGCGCTACCTGCGCCACTTCGCCTCCCGCGCGGCGATGGACGTGGACGGGCTGGGCGTGGAGCTGTGCGCGCAGCTGGTGGAGACCGGCCTGGTGAAGAACTTCGCCGACCTCTACAAGCTCACCCTGGAGCAGCTGGTGGAGCTGGAGCGGATGGGGGAGAAGAGCGCCCAGAACCTGCTCGCCGCCGTCCAGCGCTCCAAGCAGACCACGCTCCGGCGCTTCCTCTACGCGCTGGGCATGCGGCACGTGGGGGAGGCCACCGCCAAGGCGCTCGCCGAGCACTTCAAGGCCGTCCCCCCGCTCCTCGACGCCCCGGTGGACGAGATCACCCGCGTCAAGGACGTGGGCCCGGAGGTAGCCAAGGCGATCCGCGCCTACTTCGACAAGCCTCGAAACCGGGAGGTGGTGCAGGAGCTGCTGTCGCTGGGGGTGACGCCGGCGCCGCCCGAGGAGTCGAAGGGCGGGCCCTTCACGGGCAAGACGGTGGTGATCACCGGGACGCTCGCCGGGATGAGCCGGGAGCTGGCCAAGGAGGAGGTCGAGCGCCGCGGCGGCAAGGTGAGCGGAAGCGTCTCCCGCAAGACGGATTACCTGGTGGCGGGGGAGGACTCCGGCTCCAAGCTGAAGAAGGCGCAGGAGCTGGGGGTGAAGGTGCTGGACGAGGCGGCATTCCTCGCGCTGCTCGGACCGAGGTAGAACCCGGGGGGCATGGACCAGCGCCGGGTCAGCATGCGGATCAAGGGACGCGTCCAGGGCGTGTTCTTCCGCGAGAGCACCCGGCGGCGCGCCAGCCAGCTGGGCGTGCATGGCTGGGTGCGGAACCGGCCGGACGGGGACGTGGAGGCCCTGGCGGAGGGACCCCGGGACAAGGTGGACGAACTGGTCGCCTGGTGCCACAAAGGTCCCCCGGCCGCGCGCGTGGAGCAGGTGTTGGTGCAAGATGAGGATCCCCGCGGCGACCTTTCCCCTTTCGCCGTGGTCCGGTGAGGCGCCGATGGATCCGTTCTCGATCGTGTCCCTGTGCGCCACGCTCGGCATCCGCGCCGGCTCCAAGGTGTCGCTCATCAACCCGCCGCCGGGCTTCGCGGTGCGGCTCAACCCGCTGCCGGCGGGGGTGGAGTTCCTGGTCACCGCGTCCACCGGCCTGGACGTCATCCTCTTCTTCACCACCGACGCCAAGGAGCTGGTGGCGCGCCTGCCCTCGCTCGCGCGGGCGATGGCGGTGCACGGCGGCATCTGGGTCTGCTACCCGGTGGGCGGCGACCGGCCCACCGGCATCGACGAGGAGTTCGTCCGCCACGCGGCGCTCGACATCGGGCTGGTGGACGACAAGCGGGCGCACCTGGACGCGCTCTGGTCCGGGCTGCGGCTGGTGTGGCGGCCGAAGCCGCGGCTGGACAAGCCGGAGCGGCGCAAGACCGGCTCCCAGCCGACGGCGTAGAGGCGGGGGCCGCGCTTTGCTAGGGTCCCGCGCCCTATGCGCGCTGCCCTCGTCACCGCCGTCGCCGTCGCCGTCTTCCTGGCCCCCGCCTGCAAGGGAGGGGGCAAGGCCTCCGCAGGGCCGCCGGTCTCCGAAGACGACAAGACGCTCTACGCCCTGGGCGTGTCCATCGGCCAGAACCTGCGCGTGTTCGCGCTCACCGACCAGGAGCTGGCCATGGTGGAGCGCGGCATGGAAGACCAGGTCATGCACCGCAAGGTGGAGGTGGAGCTGCGCGAGTACGGCCCCAAGCTCTCGCAATTGGCCCGCACCCGCGGCACCAAGGCCAGCGAGGACGAGAAGAAGAAGGGCGCCGCCTACGCCGCCGAGCAGGAGAAGCAGCCCGGCGCGCAGAAGCTCCCCTCCGGCGTCATCTACATCGAGCAGCAGGCCGGCGCCGGCGAGCAGCCGACGCCGACGTCGGTGGTGAAGGTCCAGTACCGCGGCACCCTGCTGGACGGCACCGAGTTCGACAGCTCCTACAAGCGCAACGCCCCCGCCGAGTTCCCGCTCAACGGCGTGGTCCGCTGCTGGACGGAGGGCCTGCAGAAGATGAAGGTGGGCGGCAAGGCCAAGCTCGTCTGCCCGTCCGACGTGGCGTACGGCGACCGCGGCGGCCCGGGCGGCATCCCCGGCGGCGCCACGCTGACCTTCGAGGTGGAGCTGCTGGAGGTGAAGGCCACGCCGCCGCCCCCGGCCATGCCGAACGGGATGCCAGGCGGCCCGCCGGGTGGTCCTCCGGGCGCCCCGCCGACGCCGGGCGGCGTGTCCAAGGCGCCTCCACCCGCGCAGCCAGTGAAGCCGCCGCCCCCACCCCCGGCCCCCAAGCCCGAGTCGAAGCCGGCGCCCAAGTAGGCCCGTCGAGACTGCTTGCCTTCACCCGCCCGTCATGAAACGCTCGGTGAGAAGGGTCGACGTGTGGCCCGAGAGCTTTGAAGTTCTGACGGGATTTCTTCCTGGACGGTCAGCGCGAGCCGCCCCCGAGCGGCGCGAGCGCGATTGACGCCGAACCGCCGGCCGGCCAGGAGGCAGGAAGTCGAGACGGGGTGCGCGGTGGTTGACGCATCAGGCGCGAACAACACGGACGCACCCCCCACGGCACGCGCGGAAACACGGCTGACCATCGCCTCCCGTCCGGTGGCGGTCGCACTTCTGCGCGCGCGCGCAGGGATTGCTCATGAGCAGCATCCTCGTCATCAACGCCGCGGGTCGGGAGACCCGGGTGGCGCTCGTCGAGAACGGTCACATCGCGGAGTTCTATCTCGAGCGTAAGAAGGACAAGGGGATAGTCGGAAACATCTACAAGGGTCGCGTCGTCCGGGTGCTCCCGGGCATGCAGGCGGCCTTTGTCGACATCGGGCTGGAGAAGGCGGCCTTCCTCTACGTCAGCGACGTCGTCTACGACCCGGACTTCGCCCGCGCCGAGTTCGAGCTGACCGAGGGCGAGCACGACGAGGCGCCCGAGGTCCCCGACCTCCCGGAGCACGGCGAGGGCGAGGCGCAGGCGCACGCGGAGCACGCGGCCGAGCCTCTGGAGCCCGCCGCGCCGCCGGTGGTCGGGGGCGAGCGGTCCGGGCCGGACGCCGCCGTGGCCGCCTCGCCCGCCCAGGCGGAGCCGGTCCAGCCGCACGAGGTGGAGGCGGAGGTCCAGGAGCACCCGCCCGGCGAGTTGCCGCCCCCGCGCCGCAGCATCACCGGCGAGTACGAGGCGCTCGAGATGGCGCCGCCGCCTCCTCCCGCCGAGGTCGCCCCGGTGCCGCCGGCCCCCGTGGCGGCGGAGCCGGCCGCGCTGCCGTCCATCTCGGCCCTGCCGGCGGAGCCCATCACGACGCCGGGAGGTCCCGCGCTGACGCTGCCGCCCGCGCAGGTCGAGGCGCCCCCGGTGGCCGCCGCTCCGGCGGAGGTCGCGACGTCGACGCCGCCTGCTTCGGCTCCGATGGAGATCCCGGCGGTCGAGTCCTCGACGCCCTCGGAGACCGCGGCGCCGCTGTCCGCGGGCCCGGAGTCCGAGGGGCCTCCGGACACGGCGGTGACGCAGCCGATGGACGAGTCCCAGGTCAACGCCCTCGCCGCCGCGGCGACGCCGCCTCCGCCCGCCTCCGACGATCAGGGCCACCGCCGCGCGCCGAGGGACGCGCGCGAGCAGCGCGCCCGGGATCGGGACCGCGAGCGCGACCGGAACCGCAACCGCCGCGACGACCGCGGGGGCAAGGGCGGCGGGCGCGACCGCGACCGTGAGGAGGAGCGCTCCCCCAAGCAGCGCAAGGCCCAGCGGATCGAGGAGTTGCTCAAGCCGGGCCAGGAGGTGGTGGTCCAGGTCTCCAAGGATCCCATCGGAAGCAAGGGCGCCCGCCTCACCTCGCACATCTCCATCCCGGGCCGGCACCTGGTGTTCATGCCCACGGTGGACCACGTCGGCATCAGCCGGCGCATCTCCAACGAGAAGGAGCGGCGGCGCCTGCGGGAGATCGTCGACCGCCTGCGCCCGCCCGGCACCGGCTTCATCGTCCGCACGGTGGCGGAGAACGTTCCCCAGGAGAAGCTGGAGAGCGACATCCGCTTCCTGATCGAGGTGTGGAACGAGGTCGTCCGCCGCAACGAGAAGCGCGGCGGCCCCGGCCTGCTCCACCCCGACCTGGACCTCATCCTCCGCGCCACCCGCGACCTCTTCGCCCACGACGTGGAGAAGCTGGTCGTCGACGACCGCGAGGAGTACGAGCGCGTGGTGCAGTTCGTGGTGGCGCAGGACCCGGCGCTCAAGGACCGCGTCCTCCTCCACGACAACGAGGAGCCCATCTTCGACGCCTACGGCATCGAGCACGAGCTCAACCGCGCGGTGCAGCGCAAGGTGTGGCTCAAGAGCGGCGGCTACCTGATCATGGACCAGGCGGAGGCGCTCACCGCCATCGACGTCAACTCCGGCCGGTACGTGGGCAAGAAGAGCCTGGAGGAGACGATCACCAAGATCAACGTCGAGGCGGCGAAGGAGATCGTCTACCAGCTCCGGCTCCGCAACATCGGCGGGATCATCATCTGCGACTTCATCGACATGGAGAAGCCGCAGAACCGGGACAAAGTGTTCAAGGCGCTGCAGGAGGCGCTGGGGCGCGACAAGGCGAAGACCAACGTGCTGCGGATCTCCGAGCTGGGCCTGGTGGAGATGACGCGCAAGCGCGTCCGCGAGTCCATCGGCCGTATCCTCCACGAGGACTGCAGCTACTGCGACGGCAAGGGGTTCGTGAAGACCGCCACCACCGTGGCGTACGAGATCTTCCGCGAGATCCGCCGCGAGGCCGCCAGCTACCGGGAGCCCACGCTGGTCATCAACTCCCACCCCGACGTGGCGCGCTTGCTCCAGGGCGACGAGCGGCAGGAGCTGCGGCACCTGATGGACCGCTTCAACAAGTCCATCCAGGTGCGCGTCCAGCCCAACTACCACCGCGAGCAGTACGACATCTACGGGCGCTCCGCGCAGGGCGTCGACCAGCGGCTCCACACCGTGGCCGCGCCGCCTGCGTTCGCCGCCGCCCAGAGCGGCGCCCAGCAGGGAACCCAGGGTGGGGGAGGCCACGGTGGAGGCGGCGAGCGGGGTGAGCGAGGTGAGCGAGGTGAGCGCAGCGAGCGGGGTGACCGGGGCGAGCGAGGCGACCGGGGCGACCGGGGCGACCGAGGTGAGCGAGGTGATCGGGGTGAGCGGGGCGACCGCGGCGGGCAGGGAGGTGGGCACCGCGGGCAGGATCGGCCCCAGCGGGGCGGCGGGCGCGACCGGCGGGACGACCGCGGACGCCACGGCGGTGGCGGCCGGCAGGACCGCGGCCGGGGTGACGAGCGCGGGCACGGAGGCCAGCAGCAAGCTCCGCCCGGTGCGCCCGCGAGTACCCAGGGCGCTGCGCCGAGCGCGAACGGGAACGGGAACGGCGGTAATGGCGGCGGCGCGAGCGCCGTGACTTCAGTGCCACCCGCGGACCCGGGCCCCGGACCGCGTCAGGACTGAGTCGCGCGGCGAGGTGAGCTCGCGGCGCTCGCGGGTCAAATCGCGCAGCTCGTTCGGCTGCGCATGTGAGTGCCGGGTCCGGACCGCGCCAGGACTGGGTCCCGCCAGCGATACACCCGCGCGTTCGGGCACCGCGAGCGGAGCCTGATTCCCGGACCTGTACAGCGCGGCGCAGGCACGCCTGACCGTCGCCGTGCGCTCGGGCACCCCCAAGCGGCGCCTGATTCCCGGGCGAGTCCGGACCGGTTCATGCGACCGGCCACGTGCCGTGTGCGCCCGTCGTTCCTCCGGGCGCCTGTCTGGCACCCGGCGCTCCAGGTGGCCGCGGACTGACGCAAGGGGTCAGTCCGTGCCATCATCCGACCCCTCCGCATGCCGAGCCGAGGCCGCCGCCCCACGCGGGACCGGCTGAAGTCCACGCTGGTCCACACGGGCCAAACCCTGAGAACCATCCCCGGCGGCCGCTTCGCCGCCGACACCATGAGCGCCATGCGCGCCCTGGTGCACGGGTTCCGCGGGGAGAACATCTCCCTGCGCGCCTCCGCCCTCACCTACGCCACCATCTTTTCCCTGGTGCCCATGCTCACGGTGGCCCTGGCCATCCTCCAGGGCCTCCACCAGGAGGAGTTCCAGGCGCGCGTGCGCGGCTTCGTCCAGGAGCTCCTCGCGCCCGGCATCCGCGAGGACACCGGCGCGCTCCTCGAGCGCTTCATCAGCCGCGCCAACGGCATGGCGGCCGGGTGGATCGGCTTCACCGTGCTCGCCATCACCGCCGGCGCGCTGCTGCGGAACCTGGACGGGTCGCTCAACGAGATCTGGAACGTCCGCCGGGACCGCAAGCTCTGGCACCGGATCCTCATCTACACGGTCATCCTCTTGCTCGGGCCGCTGATGGTGGCGATCACGCTCGCCGGCTCCTCGGAGCTGCGCTCGGCGGTGCTCCACACCCAGCTCCCGTACACGCAGACGCTGGTCGCCCTCTTCCCCTGGCTGGCGTCCATCTTCGCCTTCACCCTCCTCTACAAGCTGGCCCCCGCCGCCGCCGTCCGCGTCCGCTCCGCCTTCGCCGGCGGGCTGATGGCCGGCCTCGGGTGGCAGCTCGCGCAGCGCGCCTACGCCGCCTTCGGCGCGCAGATCTTCCGCTTCAACCCCATCTACGGCTCCCTCGGCGCCGCCCCGCTCTTCCTCAGCTGGATCTACGTGAGCTGGATCCTCGTCCTCTTCGGAGCGCGGCTGGCCTACGCCGTCGAGCACGCCAGCTACCTGCGCGTGTACGGACACCTGGGAGACACACCGCGCACGCGCGAGCTGATCGCCGCGCAGATCGCTCACCAGGTGACGCTCGCGCACTACAAGGGCCAGCCTGCGCCCACCGCCCGCGACCTCGCCCGGAAGCTCGACGTGCCGCTGGAGCTGGCCGGGTACCTGGTGGACCGGATGAAGCGCGCGCGGTTGCTGAGCGAGGTGGGCCGCGCCGGGCTGGTGCCCGCCCGCCCGCCCGAGGAGCTGTCCGTGGCGGACGCGTCCCGCGCCGTGGGCGGGATGGGCAGCCTCCCGCCGCTCCCGCTCGACCCCGACAAGGCCGCGGAATTCCAGCATGTTGATCGCCTCTTCCGCGGGCTGGACCAGGAGGCGGCGCACGCTCTGGAGCGCGTCATGTGGACCGACCTGATCGCCGAACGCACGCAGCCGAACGGCGATTCTCCCGAGGACGCCCCCCAGCTCAAGCGCGCCGGCGGCACTCGCCGAAATCCGTAGGGTTCTCGGGATCTTGGCGCCTTCCAGAGGTTGCATTCACGCAAGCTTCTGGTATCGTTCATATTTGAGGACCGGCCTGCAAAACCGCCCTGATTCCGCGGGGTACCGCCTGGTGTGAAGCGATGCTCAAGTCCGACCTGATCAACGTGTTGGTGGCCAAGCGCGGCGTCACGCAGAAGCAGGCCGAGGCGACCATCGAGACCATCTTCGAGGCGATGAAGGACGCGCTGTGCCGCGGCGAGAACATCGAGATCCGCGGCCTGGGCGCCTTTCACGTGAAGAACTATCCGGGCTACCAGGGCCGGAACCCGAAGACCGGCCAGGTCATCCCCGTGCGCCCCAAGCGCGGCCTGCTCTTCCGGACCGGCAAGGAGCTGCGGGACCGGGTGAACCGTCCCCCGGCGCAGACCGCCTCCTCGGAGGGCGCCGAAGGGGACGACGAGGGCGGCGCCGGCTCCTCCGGCAGCGCGACGCCCTGAGTCACGCCTCGCGCCGTCACGCGGCCTGCGGCTGCACCGGCGCGCTCAGGCGTCCGATGGGCCTGACCTGCAGCTCCATGTCCAACTCCGCGTAGGTGAGCACCGCCACGTCCGGAGACGTGCCCTCGCACAGCCGGCGCAGGCCGCGGCGGACGTCGGGCGCGGTGAGGAGGACCACCTTCCCACCGGAGGACGCCAGGCGCTTGACCGCCTCCAGGATGGCGGAGACCTTCTCCGGGTCCAACGCCAGGCCCTTGGGACCGCCCTCGCGCAGCACCGCCTCCACCGCGGGATCCAGCAGGTAGGCGTACAGCAGCCCGTTGGGCGCATGACGGTGGGAGAGCGACCGGTGAAGCGCCTGCCGGCACCGCTCCGCCAGCGCGTCCGCGTCCCCCTCGGTGAGGGGCGACACCAGCGCCTCGAGGATGGCGCGCAGGTTCCGGATGCTCACCTCTTCGCGCACCAGCTTCCTGAGGACGTCGGTGAGCAGCGGCAGCGGCACCTTCGCCAGCGCCTCCTTCACCAGCGCCGGCGCTCCCGGCTCGAACGACTCCAGCAGCGATTGCGCCTCCTGCACGCCGAAGAACAGCGCCGCCCGCTTGCGGAGCAGGACCAGCACGTGCTCCAGCAGGACCTGCCGCGCGGTGCGCACCGCCACCTGCGCCGCCTTCAGCGTGGGCCCGGCGGCGCTCGGCACGCGCGAGCAGGGCTTGCCGGTGGTCGGGTCCAGCTCCGGCTCCGCCTTCACCTGCAGGAACGCCAGCTCGTGCGGCGGCGCCGCGGCGTAGAGGTCGCCCGGGCTGATCTTCCCGCGCCCGGCGGGCACCTCGTCGATGAGCACCGCGTACTGCCCGGCGCCCAGGTAGCTCGCGCCGGTGCGCACGCGGACGCCCGGCAGGCGCACGCCCAACTCGACGAAGACCTGGTCGCGCAGGGCGTTCAGCTCCTGCTTCACCAGCGCGGCGTCGTCCTCGGTGGCGAGGACCTCCAGGCCCGGCGCCAGGTCGAGGATCAGCGGGGACACGCCCGGCGGCGGTGGCGCGCCCGCGCCCGCGGGCTTCTCCTCTCCGGCGCGCTCGCCCTCGTCCTTCGGAGGGGCCGACTTCGCGGCGCCCCGGTCCAGCGCGCGCGCCCCGCCCGCGGCGGCGGCCGCCAGCGCGAAGAAGGTGACGTGCGGCATCCCGGGCATCAGCCCCACCGCGACGCAGAGGGCGCCCACCACGTAGAGCACCTTGGACTGGCGGAAGAACTGCGAGCCGATGTCCGCGCCCAGCGACGCGTCCGCGCGCTCGCCGGCCACGCGGGTGACGACCAGGCCCGCGGCCACCGCGATGGAGAGGGAGGGGATCTGCGACACCAGCCCGTCGCCGATGGCGATCAGCGCGTAGGTGGCGAGCGCTTCCTGCGCGCTCATCCCGTGGTTGAGGATGCCCACCGCCAGCCCACCCAGCAGGTTGACCAGGACGATGACCAGGCCGGCGATGACGTCGCCCTTCACGAACTTCATCGCTCCGTCCATGGCGCCGAACATCTGCGACTCGCGCTCCAGGTTGCGCCGCCGCCGCCGCGCCTCCGCCTGGTCGATGGCGCCCGCGCGCAGGTCCGCGTCGATGGACATCTGCTTGCCGGGCATGGCGTCCAGGGTGAAGCGCGCCGACACCTCCGCCACCCGCTCCGCGCCCTTGGCCACCACCAGGAACTGCACCAGGGTGAGGATGGCGAAGATGACGCCGCCCACCAGGTAGTCGCCCCGCACCACGAACTCGCCGAAGGACTGGATGACCTGCCCGGCGTGCGCCTCCGCCAGCGCCAGCCGCGTGGAGGAGACGTTGAGCGCCAGCCGGAAGAGGGTGGTGAAGAGCAGGAGCGTGGGAAACGCCGTGACCTGCAGCGCCTCCTTCACCGAGAGCGCGGTCACCAGCAGCGCCACCGCCGCCGCCAGGTTCAGCGCCAGGCCCACGTCCAGGAGCCACGGCGGCAGGGGGACGATCAGTGCCGCGAGGATGGCGCCCATCGCGCCGGCCAGCGCGACGTCCGGGGACACCGTGAGCTTGAGGCGCGGTTTCATGGCGGCGGGCGCGCGGTGGGAGGGGGGCGGTTCGAGGCGGGAGATCATGTCTGGCTCCGGGGTGATTCGAGCGCGGCGGTGAGCACCGCGGCGGCGGCCTGGTACAGCTCCTCGGGGATCTCCATCCCCACGTCGAACTGGACCAGGCTCCGCGCGAGCGGGACGTCGCGGACGACGGGGATGCCCAGCTCCTCCGCCTCGCGCCGCAGCGCCAGCGCGTCCGCTTCCCGGCCCTTGGCGACGAGGTACGGCGCGTCGCACTCCCGAGGCTCGTAGCGGAGGGCGACCGCGACGTGCGTGGGGTTCACCACCACCGCGGTCGCCTTGCCCACGCCGCGCGCCGGCCCACCCGCCGCGAGCTGCCGGTGCATCGCCTTGCGCTGCTGCTTGTGGCGCGGGTCGCCCTCGCTCTCCTTGTGCTCGTTCTTCACGTCCTCGCGGGACATCATCAGCTGGCGGCCGTGGCGCCACTTCGCCAGCCCGAAGTCGAGCGCTGCCAGGACGCCCAGGGTCGCGCCCGCCCGCAGCGCCACCGACTTCGCCCAGCCGAGCGACGCCGCCGCGGAGGCCAGCCCCTCCCCGCGGACGCCGCCCACCGCCTGGCCCAGGCCGGAGCGCGCGGTCAACCACGCCACCACCAGCACGGCGGTCGCCGCCAGCAACCCCTTCCCGGCGCCCAGCGCCGCCTTCGCGCTGAGCACCTTCTTGAAGGACGGCGCCAACCGGTCACCCTTCGGCAGCAACAGCGCGGGGGTCAGGCGAAGGCCGGAGAGCGCGGCGGAGGACGCCAATGCCGCCAGGAACGCGGCCGCCAGCGCCGGGGCGGCGAAGAGCGCCAGCGCGCGCACCCCTTCCGCGACGGCCGCCAGCGGCGGGCCATGCGGGTCGGCGAACAGGCGCCGGGTCCAGGACAGCAGTCGGGCGCTCCCCGAGGGCGCGGAGGCGGCCAGCCCCGCCAGCGCGGCGAGCGTGACCGCGCCGTTGCTCCACGCCTTGCTCCGCGGGACCTCGCCCTTCTTGCGCGCGTTCTCCAGGCGCTGGTGCGTGGGCTGTTCGGTCTTCTCGCTCACCGGAGCACCCCGTAGAGGTCGTCGAGCTGGCCGCCGGACGCCGCGACGCCGGCCAGCAGGCGCTCGCAGGCGACGCCTAGCGCGAGCCAGAGCACCGCGCCGCCGAGGAGGATGCGCAGGGGCGGACCCAGCTCGGAGAGGCTGACCGGCGAGGCCGCGCGCGAGGCCAGCCCCAGCGCCGCGTCCACCGCCAGCGCGCAGCCGGCGATGGGCGCCCCCACCGCGAGGCCCGTGGCGAGCGCGCCCGCGACGAGGCCAGCCAGCTGGAGCGCCGGCGCCTCCGCGGGGACGAACGCGCCCAGGCGCACCGCGCCGAAGCTCCGCAGCGCGCCGGAGATGGCGATGGAGGCGCCGCCGCCGGAGATCGCCAGCGCGCCGGCCAGCTGGTAGAGCGCGTCGCCGCTGGCGGCCTCGCGGCTCCCCGCGAACGGGAGGCTGGCCTCCGCGGAGGTGCCGCGGAAGGTGTCGATGAAGCGGCCGCCGATCCGCGCCGCGTCGAATGGCAGGCCCACCACCAGCCCGATCGCCACCCCGAAGACGGCTTCCCGGACCAGGAGCCCCGCGACCGCCCATGCGCCGTCCACCGCGGGCGCCTGGACGCCGCCGGCGAAGTGGACGCCCAGCGCCAGCGCGAGGCAGGTGGAGAGCTTCACCATCTGCCCCGCGGCCTGGCCGCCGAGGAGCGGGCACAGCATGGCCACCGGCGCCAGGCGCGCCACGCACGCCGCCACGGCCAGCGCGTGCGGTTGCAGCAGGGCGATCACCTGCGCGGCGCTCACAGCGACACCTGCGCGACGGCCGCCAGCAGCTGGGCGGTGAAGCGGGTGAGCTGGCCGGCGATCCACGGCGCGGCGACGACGAGCGCGAGGACCGCCGCGCACAGCTTGGGCACCACCGAGAGCGTCTGCTCCTGGATGGAGGTGGCGGCCTGGAGCAGGCTCATCAGGAAGCCCACCACCAGCGAGGCGGCGATGGGTGGGAGCGAGGCGAGGACCATCAGGAGCAAGGCCTCGCGCGCGAGGGCGAGCAGCGCGTCGTGACCCACGGCGTCACCGGTACCCGAGGATGAGCCCGCGCGCGAGCAGCGACCAGCCATCCACGGCCACGAAGAGGAGGATCTTGAAGGGGAGGCTCACCTGGGTCGGCGAGAGCGACTGCATCCCCAGCGCGAGCAGCACGTTCGCCACCAGCATGTCGAGCACCAGGAAGGGGAGGAAGACGAGGAAGCCGATGTGGAACGCCTCCGCCAGCTCGGTGATGGCGAAGGCGGGGACGATCACCGCCAGGTCGGTGTCCGAGACGAGCGACGCCTCCTCGGGCGGCCGCAGCTCGCGGGCGAGGTCGGCGAAGCGCGCGCGCTCCTCCGCGCTGGCGTGCTTGAGGAGGAAGTCGCGCAGCGGTTCGGAGGCGGCGCGCGCGGCGGCGAGGTAGTCCGCGCCGGACTCCAGGTGCGCGGAGGCCGCCTCGCCCGCCTGGGCCATGCGCTCCACCACCGGCGCCATGATGTGCGCGGTCAGCACCGCCGCCAGGCCGGTGAGGATGACGGTGGGCGGGGCCTGCTGCGTCCCCATGGCCGACCGGGCCAGCGACAGCACCACGGTGATCTTCGAGAACGAGGTGAGCATCATCACCGCGAAGGGCACCAGCGAGAGCACCGCCAGCACCGCCATCATCGTCACCGGGCGCCCCGCCATCCCGGCGTCCGCGGCGCGCCAGGGGCCATGGTCACGGGCCAGCGTGGAGGCGATCGCGAGCGCGCTCATGGCCGGCCTCCCCTGCGCGAGGGCCGGGGGCGCCGGCCCGCGCGCGCGTGGACGGGCGGGCCCGCGGGGAGGGCGTTGAGCAGTTGCGCGAATCCATCTCCGTAGGCGACCAGGAAGCGGCGCCCATCCGCCTCCACCAGCGCCACGCCGCAGCGCGGGGACAGGCCGGTGCGGGCGGCGACGCTCAGGCGCGCCGGGAGCTGGAATGAACGGCCGGCGCCGCCGCGCGCCCGGATCCACCAGGCGGTGAGGCCGGCCAGCGCGGCGAGACCGAGGGCGATGCGCGCCACCATGGCGGCGCTCGCGCCGGACTGCTGGGCGAAGGCCGCGAGGAGGAGCACCAGCAGCGCGGCGGCGAGGAGCTTCAGCTTCATGGGGTTGGTCATGGGAGCAGTGCGAGGATGCGCGCGCCGACCTCGCCCTCCACCTCGACCAGCTCGGCGCGGGCGACGGCGCGGTCCCCCACGCGGAGGAGCACCGGTTCGCTGGCGTTCATGTGCAGCGCGAGCACCGCGCCGGGCTTGAGCATCGCCAGCTCCGACAGCGGCATCCGGAGGCGGGCGAGCTCCACCTCCACCTCGACGGGGAGCGCGGCGCCCTCTTCGAGCGGAGGGGGTGGGGGTGTGGACATGGCGGGCTCCTCGGGGTTGGCGCGGCAGCGCGCGTGTTCGACGGTGAAGCCGGCGTCGGAGAAGGCGCCGGAGAGCAGGAAGGTGGGCGCGAGCAGGCGCGCGTGGCCGCGGAGCTGGCGGTCCTCCAACTGGATGCCGTCCAGCAGCACCACGTCTCCCGGCTTCAGCGCGCCCAGGTCCTCCGCGTCCAGCACGCTCCCGCCGGCGAACACGCGCGCCGGGAGGGCGGCGGCGGCCACCTGCGGCGCGAGCGGGCCGGGTGCGGGCGTCTCCTCGGCGGCGGCGGTCTGCACCGCGGGCCCGGGCAGCCACAGCCGGAGCGAGCCCTCCAGCCCGCCCACGTCCAGCTTCAGCTCCACGCCCACGTGGAGGCCGGGGACCAGCCGGTCCTGCACCTCGCGCCTCCAGAGGTGCACGGAGAGGAGGCGGGGCGCGAAGAGGCGCTGGAGTGGGACGTGGTGGCGGAGGGCATTGAGCGCGACCAGCAAGACGAAGGAGAGGGCCGCTTCCTCGATGCGGGTGAGCTGGGTGGCGGCGGCCGGCCGGGCCTGCTGGCCGGAGAGGCGGTCCAGCACGGCGATGGCGAAGGGGAGCTCCGCTTCCAGGAGCGCGACGCTGCCGCAGGCGGAGAGGTCCACCACGGCGAAGGCGGCGCTCGTGGGGAGGTGGCGGGACGGGTCCAGCGCGGAGGGCAGGAGTCGGCCTTCGGCGGTGACCGGGCAGCGCAGTTGCTGCTCCAGCGCGGCGCACGCGGCATGGAGCGCGCCGGTCGCCTCGGCCCGGAGCGCGGGCCGGTGACTCAACGCCGCGTGCGCGCGCGAGAGCTTGCGGTGACCCAACCGGGTGAGAGGGCGGACCTGGGCGGTCCGGGTCTGCGCGATGACGGCGGTGGCCATGAACGGGTGCTTCGCAAAGGCCGCGCCACCTCCAGGTGAGAGGGATTCTCCGGGGTTGAGCGTGGGCTTCGGGGCTCCCCGTCCCGGATCGCGGACCGGTCAGGTGGGCGAGTGGCCGAGATCCGGCCGGCGCGGGTACACGACCAACTCGTCGCGAAGGAAGGAGTCCACCTCGGAAAGCACCAGGCCGGGGACGTACCGCGTCCTGGCGCGATCGATCGCTTCGCGAAACGCGGCGTGGTCCGGCGCCCCGAGCACGAGGTCGTCCAGCAGGGCGCTGGTGTCGCAGAGCAGGGCGGCCGAGCTCACCGCCGCCGGCCGTGTCGATGGAGCTCGGCCTCGTCGCCCCGTTCCGGGAGGGTCCGGACGATCCCGGCCACCCTCGGGCGGGGATGCGGGCGGTACTGCTCCAGAGCCAGGGCGAGTTGCTGCCGGATGAACTCCGAGCGCGACACGCCACTCTCCTCCGCGGCCTTCGACAGAAGCTCGTCCATGTCCGGAGGCAAGGCGATGGTCGTGGCCTTCATGCGGGCGAGTGCCATGGAAGTCATATGACCACGCCCTCCTGGCTCCAGGAACGCCGCGCCCTGCGAGCCGCGGGGATGACCGTCAGCGCACCGCCTCCTTCACCAACCGCTCGACGAGCGCGCGCAGCGCGGGCGGATCCTCCTCCGCCGAGCGGTTCGCCGCCGTCGCGCCCTCCGGCGTCATCAGCGCCCGCAGATACGGCGGCAGCCGCAGGTACGCGATGGCCCGCTGCCGCGGCGACAGCTCCGCCAGCGTCTTGCGCAGCCGGGCCGGCGCGTCATTCCGCTCGCCGAACTCCCGGGCCAGCCGTCCCTGCCGGCTGGCGGAATCCAGCTCCGCCACCTGCCGCAGGTACTCCGCCGCCCGCCCGCGGTGCACCGCCGCGAGCATCTCCATCAACGCCGGCGCCTGCTCCTTCGCCATCGCCGAAGCGAGCAGCGCCAGCCGCTCCACCGAGCGCGCCTCCTGCTCCGGCGTGCGCAGCTCGTAGCGCTCGGTCCGGTCCGGGCGCGCGCCCTCGGTCCGCCGCGGCCGGCCGACGCTGGTCAACGCGTCCCCCACCTCACGCCACCTTCCTCGCCGGCGCCGCCGCGGGCGTCGTGCCCTGGGCCGGCGGATTGGCCGGGCGCGTCGGTGCCGGCGCCGGCGGCCGCTTCGACACCTCCGTCGAGCGCGCCCGCTCGCGACGCAGCCGCAGCGCCAGCCACACCAGCGCCAGCGACAGCAACGTCACCGTCCCACCGAGCGCCAGCACCGCGACCCGCAGCGGCGACGCGCGGCCCTCGGCCGTCGCCGGCCGCGCAGGTACCGCGGTGGCCACCTCGCTCACCACCAGCGTCACCTGGTCCGCGCTCAGGTTCTCCACTCCGCCCGCCACCAGCGCGCGGAGGTCCTCTTTGAGGTGGTTGACCCGCTCCACCATCCCCGGCCGCACCTTCAGGAACGCGGACGCCTTGGCGGGCGTGGGCGCGGTGCCTGGCCGCGGCGGGGGCGGGAGGACCAGGTGCACCCGCGCGGAGACGACGCCGTCCACCGACTCCAGCGTGCGCGACAGCTCTCCCGAGATGGCCTCCAGGTACAGCGCGCGCTCCTCGGTGGGGCTGGGCACCAGGCTGCCCTTGCCGAACACGTCCGAGAGCCCCTCCGCCCGCGGGCGCGGCAGGCCCAGCTCGGAGAGGATCCGCACCGCGTCCGTGGCCTGCTCCTGCGGCACCTCGATGGACCAGGTGGGCTTCTTCCCCGGCTCCACCACCTTCTCGGCCGCCAGCCCGCGCTCCACCAGCACGGACTGGATCTCGTTGGCCTGCCGTTCGTCCAGGCCGTGCTGGATGGGTTCGCTGCACGCGGCGGAGAGCAAGAGGACGGCGACGGCGGCGTGGCGCATGGGGCGCTCGCTCCTTGAGGGCTAGATCTGCGTCTGGAGGATCTGCTTCACGCCGGAGGTCGCCTTCTCCACGACCTTCCCGGCGAGGTCGAGCTCCTGGCTGGCGCCGTACACCTGCGCCTGCAGGCCCAGCAGCTCCGCGGGGCTGAACGTCTTGCCCGACTGCGCCAGCGCCAGCACCCGGTCCAGCCGGTGCTGCGCCTGCGCGACCTGGTCGACGGCCTTCGCGGCCGCGGCCTCCGGCGGCCGAGCCGAGGTCACCTTCGACGCCGCGTGCGCGGCGCCGGGCCGAGCGTGTTGGGCGCTCGGGGCCACGGTCAGCGGGGCCGTCTCACCGCCCGCCCGCGCCTGCTGGAGCACCTTGCCGAACGCCTGCCTCGGCTCCACGGCCGGGGCGGTGGCCGGCGCGACCGCCGGGCCAATCGAGTGCAGCGCCATGGCGGTCACCGGACGTTGTTGATGGCGGCCTTCGCGGAGTCGTGCCGCACCTTCATCACGTTGGAGACGGTGTTGTACTGCTGGCTCTCCTGCTGCATGTCGTGCTGGAGCTGCAGGTACTGCATGTTGAGCTGGGCGCCCTCCTGCATCATCTGGCGGTTGGCGTCGAGCATCGACATGGGATCCGACCCGCCGCCCACGCCCACCGTCGCCGCGCCCGTGGATTGCGCGAGGGCGCCGCGCGCGACCGTCTTCACCGCGCTCACCGCCGCGCTCAGCAGCGGGTTGGACGAGGCGACCGGAGCGATGAAGTCCGCGCCGGCCGACACCGCGGTGGCCGCCGCCTGACCCATCATGTCCGCGAAGTCCCGCTTCGGGGTCTGACGTTCGGTGGTGGTGGTGATCTCGATCTGCTTGAGGGTGGTCATGGCGGAGCGTCAGAGCACCCGCCGTGCCAGCGACAACCGCGCGAAATCACGCTCGCGCTCAGGTGCGTCCGTCCGGACGCCGGGACGGTCGAAAAAGTTGCGGGCGCTCCAGGCTGCATCAGACTGCTCCACCGCTGTAGCACTTCGCTCAAACGACAAAACGGAGCTGATCATGGGAATCGCGATTCCTCAACCGGTCGCGGAGCGGTACCACCCTCGCGTCGCGACGGACCTGACGGTGAAGGTGCTGATGAACGGCCGGGCATACCCCGCTCGCGCCAAGGACCTCTCGATGGCGGGCCTCTACCTCCTCGGCGCCTATCAGGACGCGGAGAAGGTGACGGTGGCGATCCCGCTCCCCGGCCGCGAGGTGGTCTCCATCTGCCGCGTGGCGCGCCGCCACCCGGACGGCGTGGGCCTGGAGTTCGACTCCATCGACTGGGAGGACATGTTCGCCCTCGCCCGCTACATGCACCCGCGGCTGCCCGCGGATTCGTGAACCGCAGGTGGATTCAGGACATTCGCAGGCGAGGTCCAACGCGGCGGACCAGCGCCTCTTCGAGGCTGGCGAGCCGCCCCGCGGCGCCAAGGTGGCTGCGCTCCTCCTCGAGCGCGATCCGGGCGGCGGCGTCGAAGGAGAGCCGGGGACGATGCCTGGTGAGCTCCCAGTAGCGGCCATCTTCGGGGAGCAGGTCCCCGGCCAGCCCGAGCACCAGCTCGCGCGCCAGCCCGTAATCGGCCCGCGTCACCAGGTGCAGCCAGGTCGCGGACAACCTCGGGGTGAGCCAGGGTAGGGAGAGCGTGGCGATCTTCCGCCCCTCGAGCGCCGCGACCCGCTCCAGGATCTCCTTCGCGGTCAGCGTCTCGAGTCCCGGGATGTCGTAGTACGCGCTCTCGGGCAGCGGGATCTCGAGCGCGTCGAGGAGCGCGCGGATCACGTCCTGGAGCGCGATGGGGCTCAGCCGCGAGCTCAGCCACGCGGGGAGCACCATCAGCGGCAGCCGGAGCGCGAGGTCTCGGACGATCTGCCACGAGGCGCTGCCGGCGCCGATGATCATCGCGGCGCGCAGCTCGACGGTGGGAATGCGTCCGGCCCGCAGGGTGCGCCCGACCTCCAGCCGGCTCGCGAGGTGCTCCGATGCGTGGCCCGAAGGCGCGACCCCGCCCAGGTAGATGATCCGGCGCAAGCCGGCGTCGGCGGCTGCTCCGGCGAAGGCGAAGGCCGCGGACTGGTCGAGATCACGGAAGCTCCCGCGCGCGCCCAGGCTGTGCACCAGATAGTAGGCGGCGTCGATGCCCGCGAGCGCACGGGGGAGGGTCCTCGGGTGGAGCAGGTCGCAGCGGACGTACTCGAGATTGGCTCGCGGAGGCCTGCCGTCGACGTGGCGCGCGCAGGCCCGCACCAGGTGTCCATTCCCGAGAAGCGCGGGGACCAGCGCGCGGCCCACGAAGCCGGTCGCGCCTGCGACGAGGATCCTGCGCAACGTCATGGAGGCGCCCCGGCCGCCGGCCGCTCCGCGCCGGCCGAAGGGTTGCGCCGGACGATCTCCTCGTTGAGCAGGGTGGCGAAGGCGAGCCACCCCACGTAGGGCACGAACAGCTTGGCCGCCATCCTGTCGACACCGTGCGCGACGGGCACGTACGCCGCGGCCGCGCCCAGCAGGAGCGCGGAGTCGGCGAGCGCGGCACGGGGTCGCTGCTTGCCGAAGAAGAGCCATGACCACAGCCCGTTCAGCCCGAGCTGCGCCGCCCAGAGGCCGAGGGCGCCCCGGCGCCGGGAGCTGCGCGAGCGGCGGTAGATTCGCCACCCCGACGTCGCGATGAGCCCGTACAGGAAGGTCCACGCGGGAGCGAACAGCCAGGCTGGCGGCTGGAACGGTGGCTTGTTCAACCTCTCGTACCAGGGAGAGAGCCCCTTGCGGGTCGAGTGCCCGCCGGCCAGCGCCGTCAGGCCGGTCAACAGCCCGAAGCCGAGGAGCGCGGCGCCGTCCGCCGAGCGGGACTTCTGTATCGGATGCGAGGTCCACAGGTGCATGTCGCACGTAAGGTAGGGACGCGGCGCGTCTCGCGGGAGCGCCGCGAGCGACCCACCGGGACCAAGCGACCGCACCGCTTCGAGGCGCTGGCGTTGGCACCCCTCTCACGGCGCAACCCGGGTTCGAACGACCTGGAGGCGTTCATCTCCGGCAAGCGCGGCGAGCCTGGCCAGCTCCTCGTCGACAGCGCGGCCGCGTGGCGCATCGCCCCTCCTCCCTGAGCCCGGTGGGGGATTAGTCCGGCGCGATCGAGGTGATCGCCTCGCCCTGCGCCTTCTGCCGCAGGAACTCGAAGCACCCGACGATGATCGCCGCCACCGGCACCGCGAAGAGCGCGCCCACCAGCCCGAACGACCGCTCCCCGGCGATCAGCGAGAACGCCACGATCAGCGGGTGGATGCGCGCCGCGGTGCCCATGATCTTCGGGTTCAGGAAGTACGACTCCAGCGCGTGCACGCCCACGATCCACGCCAGCGCGCCCAGCGCCTGCTTCCACCCCTGCGACAGCGCGATGGCCACGATGGGCACGGAGCTGATGATGGACCCGAAGATGGGGACCAGGCTCAGCAGCGTGGCGAGGAACGCCAGCAGGAACGCGAACTTCACCCCCAGCAGCGTCAGCCCCAGGAAGGTGAGCGCTCCGTTCACCAGGCAGATGGTGATCTGCCCCCGCACCACGCCGGAGAGCGACCGGTCGATCCGCCCCACCAGCCGCCGCGCGTCGTCCGTGTACTCGGGCGGGATCATCGACCGCACGTAGCGCCGGATCCCCACCGCGTCGATGGAGAAGAACGCGGCCACCATCAGCACGAAGAACGTCATGAACACGCCCGCCAAGAGCGCGCTCACCACCTGGCGGGTGATGTCCACGATGTTCCCCAGGTTCTCCCGCAGCCACATCGACACGTTGTGCGCGCCCTCGCGCAGGAGCTCCTCGAAGTCCAGGCTGGCGGCGAAGGTGCCGCTGCCGGAGTCGCCCAGGGCCAGCCCGTGCTGGGAGAGCCACTGGTCGAAGCTCCCGGCGTACCCGCGCGCCTGGTCCGGCGTCAGCCCGTTGGCGAAGTCCACCGCGCCCAGGCTGATCCGCCTCACCTCGGCGTACAGCTGCGGCACCACCAGCAGGAAGAACAGGTACGTGACGAAGAAGAACGCCACGTAGATGAGGATGATCGCCAGCCAGCGCGGCACCGACTTCTTGCGGATCTTCACCCCGGTGATCCGGTCCGCCAGCGGGGCCAGGATGTACGCGATCAGCGCGGCGCCCGCGAAGGGCATCACCACCGCCCGGAAGGCGATCAGCACCACCAGGACGAACAGCCACAACCCCCCGAGGATCCACAGGCGCCGCCGCGCGATCGCTTCCATCCCGTCGTTCGACATCCGGCCCCGTCTATCACGAGGTCCGCGTCGCCCCGAGCAGCGACTGCGCCCGCTCCAGCAACAGCGCCAGGTGCTTGCGCTTCACGCGGTTCTCCGTCGCCTCGGCGAGCGCGGTGACCTGCTCGTACAGCCAGCGGCTGAGGAACAGCAGCGCGCCCTTGCTCTCCGCCGGCAGCCCGCGCTCCATCCACCGCCGGTTCCGCATGTAGTCGTCGTACGCCTCCAGGTCGTGCTCCAGCTCCCAGTGGGTGAGCCGGAACGCCTCTTCATAGACGCGGTCGTCCGGGCGCGGCGTCCCCGGCTCCAGCAGCGGCGCGAAGTGGGCGCCGGTCAAAGGGTCCAGGTCCTGGATGGGGGGCGGCCACGTCGCCAGGTCCGCGGCCAACAGCTTTGCCGCCTCCTCCACCAGGTGGTCGATGAGCGGGATCGGCTTCGTCTCCAGCAGCCGCTCCCACTTCGACCCGGAGTGCCCGTTGCCCTCGGCCATGGGCCTCACGAGCGGACCGGCGACAACGTCACCGGCTGAGGGGGCGGCGCCGACTCGCCGCCGTACGTCCGCGCCAGCTCGGCGCGGATCGCCTCATACGCCACGCGCTTGTAGAGGTACTCGCGGTGGGACAGTCCCGGTATCTCGACGTTGAAGGTGTTCCCCACGCCTTCGTCCTCGAGCCTGCAGCACGGGAACGGGCTCACCTTGTCCTCGCGCGAGTAGATCGACACCAGCCGCACGTGGCGGGGGAAGGCGCCCACCCGCAGCTTGCGGATGAACGGCGACCGGGGCGTCATCTGCCAGACGGACTTGGCGAACATCCCCACCAGCGCGCACCCCAGGTACGCGGTGCGGGTGCCGGTGTGCGGCGTCCCCAGCGTGATCACCGCCTTCACCCTCCGGTCCCCGCCCAGGCGCTTGACGTAGTACCGGCCGATCAGCCCGCCCTTCGAGTGGCCGACGATGGTGAGCGGTCCCATGCCCGGGAAGCGCGAGTACAGGCGCTCCACCTTCGCTCGCACCCGCTCCGCGCACTCGTCGATCCCCCGCGAGTTGAACGTCTCCATCAACCCGCCCAGCTTGATCGAGAAGACGCAGTACCCGTCCCGGCGCAGCCGCCGCTCCAGCACCTCGAACGTCCGTCTCGTCGAGAGCAGGCCGTACAGCATCAGCACCGGGCGCGGGCAGTGGGCGAAGTCCGTGCGCCGCACGATCTCGTTCCCGTGCCAGTCCAGCTCCAGGTAGCCCTTGAGGTCCCGGAGCTGGCGACGGAGCTTCCGGTACTGGAGCACGAGCGGGTTCATGTGCCTTGGCGGCGGACGGAGGGGAGACCGCCTCCCGGAATGATACGTCCGTCCTCGGGAGGCCCGCAAAACCTGCCCCGGTGACGGTGCGGGTCTCCCCCTGCAGCTCCTCGTCCACGCACACGAAGCAGAAGTCGGTGGCGAACTCGAAGGAGCAGTACTCCCGGTCCGGGGTCTCCAGGGCCGCGAACCCCTCCGCGCAGACCATCCAGTTCATCCGGATCGGCTCCCATCGGGAGTGGCGGAGGGCGACGACGGAGGACAGCGTCCCGGCGTCGTCGACCATCGCCTCCAGCAGGTCCTGGGCGGAGGGGATCATGGCCGTTGGCTACCAGTTGAGGCCGAAGTACCGGCCGATGGCGCGCGGGCTGAAGCCCACGTTCACGTTGACGGAGGCGCCCAGGCCCAGGGACGCGCCCAGCCGCAGCTGCACGCCCACCCGGTCCGCGCTGAAGCTGGCGGAGCCCTGCGCGGTGACGCCCACGCCGGCGTGGCCCTCGATGCCCGCGCCGGCGGTGACCGCGCCGTTGCCCAGCTGGCCGTTCACCTGCGCGCCCGCGCTCACGCCCGCGAAGGCGCTGCCGCCGACCTGCGCGCTCACGCCGGAGGGGCCGATGGACCCGGTGGCCCCCACTTGGGCGTTGGCGCCCGCCTGGGCCTCCACCTGCGCGCCGGCGCCGGCGTTCTGGCCGCCGTAGTTGATGCCCGCCTGGGCGGTCGCGCTGGCGTTCACGCCCGCCTGCGCCGAACCCTGCAGCCCCTGCGTGGTGACCGACCCGGTGGCGCTGGCGCTGCCGCCGACGCCCACGTTGGCGCCCGCCTGGCCCTGACCGCCGGCGACCTGACCGCCGGTGCTGGCGCCGACGCCCGCGTGGAACGAGTCGCTCACGGTGCCGGTGGCGAGCGGCGTCCCGCCCTGCTGCGGCGGGGTCGGCGTCTGTCCCGCGCCGACGGTGGTGGTGGCCTCACGCTGCACGTTGGCCAAGGGCACACTGCGATTCACTCCGACCGCTCCAGACGGTCCAGGCATGACTTCCTCCAGGTTGTGGTGCTGCGGGTGTGGTGTGGCTCCAGGAGCCCGGCGGGGTACGTCGTGCGCCGGGCCGCACACTGGAATCCTCGGGCTCACACCTCCCGAAGTTTCGTGCGCTGAGAAAATGAAAGCTGTTTACAAATCGAAGGTTCGACCAGTCATTTCAGTCGTTTGCGGCTTCCGAGGGCTGGACGCGCGCGCGGATGCACCACCTCAGGTGGAGTTTGGCCGCTCCAGGGCCTCGGCGCGGCGGCGGAGGGCCTGGGCCTCCCATGGGGAAGGGCATTCGGCGATCGCCACGCGGTAGGCGGCGATCGCCTCCTGCGTGCGCCCGGCGCGCCGGAGCAGATCAGCGCGGGCGGCGGCGGCGCGCCCGTAGCCCGCGAGCTCATCGGCGAGCTGGTCGAGATGGGCCAGCCCGGCCTCGGCGCCGTTGGCCATCCCGTCCGCGACGCAGAGGCCGACGGCCACGGCGGGGGAGGGGACGCGCCGGTAGAGCTCCTCGTAGAGGGCGCGGATCTCCCCCCACGGCGTGGCGGCGGCGTCCTTCGCCTGGGCGTGGAGCGCGGCGATGGCGGCCTGGATCTGGAACGGGCCGGGCCGCCCGCGCGCAATCGCCTCGTCCAGGAGCTTCGTTCCCTCGGCGATGGCGGCCTGGTCCCAGCGCGAGCGGTCCTGCTCCTCCAGCGGCACCAGCTCGCCCGCCGGGTCCGTGCGGGCGGGGCGCCGGGCGTCGTGCAGCAGCATCAGGGCGAGGAGACCGCGCACCTCCGGCTCGCTGGGCATGAGGTGGACGAGCACGCGGCCGAGGTGGATGGCCTCCGCGCACAGCTGCGGGTCGGCGCTGGAGAAGCCGGCGGTGAACATCAGGTACACCACCGAGCACACCGCCTCCACGCGCTCCTCCAGCCGTTCGGCGGCGGGGATGGCGAAGGGGATGCCGGTCTCCTTGATGCGGCGCTTGGCGCGCACCAGCCGCTGGGCCATGGCGTCCTCGCGGGCGAGGAAGAGGCGGGCGATCTCCGGGGTGGGGACGCCGCACATGGTCTGCAGGGTGAGGGCGACGCGGGCCTCCTCGGAGAGGGCGGGGTGGCAGCAGGTGAAGATGAGGCGGAGGCGCTCGTCGGGGATGTCCTCGTCCCAGGCGGAGGCGCCGGCTTGGGCCAGGGCCTGGGCCTCCTCCGCGAGCGATTCGTGCTTCCTCGCGGCGAGGGACTGGTGCCGGTGGGCGGAGAGGGCGGCGTTGCGGGCGACGGTGGTGATCCAGGCGGCGGGCTTGTGGGGGGCGCCCTGCTTGGGCCAGAGCTGGAGGGCCACCAGGAAGGCGTCCTGGATGGCGTCCTGGGCCTGGTCGAAGTCGCCCAGCTGCCGGACCAGCGCGCCGAAGACGCGGCCGTGCTCCTGGCGGAAGATGGAGGCGATGTCGATTTCGGGGCCCACCTGGGCGTCGATCGGCACGGGCATTTCTACGTCATTTCCATTTCCCACGACGGGGAGGGGAGCGCGGATGCGGTACTACCTGCTGATCAACCGGAACGAAACGGCCTACGACAAGCTCACCGACGCCGAGCGCCAGGCCATGCACGCGCGGTACGCGGCGTACGGGATGAAGATGATGCAGTCGGGGATCGTCAAGGCGGGGGCGATGCTGGAGCCCACCCGCTCCGCCACCACCGTGCGGCAGCGCAACGGCAAGCGGCTGATCACCGAGGGCCCGTTCGTGGAGAACGCGGAGCAGATCTGCGGCGCCGCGGAGATCGAGGTGAAGGACCTGGACGAGGCGCTGGAGTGGGCCGCCGGCCACCCGGACGCCGAGTGGGGCAGCGTGGAAGTCCGGCCAATCGTTCCGTGGAAGGAAGGAGCTCGTTGAGATGACCGCCAAGCACATGCTGGCCGTGGGGAGCGTGATCGCGTTCCTCCTCGGTGGATTGATGATCTTCGCCACCAAGCAGTTCCTGGAGCCGCTGGGGTTGGCCTCGGACCCGAAGGTGGGGCTCCTGGGGCAGGCGCAGGGGACGCTGCTGCTCAGCATCGGGCTGACGAACTGGTTGGTCCGCAAGAGCGACGACTGGGTGGCGCTGCGCGCGGTGCTCGCGGGCAACCTGGCGGCGCAGGTGATCTCCATCGCCATCAACCTGCGCGGATACTTCGCCGGGCTGGTGCCGCAGGCGGTGGTGGGGCAGGTGGGGCTGCACGTGCTGCTCGGGCTGGGCTACGCGTACTTCCTGATCCGCCAGCCACGGGTCGCCTCGAGGACGAATCCAGCCTGAGGGGTGTCGGCGCGGTGACAGGCGCGCGCGGCTGCCGCTGCCGCCGCGCCATCCCGTACCCAGGGTCCGGGGCCTATGGCCCGACTCTCCGCACTCGCCGTCCTCCTCGCGTCCAGCGCCGCGTTCGCGCAGGCGCGCGACCAGACGTAGACCATCCCCATCGTCGCCGAGGCGCCGTTCAAAGCCGAGA
>DASRBA010000034.1:0-24614 GCA_035637895.1 Myxococcaceae bacterium
CCCGCGCCTCCGCCTTCAGGACGTCCGCCTCGCCCGCGGCCAGCACGCCCGCCGCGAGGGCCACCTGGATCTCGGCCTCCTCGAGCGTCGGTCGCTCCGGCTCCGCCGTCACGGAGTGAACGATAGCGCGACGGCCCTGGACATTCCCGGGCTCCTGGCCTGTTCCAAGGTCGTTTGACCTCAAACAATTCCACGTGGTACCCGGAGAGCGGTTCCCGAAGAGAAGAGAGGAGACGAGATGAGCAAGACGTGGAAGCTGTCGCTGTTCGCCGTGGTGGGCGCGACGTCCCTCGGGGGGTGCGCCCATCCAGCGGCCGCCCGGCCGGAAGCCCCGGCGCCTGCTCCCGCGGTGAAGCCGGCCCCCGCCATGGACGCGCCCGAGCCGGCGGATGACCGGGCGGCGGAGGAGCGGAAGGCGCGCGAGGCGAAGGACCTGGAGGCGCTGCTCCAGGGGACGGTCATCCACTTCGCCTTCAACGTCGCCGAGCTGACGCCGGAGAGCCAGTCGCGGCTCCAGACGCTGGCGGAGGCGATGCGCGCCAACCCGGGTGTGCAGATCCGGATCTCCGGCAACTGCGACGACCGGGGCACCGAGGAGTACAACCTCGCGCTCGGCCAGAAGCGCGCGGCGGTGGCGAAGAAGTACCTGGCGGACCTCGGGGTGGACCAGGCCCGCATCGACACCGTCAGCTACGGCTTCGAGCACCCGGTCGATTCGCGGGGCACGGAGGAGGCCAGGTCGGCCAACCGGCGCGACGAGTTCACCCCCACCCGGGGGCTCTGACCTGACGGGGCCGGCCGGGCTAGAACCCGGTCGATGACTGATGCCCCCGCGCCCGCGCGCCCCCGCCCGACCCTGCTGGAGCTGACCTCCTCCGCGCTGGCGCTGGGCGCCATCGGCTTCGGGGGCGGGATCAGCGTCCTGGCCGCCATCCGGTCCATGGCGGTGGCGCGCAAGGGCTGGCTCACCGAGCGCGAGTTCACCAACACCGCCACGGTGGCCCAGCTGTTGCCGGGCGGCGCGGCCTCCAACGCGCTGGCCTGCATCGGCCTGCGGTTCCACGGCGTCCGGGGCGCCCTGGCCGCCTACGCGGCCTTCGTCGCTCCAGGCGCCGCCGCCGTCCTGACGCTGGCGTGGGTGTACGTCCGGTTCGGGGCGGTCCCGCATGCGGACGCCTTCCTCGCCGGGCTCAACGCCGCGGTGGTGGGCATCGTGGTCGCCATCACCCAGCGGATGCTCAAGACCGGCGTCTCGCGCATGTGGCAGATGGCCGTGGCCACCATGGCCCTGGTGCTCTCGCTGGTGGGCGGCGCCGGCTCCCTGGAGGTCGTGTGCCTGGGCATCGGCGCCGGGCTGATCTGGGACCTCGGCGTGGAGCGGGCCCGGCTGCTCCGCTTCCGCCGCCGGCGGTTCCGCCCGGCGCCCCCGGTGGGGCTGCCCGACGAGGGAGGCCGCCTCCCGCGCGGGTCGGCTCCGCGGGTGGAGCCGGAACCGGACCGCGGGGCGGGGGGAGGCGCCCTCGGCTGGGCGATGCCCTGGAGCTGGAGCGGCCTGGGCGCGGCGGCGGCCGGCCTCCTCCCGCTGGCCATGGTCTTCTTCCGCGTCGGCCTGGGCGCCTACGGCGGCGGGTTCGCCGTCATCCCGGCGCTCCACGCCGAGGTGGTGGTGCCCGGGTGGATCACCGAGCGCCAGTTCGCGGACGCGGTGGCCGTGGGCAAGCTCACCCCCGGTCCGGTCCTCCTGATGGCCACCTTCATCGGCTACCTGCGGCAGGGGGTCCCCGGCGCGCTGGTCGCCACCGTCGCTATCCTCGGCGCCCCGTTCGCACTGGTGGTGACCCTGGCGACGTGGCTGAACCGGATGCGCTCGCGGCGGTGGATGCGCGCGGCCCTGCGCGGGCTGACCCCTTCGGTGGTCGGGTTGATGGCCGCCGCGGCGCTCACGCTCGGGCGCACCATGCACACCGCGGTGGGCATCTCCATCGCCGCCGCGGTGGCGCTCACCCTCATCCGCTTCGAGCGCGCCAACCCGGTCGTCCTGCTGGCGATCGCCGGCGTGGCGCGGCTGGTCGTCCGCTCCGCCACCGGGATCTGACGCCGGCATGCCCGCGTCCAACCCCACCGTGGAGTGCCTCTCCGCGCTGTCGGTGATCCTGGACCTGGCCAACGGCCTGGCCGAGGACAAGAGCCTCCTCACCGCCGCGCTGGCGGTGGAGCTGGCGGAGGCGGCGGGCGCGACCGCCGGGGAGCGTTCGGCCGCGTTCTTCGCCGCGCTGCTGCGGCACCTCGGCTGCACCGGGTACGCGTCGGTGGAGACGACGCTGGCGGCCGACGACGTGGCGCTGCGCAACCGGCTGATCCACGCGGACGCCCGGCGCCCGCTGGCGGTGCTCTCCGCGGTGACGGGCGCGGGCGCCACGCTGGGGGAGAAGGGCCGCGGCCTGGTCCGGGTGGCGACCCGCGCCGGCGCGCTGCGCACCGAGTGGGCGGCGGAGGCGTGCGGCGCCGCCCGGCAGCTGGCGCTCCAGCTCCGGATGGCGCCGGAGGTCCCGCGCGCGCTGGACCAGGTGTACGAGCAGTGGGACGGCGCCGGCGCGCCCCGCGGCCTTTCGCGCGACGCGCTCTCGCTGGTGTCGCGGGTCGCCCAGGTCGCGCACACCGCGGTGGTGTTCCACCTCGCCGGCGGCCCGGCGCTGGCGGCGGCGACGCTGAAGGCGCGGTCGGGTGGGGCGCTGGATCCCGGGCTGGCGGACCTGGCGATGGGGATGCTGGAGGACCTGGCGCGGGACGACTACCTCGCCTCGCGGGCGGAGGCGACGCAGCGCGCGGCGGCGGCGGCGGAGCTGCCCACGCAGGTGGAGGACATCGCGGCGGCGTTCGGCGACTTCGCGGACCTCCAGTGCCCGTGGTCTCGGGGGCACTCGCGGGCGGTGGCGAGGGTGGCGGGGGATGCGGCGGCGGCGATGGGCCTGCCCGAGGCGGAGCGGCGCGACCTGGCGCTGGCGGCGCACCTGCACGACGTGGGGCAGGCGGCGGTGCCCACCGGCGTGTGGAGCGTCCCGCGCGCGTTCCGCCCCACCGAGCGCGAGCGCGCCCAGGCCCACGCCTTCTTCACCGAACGGGCGCTGGCCTCCGCGGCGCCTTTGGCCTCGGTGGCGAAGATCGCCGGGGCGCACCACGAGCGCCTGGACGGGTCCGGCTACCACCGCGGCCTGCGCGAGGCGGCGCTGGGGAGGGCGGCGCGGCTCCTCGCGGCGGCGGACGCCCTGTGCGCCATGCTGGAGCCGCGGCCGCACCGGGCGGCGATGGAGCGGGGCGCGGCCGCGGCGGAGCTGCGGTCGATGGCGAAGGGTGGGGCGCTGGACGCGGGCGCGGTGGAGGCGTGCCTGTCGGCGGTGGGGGAGCGGCGGTCGCGGCCGGCGCCCGCGGAGTCCTCGCTCACCGCGCGCGAGCTGGACGTGCTGCGGCTGCTGGCGCGGGGGAAGACGAACAAGGAGATCGCGCAGGCGCTGCGGATCTCCGACCGGACGGTGCAGCACCACACCATCCACATCTACGGGAAGCTGGAGGTGGACACGCGCGCGGCGGCCGCGCTCCGGGCCGCACAGCTGGGGCTGCTCGAGCCGGAGTGAGGTCGCGCGCCACGCGCGGACGGGTCGCGCTGCGCGCGCGGAGTGCATGAGTGCGCGGCGTGCGGGTCGAGCCCTGATGTCTGTTACGCCGTGCCCGAGGCGGACCCGTTGGCCCCTTCCCCGTCGGTGTCGTCCTCGTGCTCCGCCGCCTCCTCATCCCCCGCCGCCGCGCCGTCCTCGCGCGCCACCCGGCGCTCCACCGCCTTGCGGCTGATCCCCAGCAGCCTCGCCGCGGCGCTCTTGTTGCCGCCGGCCAGCACCATCGCCTCGGAGATCAAGCTCTCCTCGATCGCCTCCAGCTTGTTGTCCGCCGGCGTCTGGAGCACCGCGCGGGCCAGCGCGCGCAACCCCTGCTCCGTGGACGGCGCCACCTCGGTCTCCAGGTACGCGGCCACCGTCTTGGCGCCCACCGGGTTCTCATCCGAGAACACCGCGATCCGATCGATCAAATTGCGCAGCTCCCGCACGTTCCCCGGCCACGAGTACGCCGCCAGCACCCCCAGCGCCTGCTCGGTGAACCGCAGCGGGCGCGACTGCTGCCCGCTGTAGAGCGACACCAGGGCGGGGATGTCCTCGGGCCGCTCCGCCAGCCCGGGGACCCGCACCGTGAGCACGTTGAGCCGGTGATAGAGGTCGCGCCGGAACTGCCCCGCCTCCACCCGCTCGTCCAGCCGCGCGTGGGTGGCCGCCACCACCCGCCCCTGGAACTCCTCCTCACCCGTCGCCCCCACCCTCCGGAACCGCCCCGTCTCCAGCACCCGCAGGAGCTTGGACTGCAGCGCCAGCGGCAGCTCCGCCAACTCGTCCAGGAACAGCGTCCCCCTCCGCACCGCCGTGAAGTACCCCTCCTGCCTCCGCTCCGCCCCCGTGAAGGCGCCCTTCTCGTGGCCGAACAGCTGGCTCTCCATCAGCGCCTCGGGGATGGCCCCGCAGTTCAAGTCCAGCAGCGGCTCGGAGGCGTGCGGCCCCAGCGCGTGGATGGCCCGCACCACCAGCTCCTTCCCCGAACCCGTGGGTCCCAGGACCAGCACCGGGCGGCTGGAGACCACCACCCGCTGGATGCGGTCGCGCAGCCTCCCCATCGCCTCCGACGCGCCCACCAGCCCGCGCAGGCCGCCGCCGTCCGGGTTGTTGCGCGCGCGGAGCTGGAGCAGCTCCTGCTCCATTCCCCGCCGCTCCCCCAGCGCCCGCAGGATGGGCACCACCAGCTCCTCGCACAGCTCGTCCTTCAGCACGTAGTCGTACGCGCCCGCCCGCATCGCCGCCCGGATCTGCCCCATCTCGCTGGACTGGCTCACCACCAGGGGAATGGCATCCGTCTTCTCGCGGATCTCCTTCACCAGCGTCAGCCCATCCCGGTTCTGGAGGTCCTCCCCCAGCCGGATGTCGATCAACGCCACGTCCACCCGCGTCGAGGCCAGCACCTTCCGCGCCTCCTCCAGAGACGCCGCCTCCTGCAGCGCCATCCCTTCCTCGGAGGAGAGGATGTCCGTGAGGACCCTCCGGGCGCTGCGCTGGTCGTCGACGATCAGGACTTTCATGGCCGGGCGTTCCTGGTTTGACGGCTTTTCTGGCTTCCGCGCCCAGAGTGCGAGCGCAATGCCAGGCCCCGCCGGAGGCGGCGCCGGCGCCCGGTGGCCGGAAACGACCGACCGCGCCTGCGGACCTGGACGAAATCGACCACTGCCTGGCCAGTGGGCCCGCCCGGTCCGCCTGGGCGCGCTTGGTTCGGTCCTTGCCTTCCCGGCGGGTCGTTGCCGACCACGGGGAGACACATGCACGATACCGCGAAGAAGAAGGTCGTCCGTCGCGAGCTGAGCAAGGTGGTGGGTTCGCTGGTCGCCCGGAGGATGCGCGCCGGGACGCCGGACGGCAAGGACACCGCGCGCCGCGTGCTGCGCTCGCTGTTCCAGAGCTCCGGCCGGAACGCCCTTCGCCTTCGCAAGGCCATGCTCACCTCCCGCGACGACACCCGCCGCGTGCTCACCCGCATGGGCGGCGCGGGCGGCAGGCGCGCCCTCCACTTCAGCGACGACCAGATCGCCTCCCTGCAGATGCTGCTGTTCGACTCGCGCTTCGCGCCGCTGGCGCCGGTGGTGGACGGCGCCGCCGGGAGCGCCGGCGCGCCCACCGTGCAGAAGGAGGTGCTGCGCTTCTGGACGGAGCTGCTGTCCAAGCACCCGGCCGAGGTGGAGGACTTCCACTACCGGGTCACCGACTACTGGGCCCACCGCAGCCCGGAGAAGCTGGAGCGGGTGCTGGACGTGCTGCGCGCCTACGCGCCGGAGGGGAGCTGGACGCGCGCCCACGCCGAGGCGCTGGCGGAGATCAACACCACCCACATCCAGTTCAAGAGCCTGGCCTGGATCCACTTCCCCGGAGTCATGTGGTGATGGGCGCGCCGGCCACCCTGGACGACACCTGCCGGTCCTTCACCGCCCACCTCCCGCCCGGCATCCGCGCGTACGCGGCGGCGCTGCCGCACCGGCTGGGGCTGACCGAGCACCGGGACGGCCGCTGGGAGGACTTCTGGGTGCTGGCCATCAACCGCGACCTGCCCGGGTACGCGGCCGAGGTGGCGCCCGCGACGGCGCTGGAGCGGTTCCGCGCCGCGCACCACTGCGCCGTCGTCCACTGCCTGATCGCCGACCGCCTGGTGGACCGCCAGGTGGCGCCCGACCTCCAGATGGTCGTGCTGCGCGACCTCTTCCTCCGGCTGTGGGAGCACGAGCTGTCCGCCGGGCTGGGGGACCCGGCGCGCGGCCGGGCGGAGCTGGCGGCGGCGCTGGTGGCGCTCCGCCGCGGGACCTGGCTGGAGCTCCGCGGCATCCGCGAGCGCGCGCTGGACGCCGCGACCTACGCCGTCCAGACGCGCGACAAGCTCCGCTGGGGGAGCACCGCGGCGGCGGCCATGCTCCGCGGCGCCGGGCAGGCGGACCGCGCCGCGCTGCTGGAGCGCGCCTACGACCGGTTCTGCTTCGCCCTCCAGTGCCTCGACGACGCCATGGACTGCGAGGAGGACATGCGGACGCGGGGGATGACCACCCCGTCCCTCCTCGGCGTGCCGGAGGGCGCGCTCGTCCGCGCCGTCCCGCCGCTCTTGGACGCGGCGATCCGGATGGCCGGGGAGGCGCGCCTGTCCAGGCTGGTCGACTGGCTGCGCGACTTCCGCCGGATGGCGGAGCGCATCGATCCAGGGGGCGACGCGAGGCGCAACGAGGAGGACGGGCGGGCCCTGGCCGCCGCCGCCGAGGAGGTGCTGTGAACCGCGACCTGGGCTACGGCCGGAAGCTGGTGGCGGACGAGAAGGTGCCGCAGGCGCTGATCAAGCGCTTCTGGGACCAGGTGATCGTGGTGTGCCGCGGCAAGGCCCTCCCCGGCGAGCAGCCGGCGGCCCGGCTGGGGGACCTGTTCCTCTACGAGCTGCCCAGGGACCGCGCCCCGAGGAAGGAGGACGCGCCGCAGGTGGTGAGCGTGGAGCCGGTGCTCTGCCAGCGCCGCGGCGCCTCGCCGGACAGCCCGGTGGGCATCGACGACGAGGTCTGCACCTCCGAGCAGCTGGACCGGAAGACCGCCGCGCTCGCCGAGCACCCGCCCGCGGCGCGCGGCGGCCCCTCCCGCCCGGGCTTCCGCGCCCGCAAGCCGCGCGAGCGCGTGGACCTCGCCGGGCTCGCCGGGACCGAGGAGGAGGACGGCCGCGAGGTCCACCTCCAGGCGGAGCCGCTGATCTCCGGGCTCCAGCTCCTGGGGCTGCACGACCTGTATCACCTGCAGAAGGAGCTGAAGACGCAGGCCCGCGTCGCGGTGCTGGACGAGTCCTTCGCCGGGCTGCCGCCGGGCTTTCCCGCGGTGCGCTTCCAGGGCCTGGAGCGGCCCTCGCCCCTGGGCATCGTCCCCCGCGAGCCCGGGCACGGGACGCGGATGGCGGCGGTGGTGCAGGAGGCGCTGGGCAAGGGCGTGGAGCTGAGCCTGTACCGGCTGGTGCCGTCCGAGCCGGACGACATCTCCTCCTGGATCGCCCCCGCGGACATCGCGCTGACCCTGGCCCACGCGGTGGGGGACTGGGGCGCGGACGTGGTGGTGATCGCCAGCGGGGACGGGCTGTGGGGGACGCCGCGCTACCTGCGGGAGGTGCTGCGCGAGGCGCGGCGCACCGGGCGGGGAGGGAAGGGCGCGGTGGTCATCGCCGCGGTGGGGGACGCCACCTGGAACCACGACAAGGGCGGCGGCACCTCCTTCGCGCTGGGCGCCGACGAGCTGGCCGCGCAGCCGTGGGTGATCGCGGTGGGCGCCGCCGACATGGCGGGCCAGTGGCACCGGGTGTTCGACCGCCACGGCGCGCGGCCCACCGGGCGCTTCAGCCCCTCGCTCTCGCTCTGCGGATCCGGCGAGCAGTACCGCATCGAGCTGCTCAACGACGCCGCCATGGACGACACCAGCGGGTCGGCGGCGCTGGTGGGCGCGGCGGCGGCGGCGGTGCTGCGGGAGGCGCCGGACCTGGACGCGGACGAGCTGCGCGCGCTCTTGCAGTGGACGGCGGACGTGCCGCCCGCGGTGGACAGCGGCGCGGGCCCCTGCTCGGACGCGCTCAACGAGTGGGACCGGCTGGGCCACAACCCCAAGCTGGGCCACGGCCGGGTGAACGCGCTGGCCGCCGCGCTCGCCGCCGGCGACCCGGTGTGCGCGGCGCTGTTGCTGACCCGGCCGCGCTCGGGCGGCGTGCCGCTGCGCAACGCCGCCTTCTCCCACCCCAGGTTCCTGCTCGCGCTCTCCTGGTACACCTGGACCCGGTCGCCCGGGCTGGAGGGGCCGGCCCAGGACCTGCTGCGCGAGTACCGGGAGAAGGTGGCGCCCGCGCTGGCGCGGATCCTCCTGCACTCCTGGCGCTGGCGGGAGGCCATGGTGTGGCTGGCCCGGCACGTGGCGATGCTCCGGGGGCCGGAGGCGCTGGCGCCGGAGCCGCCCGGCAAGCACGACCACGGCGCGCTCCACCACCGCGTGGAGTACGCGCTGGACTGCCTGCGCGAGGAGCTGCGGTCGCCGGCGTTCTACGCCGAGTCCAAGGTGGTGCTCCCCTGGCTGGAGAGCCTGGACGCCGTCCTCTCGCGGACCGCCGGGGGCGCGCTCCACCAGTTCCTCTTCGCGCCCATGGCGGCGTTCGGCTTCACCAAGACCACGGCGCCGCCCCCCAGCCTGCCGGTCAGCGCGCCCAGGCCGAGGCACGGGAGGTCCTAGCCCTGGCCTGGCCGGGCGGCCGGGGTGATTTGTGCGGGCGGAGCACTAGTATCCGCCGCCATGCGCCCGCTCGTCGCGCTCGCCCTGGTCTCGCTCGTGGCCATCGCCATCGTCGCCGGGTTCAGCGCGGCGTCCACCGTGGGCCACCCGTTTCCCGGGCTGTTCGTCGACCCCTACGCCGACTACTCCAGCGTCGCCGCCCCGGGCTGGGAGCCGGAGGTGGTGGATCTGCTCTACCCGGACCGGCTGATCGCCATCGACGGCAGGCCCCTCTCCCGCGAGGGCGCCTACCCGGCCCTGGCCGCCGCCGCCGAGTACCAGCGCCTGGCGGACGGCGACCAGGACCACGTCGCGCTCACCTTCCACACCGCGTCGGGGGACGACAAGCAGGTCGTCCGCAAGCTCGTCCCGCTGGGGGCGACCGAGGTCGGCCTCTTCTTCGGCTTCTACGCGGTGGCGGCGCTGCTCTCGCTGTGGACCGGCGGCATGGTGCTGGTGCTCGCCGGGAGGCGTGCCGGGGCGCGCGCGTACGCGCTGTGGTCGGTGGGCGCCTACCTGCTGTTCATCTCCTTCTACGACTACCACACCACCTGCCGCCTCCCGGTCGCGTTCTCGCTGGGGGGCGTGGGGTTCGACCTGGGCATGCTGTGGATGGCCTACGCGTTCCCGGCGGCGCCGCGGCGGTTCGCCGGGCCGCTGCTCTGGGCGGTGCGGGCCGTCACCGTCGTGGGGTTGGCCGGCGCGGCGTGGCTCCTGGTGGCGCCGCTGGTCCACCGCGACGCGCTGTGGACGCGCTACGCGGTCAGCCTGGGCGTGCCGGTGGGCATGGTGGTGCTGGCGGTCTCCATCCTCCTGCGGCTGAGCCAGGCCAAGGGCGCGGAGCGGGCGCCGCTCTGGGCGGCGACGTGGGGCCTGATCGTCACCTCCGGCGTGCTCGCGCTGGGGTTCGCGCAGGTGATGTACGGGTTCGCGAGGATGTCGCTGTTCGTCTCGCTGGCGGTCCCGTTCCTGCCGCTCTCCATCGGCGTCTCCCTCATCCGCCACAACATCCTGGACACCTACGCCCTGCTCTCGCGCCGGCTGCTGGTGGGGCCGGTGGTGCTGGCCTCGGCGGGCGTCGCGCTCCTGGCCTGGCTGGGGCTGCACTTCGCGCTGCAGCCGCAGCTGAGCGGCTGGCTGGCGCCCGCGCTGGCGCTTCCGTGCGGAGCGGGCGCGTTCGTGGTGCTGAACCGGCTCAGCACCCGGATGCTGTTCCAGGCGGTGGCGGAGTTCCGGCCCACCATCGAACAGCTCAGCGACCAGCTCTCCAGCGTGCACGAGCTGCCGGACATCCAGCGCGCCATCGAGGTCACCGTGTCCCGCTGGCTGCCGGTGAGCGCGCCGGTGCGGGTGCTGGAGGCGGATGCGCTGGGCGCGCTGCCGGGCGCGGCGGAGGCGCCGGTGGACGCCGCCCGGCAGCTGAGCGAAGGCGAGCACGTCTGGCTCCCCCAGGGCCCGCGGGGGTCCCTGCTGCTCATCCCGATGCGGTCGGTGGGCACGCTGCGCGGCGCCATCCTGCTGCCGCCCAAGCGGGGCGACGCGCTCTACACCACCGAGGACTTCACGCTCCTGGCCACCATCGCCTCGCTGGGCGCGGTGGCGATCCACCACGCCCGGACGCTGATCGAGCTGGAGGACTACCGCCGCGGGGTGGTGGAGGCCACGCGCGACGAGAAGAAGTTCGCGCTGGGGATGCTGGGCGCGGAGCTGTCCCACGAGATCGCCTACCCGCTGAACTTCTTCCGCTACCTGCTCAAGCGCTGCGCCCGCGGGGACGCGCTGGAGACCCAGGACCTGGAGATCGGCAGCGAGGAGGTGGCGCGGCTGGAGCGGATGCTGGCGGCGATGAAGCTGCTGGAGTCCGCCACCCCGAAGCTGGCGCCGGTGCCGATCTGGCTCCCGCTGCGCCGGGCGGTGGAGCTGATCCGGGAGCAGGTGGAGGACAAGGAGCTGGTGGTCAAGCTGGACGTCCCGGAGACGCTCACGGTGCGCGCCAACGCGGACATGGCGGTGCAGATCTTCGCCAACCTCCTGCGCAACAGCGCCCAGGCGGTGGACCGCGGCGGCACCATCGGCGTGCGGGTGAAGCTCACCCCGGACGACGTGCTGATGGAGTGCTGGGACGACGGCCCCGGCGTCCCGGAGTGGCTGCGCGAGCGGATCTGGACGCCGTGGGTGACCACCCGGTCCGGCGGCTCCGGGCTGGGCCTGGCCATCACCCAGCGGCTGGTGCAGAAGCTGGGGTGGCGGATCGCCCTGGAGACGCGCGGGCCGCGCACCGCCTTCTGCGTCTACGTCCCGCGGGCGGCGGTCAGCGAGCCCCCGGAGCGGACGGCGGCCTGAACGTCAGCGCCCGGGCATCACCAGGTTGATGTTGAACACGTAGTCGCAGCTGATCTCCTTGCCGTGGAACGTCACCGGCCGGTAGCGGCGCGCCACCAGCGCGTCCAGCACCGCCTGGTTCATCAGGGCCAGCCCCTGCACCACGCGACAGTCGTAGATCCAGCCGTCGGTGGAGATGACGCACTGGATCTTCATCGAGCCCTGGACCCTCGCCAGGAACGCCGCGCGCGTGTAGATGGGGTCCGGGCCGGAGATGCGCGTCGGCCGGGTCATCCCTTCGGGGATCGGTTGGCTCGGGTCGAACACGATGTCGGCCGGCCCGAAGTCCTGCGCGGCCACGCTTTGCACGGCCGGGTAGAGCGCGTCGCCTTCCTCCGGGGCCGGCCAGCCCGGCACCGCGTACATCTCCGGCTCGCGGCCCTGGGCCCGGAACAGGAAGGAGGGGCGCTTGCCCACCTGGAGCCGGAGCTCGACGCCGTCGACCGGGCCGGCCACCCCGCGCGCCACCGCGACGGGCGCCTCGGACTGCCCGGCCGGGGGGACCTCGAGGCGGAAGAGGAACCGACAGCCCGCGGCCCAGTCGGCATCCGGGGCCTGGGCGTGGGTCTCGTCGGGGCAGGGCCCGGGCGTGAAGAGCCCCGGCTTGCCGGCGTTGGGCCCGGCGACGTCCCACCAGATCCCGGCCAGACCCCGCATGGCCTCGACCTCCGCCTGGCGCTGGCGGAAGGCGAGCAGGTTGAACAGCGCGCCCGAGGCGACGGGCCCTGCTTCGGCCCCTGCCGGGACCCGGCTCAGCGCCGTCGTCCCGGCGCGGCGGACGTACTGCTCCAGCCACGCGCGGACCCTCTTCCCCGACTCCGGGTCGTAGGTGTGGAAGGCGGCCATCGCCGCCTCCCCCGCGTCGATGACGCCATTCCAGGCGGCGGCGAAGCGGTCGGCCGGGTCCTGGGTCAGGTTGCCTGGGCGCTCGGACCCCGAGGCCGGCGCCAGCTCCGTCACCAGCGCGTCCAGCGCGTCGACCCGCTCGGCGAGCGTGGCCTGCGCCGCGCGGACCTCCGGCGGAACCGGGCGGGTCGGACGGGGCACGGCGCGGGCGCACCCGAGCGCGGCCACCGCTACGGCGAGTACGACGTTCCAGGGCGATCGACGGATCATGGCGGCGGTCAGAGAGTCACTGGATTGGAGTGAACGGCGGCAGGGCCGGGGGGCCAGGGGCGGCGGCCGTGGGCATCACCAGCTTGATGTTGAAGACGTAGTCGCAATCGACGGGCTCGCCCGCGTACGTCACGGGCTTGTAGCGGCGGGTGGCCAGGGCGTCGAGGATCGCGCGCTCCATGAACGGCAGCGGCTTGATGATCCGGCAGTTGGAGAGGGTCCCCTCCGCCCGCACGATGCACTTGACGATCATCAGGCCCTGCACGTGCGCGAGGAGGGCCTCCCTGGTGTACACCGGGTTTTCCCCGCTGATCCTCTCCGGGCGGGTCATCCCCTCCCCGAACGGCAAGATCGGACGCAGCGCCGGGTTGACCAGCGCGGGCGGGCGGCCGATGCCCTTCTTCAATTTCTGGGTGGGGAACGGCAGCCGATCGACGGGAGGTCCGGCCACGCGCTCGACGTCCTGGTCGATCGTGAGCCGGAGCTCCACGCCGGTGACCGGCCCGGCCACGCCGCGGGCGACCGCCACCGGCGGCTTCCCCTCCTGCATCGGCCCGATGCGGAAGACGAACTCGCAGCCGGCGGTCCAGGAATCGTCCGGCGTGGGGGGGCGGCTCCCGTTCGCGCACGGCGGTGGCGCGTAGCCCCTCACGAACGGCGTGCTCAGCGTGAAGCCCGCCGCCTCGATCTGGCGGAGGCCGCGCCAGCCCTCGGCCTCCCGCGCGAGCTGGCGCTGCCGCACCGTGTTGACGGCGAGGATGCGGGCGCTCTCGACGACCAGCGGACCGGAGGTGGGAAGGCGGAAGAGCGGCTGGTCGGGGCCTTCCCGGAAGTCGATCGACCACTTCATCAGAACGTCCCTGAGGAGCGGGCCGTTCTCGAAGTGCCGGATGGCCTCCTCCGTGGTGTCCATCAACTCGTTCCACGCGGCGACGAGCTGGTTGGCCTTCTCCACGGGTGGGGCCTGCGCGCCGCCGGCGCCCAGGGACGTCTCGACCGCGTCGACCGCCGCGTCCACCACCTGGGCCTTCTCCCGGACCCGGGCAAACCAGCCCTGCGGAGGATCTGCTGCCGGTTCCAACGACCCGTCGTCGCCTGCCAGCGCGGCCGCGGCCGGAACGAACAGCCCGATCACCCAGAGAAGCCGGAGATTCATGGGCCAGCAAGCATAGGCCATCTGGCGGATGCGGCCGGCCCAACCAAGGCGGTACTCACGCGCCCCATGAAAACCAACCCGCTGCTCCCCCGAATCACCGTCGTCCTCGGCGCCGCGCTGGCGCTCGTCACCGGAGGTTGCGCCGCGGCGCGCACCTGCGCGGCGACCGCGCACCCGCCGCCCGCCGGAAGCACCTCCGCCGTCCGCCCGTACCAGGCGACCGCCGCGGACGGCACCTGCTTGCAGGCGTACGAGTGGAAGCCGGCGTCCGGCCACGTGGTGGGCGCGGTGGTGATCGTCCACGGCATCCGAGACCACGCCTCGCGCTACGCGGCGCTGGCGGACGCGCTCACCGCCAAGGGGCTGGCGGTCTACGCCCAGGACATGCGCGGCCACGGCGACTCCGGCGGCGACAAGCAGCGGTTCGACTCGCTGCCGCAGCTGGTGGCGGACACCGACCTCGCGGTGGAGGAGGCGCGCAAGCTCAACCCCGGCGTGCCGGTGTTCGTCTACGGCCACAGCCTGGGCGGGCTGATCTCCACCCACTACGCGCTGGCCCACGGGGACAAACTTCGCGGGCTGGTGCTCAGCGGCCCGGCGCTCAAGCTGTTCCCGTCGGTCACCGACGGGCAGAAGGGCGCGGCGCGCTTCTTCAGCGGCATCCTCCCCGGCCTGCCCGCCCAGGAGGTCGACGACACCCAGTTCGTGCGCGAGGAGGCGGCCAAGAAGGACCTGGCGTCGGATCCGCTCGTGTACCACGACAACCTCCCCGCCCGGTCCGCGGCGGCGGCGCTGGACGGCATCGACGAGGTGCAGAAGCGGATGGGCGAGCTGAAGGTCCCGGTGCTCATCCTCCACGGCAGCGCGGACAAGGCCACCAACCCCGAGGGCAGCAAGGAGCTGAAGGAGCGCGCCGCCACGGCGGACAAGACGCTCCACATCTACGAGGGCGTCTTCCACGACCTCCTCCACGAGCCGGAGCGCGCGCAGATCATCCAGGAGGTGGTGGGCTGGATCACCGCGCGGCTGGGCCCGGCGAACGCGAGCGCGCGGGCGTCGCGCTAGAGGGCGCGCCTGCGGCGCGGCTCTTTCTCACGGCTGCGCCGCTTGAGCCGCCGTTGGCGACCGTGCGCTTCGAGCCCGGAGAGCGTCGCGTGAGCTCCGTTCTCACGGCGATCTCGGGGCGCGCCCGTCAGGCGCGCCTCTCCGCGATCCGCTCCAGGATCTCCGCCGTCCGCTCCGCGCCGTCGGTGGCGATCCGCGCGGCCATCTCCCGCGCCCGTTCGCGGATGGCGCCGTCCTCCACGCACGCGCGGAGGGCGCGCGCCAGGGGCTCCGGGTCCTCCGAGTAGCGCTTCACCGCCGGCGGCCCCACGCCGGCGAGGGCGATCCGGTGGGCCCAGTAGAACTGGTCCAGCAGGTGCGGCATCGCCAGCTGCGGCACCCCGGCGCGGGCGGCGGTGTGGGTGGTGCCGGCGCCGCCGTGGTGCACCACCGCCGCGCAGCGCGGGAAGAGCTTCCCGTGCGGCTCCACGCCGATGAACCGCACGCCCTGGGGCGGCGGCTCGTCCGACCCGAGCTTCGCCCACCCACCGGAGATCAGCGCCCGCACGCCCGCGCGCCGCACCGCCTCCAGCAGCCGCCGCGTGGTGGCCCGCGGATCGCGGTCGATCATGCTGCCGAACCCCAGGTACACCGGCGGCGGCCCGCTTTCGAGGAACGCCGCGACCTCCGGCGAGAGCTGGGCCCGCTCCTGGATGAAGAGCGCCCCCGGCTGTTCCAGCCGCGACGGCCAGTCCTTCGGCGCCGGGGCCAGCGCCGGATCGCTGGCGATGATCGGCCGGGGCGAGATCAGCTCCGACCACACCCGGCGCACGGGCCGCAGGCCGCGCGAGGCGCGCGCGTCGTTCAGCGTGCGGAGCATGAGAAACGTCCACATCCAGTCGTTGATGCGCCAGGAGAGCCGGTTGAACCACCGCGGCCACCCGTGCTGCTTCACCGACGGGTTGGGGTGATCGCCGGAGGGGATGACCTGCGGGCAGTAGGCGACGTACGCGTAGGGCTTGCCGAACCGCTCGGCCAGCGACGAGTTCGCCGCGTTCACCCCCGCCCCCACGATCAGGTCCGCCTCTCCCGCGTGCGCGTCCAGCGCCTCGAACTGGACGCGGACCTCCCCGAGCATGGCGAAGAAGGTGGCGAAGAAGTCGCTCAGCTTGCCGGTGGCCGCGCGGCGCGAGATCTCCTCGAAGCCCCGGCCCACCGCGAACGCGGACGGGAACGACTCCCTCGCCAGCTCCAGCGAGCTGGGCGCCACCGCCAGCGACACCGAGTGCCCGCGCGCCGCCAGCGCCCCGGCCAGGGGGAGCATCGGCTGCGTGTCGCCCCGGGTCCCGAACGTCGCGATCAGCACGCGCACCCCGCCATCTCAGAACGAGAGGCCATCCCGGGTCCAGGGAACCTCACTCCGGGTGCGGGTGCGCGCCGGGGCGCGGAGGCCTATCGTTCCCCTCGCTCATGAGCGTCGCCCACGCCGTCCCGCTTCCATCCGGGCCGCCGACCCTCGCCGACTTCCAGGACCCGGCCGTCCACCGAGACCCGTACCCCTTCTACGCGCGCCTGCGCCGCGAGCGGCCCGTGTTCCCCCTGGCGCTCGGCCCGCGAGGCCCCAGTTGCCTGGTCAGCCGCTACGACGACGTGCTCTTCGTCCTCAAGGACGAGCGCTTCGGCAGCGACCGCCGGAGCGCGGGCCAGGAGCCCGGCTGGATCGAGCGCAAGCTGATGATGGACCTCAACAGCACCATGGTGATGCGCGACGGCGCGGACCACCGCCGCCTCCGCAACCTGGCGCACCAGGCGTTCACCACCGCGCGGGTGGAGGCGCTGGCCGCGCGGGTGGAGGGCCTGGTCCAGGGGATGCTGGACCGCATGGAGCGGGCGGGGAAGACGGACCTGATCGCCGACCTCGCGCTCCCGCTCCCCATCACCGTGATCTGCGACCTGATGGGCGTCCCGGAGCGAGATCGCCCCACCTTCCAGCGCTGGATGTCCGGCCTGGTGGACGTGGACTCCGGCGCCGCCTCGCTGGTGCGGACGGTGCCGAAGATGATCGGCCTGTTCCGCTTCATCCGCCGGCTGATCGAGACGCGCCGCAAGGACCGGGGCGACGACCTGCTGAGCGCGCTCATCGCCGCCGAGGAGGATGGCAGCCGGCTCAGCTCGAAGGAGCTGGTGTCCTCCACCTTCCTGCTGCTCCTGGCCGGGCATGAGACCACGGTGAACCTGATCGGCAACGGGATGCTGGCGCTGGTGGAGCACCCGGAGCAGATGGAGCGCCTGCGCGCCGACCCGTCGCTGATCGACTCCGCCGTGGAGGAGCTGCTCCGCTTCACCAGCCCGGTGCAGATGCCGGCGCCGCGCTTCGTCATCCAGGACGTGGAGGTGGGCGGCGTCCTGCTCCGGCGCGGACAGGCAGCGGCGCCGCTGATCGGCTCCGCCAACCGGGACGAGGCGCACTTCCCGGACCCGGGCCGGCTGGACCTGGGCCGTTCACCCAACCGGCACCTCGCCTTCGGATTCGGCGTGCACTACTGCGTGGGCGCGCCGCTGGCCCGCCTGGAGGCGCGGGCGGTGTTCCGCGCGCTGTCGCAGCGCTTCCCCCGGGCCGCGCTGGCGGTGCCCAGGGAGAATCTCCGCTGGCGCAAGTCGCGCGCGCTCCGCGGCCTGGACGCGCTCCCGCTGCGCCTGCGCTGATCGGGTTCGCAACTGCGCGGTACCCGAACGCGCACGGCCATACGTGCGCGCCTGCGGTGAGCGAGATGCTCGTGTAGCCCCGGCATCCGAACGCGCAGCGCCTCATGTTGGCGCGCTTGCGCTGACGGTCACTTCCCCTTCAGCCGCGCCACCTCGCGCTCCGGCAGGTACGGGATCATCGCCAGCCCGAGCGCGTCCTTGGTGCCCGCCAACCGCGCGACCTCCGCCTGGTACGCCCTGATGTCTTGCATCATCCGGTCGACCACCACCGGGACGCGCGCCACGCTGGCGTCGAGCGCCGTGGGGTCGCCCTCGTTGTCCGCGCGGACGGAGAGCCGCCGCGACCCGTCGTCCAGCTTCACCACGCCGGCCACGTCGTCGTAGTGCCCGGAGCCGGCGGTGCCGAACGCCACCACCAGGTTCCCGTTGCCGTTCGTGCTGTCCGGCAGCCGCGAGTACATCCCCTTGTCCGCCTCGTTCCAGGGGCTCACCGCCTGCGCGCGGCCGGGGTTGCTGAGGTTGGAGAAGCCCGACAGCGGGCCCTCCAGGATGTCCGCCGCCGAGGAGAGGATGGCGCTGGCGGTGGCCGGCTTGCCCGCGGTCGGCTTGTCCACCAGGTTGGCGAGCTGCGCCGCCGCGATCAGCCGCTGGCCGCGCTCCCAGCTCGGCGTGAAGCGGTCGGGGTCCGGATCCGTGTAGACGTCCGCGATCTCCCGCGGCACCGGCGAGACCACCGGGTTGATCCGGTTGTTGGGGTCCACCACCAGCGAGTCCATCGTGCTCTTGCCCTGCGCCAGGCCCACCGCCTGGGCGAGCATCCAGTCCACGGTCACCTGCGCGCCCTGCGGCATCCCGGCGGCCTTCGCCTGCTGATTGAGCACGCCGTTGAGCTGGTAGAGCTGGCCCTCGTAGCGGCCGGAGCGGGCCGCGTCCAGGTACGTCACCACCTCGCGCTGGGGCGCCGCCTGGAACAAGTGCCCGAAGGCGTTCAGCTGCGCCGGGTCCTGGCCCTCGCGGAAGACGCGCGCCTGGGCGGGGGCGAACGGCTCCGTCCCTCGCCACGCCGGGTCCTTCAGCGCGGCGTCGAAGCCCTCCAGCGTCGGGTAGTGGCCGTTGACCAGCGCCTCGCGCGCGGCGCCGTCCAGGTTGGCGTGGGCGGTGCGGTCGCCGATCAGCGCGACGTTCCCCTCCGGGTCGAAGTAGAGCGTCTTGACGGTGTTGGTGGGTGGCTGGCCCGCGCCGGAGCCGAAGTTGATGTTGCCCGGGTCGCGGATGGGGTCGATGAAGCCGTTGGTGCGGAGGTTGATCTGCAGGTCCGCCGCCGGCAGCGCGGTGCGCCGGCCGGGGATGCCCTTCTCGTAGGCGGAGGCCACCGTGCTCCCGTCGATGGTGCGCATCGAGGCGTCGCCGGGGTTGGCCAGCGCCTTGCGGATCTGCCCCTGGAGGTCGCCCACCACCCGCCGGACCGCGTCCGCGTCGCCGGAGTAGAAGGACTTCATCGTCTCCGGGTCGGGCAGGTTCAACGCCATGTCCTGGGTCCGGCCGTAGACCTCCACGCGCAGCCGGAATTCGCCCTGGCCTTCGATGAGGCCGGGGACGTACTGCGGGCTGCTCTGCGCGAACATGTTGGTCTTGGGGTCCGCGATGTTCTGCGAGGATTGCGCGCGCCCCTCGGTGATGGTCCACCGCTCCGCCAGGTCGCGGCCGGCGAGCACGGCCAGCTGGTCCGGCAGGGCCGTGCGGCCCGGGCCGTTGAGCAGGTCGCCCATCCGGTCGGCCTTGTAGACGACGGGGAACGAACCCTGGTCGGAGCGGGCGAGGTCCTGGTCCGTCCGCGCCGCGACGCCGCCCGGCTTCAGGTCGTCGCGGCGCGCGGCGAAGAGGCTCCCGTCCGGCTCTCGGCCGGCGGCCAGCTCGGGGTTGATGGCGGTGAGCAGGTCGTGCTGCTCCTGCGGAGACGTGGCGCTGCGCGAGCGCCCCATCCGCGCGTCCCACCAGTCGGACAGGTTGGAGACCTGCAGCTTGGCGGCGCCGGCCACCTGGTCGCTCCACCCGTTGGTCCACTCGGAGAGCTTGGGCGCGGCGGCGCGGAGCCCATCCTGCGCGGCGGTGGTGAGCTTGAGCGTGGGCTCGGTCAGCAGGCCCGCCGCGTTCCGCGCCTGGTTGGCCCAGCGGCCCAGCGTGTCGCGGCCGCCCTGCGCGTAGTTGGAGATCGCCTGCGCGAAGTCGGCGCCGCGCTCGACCATGCGCCCGGTGAGGGTGAATTCCTGGGGCGCGCGGGGAGGCGGGTCCTTGGGCTCGCGCTTCGGGAGGATGGGGGAGGCGTTGTCCTCCAGCGGATCCACCTGCCCGGTGCGCACCGTGATGGGCGACGTGTCTTGCTCCGGCTGCGGGCCGCCGGCGCCGCGCAGCCGCGGGTCGGAGGTGAGGGCCACCGGGTCCGGCGCCGGGCCGGCCATCGCCGCCATGCGCTGCCGCGCCTCCGCCCGCTGGCCCACGCCCATGGCGCCGCCGTCGAAGCCGGCGATGACCGCGTTCTGGAAGCCCGCGTTCAGCGTCTGGCGCAGGTCCACCTTGCCGGTGGTGGCGTACTGGGTGCCGGCGTCGATCAGCGAGCCGGAGGCGAAGCCCACGCCGGCCTCGCGCAGCGTCTGACCGCCGAGCTGCCGCAGCGTCAGCGGAGGCGCCCCGGCGGCGGGCCCGAGCTTCGCCACCCGGCCGATGGCGCTGCCGGCGAACGCGCCCGCGGCGTCGATGCTCACCTTCTGCCAGTCGATGCCCTTGCCGGGGTCGCGGTTGGGGTCGCGCCACTGCTCCACCGCGGAGGTGGTGCCCGCCCAGGCGGCGTTCAGCGTGCCGTCCAGCCCGATGACCGCCGCCTTCTCGAGGATGGGCGCGGCGCCCGCCCGGAGCAGGGTGGTGGTCCCGCCGTGCGTGGGGTCGAACTTGCCGATGGCCACCTGCCCGGCGCCCATCGCCATCGAGAGGGCGACGTCGCCCGCGGTCTCCAGCACGTTGCCGTTGGCGCGGATGCGGCCGTTGGGGAGGTCGTCCAGGAGCAGCTTCACGCTGGCGCCGATGACCACGCCGCCGGGGATGACGCTGGAGGCGGCGTAGACGGTCTGGAAGAGCGCGGCCTCCACCGGCTTGAAGCGCGCCGCCTGCGCCAGCGAGTGCTGCACGTTCAGGCCGACGTTGGTGGTGGCGAGGTTGATGCGCCCCTCGATCTCCTGCCTCAGCGCGCCGGCCCGCTGCTGCTGGTCGGGCGTGAGCGGCCCCTTTGTCTGGAGGAGGAGCTGGTTGTACTCGCGCTGCCTGGCCTGGATGCCGTCGAATTCCGTCCTCGCCCAGTCGAGGTGGTTGACGCCGTCGCCGTAGAGCCAGCCGCGGAGGGTCTCGCCGCCGCGCTGCACCGCGGTGGTGCTGTCGTTGTAGGTCTGGACCGCGGCGTTGATGTTCACCTGCGCCGCGACGCGGAGGTCGTTGAGCTGGTGGGCGTCCGAGATGCGGGCCTGCGCGTCGGCCATGGGGATGCCGTTCTTGGCCGAGAGGTCCACCGCCTCGCGGAACTGCGCGAGCTGGCGGTCCTTGATCTCCTGCGCGGTCGCGCCCTCGGGCGGCTTCACCTCGCCGGTGCGCAGCGCGGCGTCCAGCTTGGCGTTGAACAGCGCCTCGCTGGTGGCGACCGCGGCGTCCGGGTCCTGCCCCTGCGCCTGCGCGGTGCGCCGGATCCGCGCCTCCTGCCCGGCGAGCTGCGCCTGCGCCGCCACCCACGCCTTGGGGTCCGCGTCCCCCGGCGGCTTCACCGCGCCGCGGTCCACGTACGCCTGCAGCTGCACCTGCGCCACCGCGGCCTGGCGCGCCGCCGCCGCGTCCGCGTCCGTGGCGGTGGGCGGGAGGTTGCGCACGGCGGCATCCGCCGCGACCTGCGCGCGCGTCTCCACCTGGCGGTTGAACTGGAGGAGGTCCTTCACCGCCTGCGGCGTGGGCTGGGCGCCGTCGGGGAGGCCGAACTGGGTGGAGACCTGCTTCCACTTCGCCGGGTCCTGCCGGTACTGGCCGGCGAGCGCGGTGGCGTCGCGGGTGTCGCGGAAGTCCTGCACCGCGCTGGTGGTAGCGGTGAGGATCAGCCGGTCGCGCTGGCGCTGGAGCGCCTGGGCGTCGCGCGAGCCCGGGCCCATGTCGTCCATCGCGGCGGTGATCCGCGCGTCGACGTCCCGGGTGGCCTTCGCCTTGGCGTCGAGCGCGACGTCGTACTCCTCGGTCCGCTGGGCGACGTAGGCGTCGCGGGGGATGCGCTTCTGCTCCGTGGGCGGGAGGCGGTCGTACTCGGCGGAGAACTGCTGGGAGGCGTCTCCGCCGCCGCCTGAGGTCGAGGCGAGCGCCTGGGGACGCGCGGGCGCGGGCGTGGGGGTGTGCTCGAAGCCGTCGTCGACCTGGGCGCGGGCGCGCAGGGCGTGGGCGTCCGCGCGTTCCGAGGCGGCGGTGGCGCGGGCGGCGGCGGACTGGGTGGCGGCCAGCTCCGCGCGGGCGTCCTCGCGCTCGTCCGGAGGAGAGGAACGAAGGATCTGCCGCGCGTCCTCCACCGAGCCCTGCGCCTGCTGGCGCGCCTTGTTCGCGTCGCCCCGGGCCAGCTCCGCGCGCTGGGAGGCGCGCATCTGGTCCACTTCGCTGCGGGCGCGTTCGGCCTCGTCCGCGGCCTTGCGGGCGCGCTGCTCCGCCGCCTCGGCGCTGTGGGCCGCGGTCTGCGCCGCCATCGCGGGGGAGAGGTCATTGCCGGAGCTGGAGCCTGAGCCGGCGGCGCGGTGGTGCTTCTTCGGGCGATCCGCGCCGTCTGAACCGCCGGAGCCTTCGGCGTCGTGCTCGGCGTCTGTCGCAGCGGTGGATGCGCTGGAGCTTCCGGAACTGCTGCTGGAGGAGGACGAGGTCGAGGACGAGCGACGACTGCTCGACGACGAAGACGAGGAGCTCGAGCCGGACGTGGTGCCGGCGGACGTCTGCCGCGGGCGGGCAGGCCCGCCCCCCGAATCAGAGATGAGGGCCATGTGGGGGACTCCGGGGAGTGTGAAACCTACAAATGTATCGGGCGTCCGAATTTCGCAGTTGCGATCAAAACCGAACGTCCGACCTTTTTTAAGGCCGGCGATGTGGGTGAAGGTAAGCCACGACTTTCTGGTCCTTTTTCTTGGTGACCAGGAAGCGCTTCGCGGTCGGTGTGTAGCCGTTCTTCACGAACGTGAGCTCGAAGGTGATCCCGGTTCGGAAGCGGAGGGGGATGGGCGTCTTGCCGAAGACGCGGCTCTTCAGCTTCACCACCGCGCCCGCGGGCTGACTGGTGATCAGCACCGAGACGGTGTCCGCCTTGGGGTCCGGTTTCGGCGGAGGCGCGGGCTTCTTCGGCGGCGGATTCGCGACGGCGACCTTGACCGGCTCCGGCCTGGGGGGGGGCGGCGCGTTCTGCGCCGGCAGAGCCGGCGGCGGTGCGGGAGGAGTCGGAGCGGGCGGGGCCTCCTCCGGCGCGCCATCTTCTTCCCCGATCACCACGTCCTTGGCGTCGGGGACAGTCTCGGCGAGGAGATGATCCTCGTCCTCGTCCGCCTCGGCGGCGAGGCCGGCGTCAGGCGTGGTCTCGGTCGCGGGCGCCGCGGTGGCGGGCTCCGGTGTCACTTCCGGCGCGGGCGTGGCGGGCGCTTCGGCCTGCGCTTCAGGAGGAGGCGCGGGCGGCGTCGCGACCGGCGTGGCCGGAGCGGGCGCTGGCGGCGGCTCGGCCTTCGCGACGGGTGGGGGCGGCGCCGGCGGCGGCGTCTCCGCCGGAGCGGGCGGGTGCTTCTCCGTCGACAGCAGCACGAACCCGACCAGCACCAGCCCCACGCCGCCGACCAGCGCGAGCACCGTGCGCCGGGTCCCGCCGCGCCGCCTCGACGGCCGGGGTCGTTCCGCGGAGGGTCGAGGCCGTTCCGCAGACGGCCGAGGCCTCTCGCCCGATCTCCGGGGCGACGGCGTGGTGAGCTGCATCGACGACCCGATCTCCACCGGGTCCTTGCTCAGCTCCGTCTCGGCGGTGGGCGACGCGGCGCGGCTGATGGGCGGGATGCCGTCGCGCTCGTGGAGCTCCTGGAGGAACGCCTTGAGCTCCGTGCGCCCGGTGGGTGGGTACTCATTCCGGAGCACGCGCTCCGCCGCGAGCAGCATGGCGTCCGCCGTCTGGAACCGGTCGCCCGGCTTCAGCGCCATCGCCTTCTGGATGACCTGGCTGAGCTCCTTGCCGATCTTCTTGTTCACCTTGTCCGGAGGGGTGAAGTCGCCCGCCTGGATGCGGACCATCACCTCCATCGGCGCGCCGCCCTCGAACGGCATCTTCCCGGTGGCCATCGAGTACAGGCAGATCCCCAGCGAGAACAGGTCGGACCGGTGATCCAGCTCCCCGCCGGACGCCTGCTCCGGCGACATGTACGCGATCTTCCCCTTCACCACGCCGATGCTGGTCTGCTCGGTCTTGGTCTTGGCCTTGGCGATCCCGAAGTCCGTCAGCTTCACCTCGCCCTGGTCGCTGACGAGGACGTTCTGCGGGCTCACGTCCCGGTGGACGATGCCCATGGGCTGGCCCTTCACCGTCTGGTTGTGGGCGTACGAGAGCGCGCGGCAGACCTCCACCACCACGTAGAGCGCCAGCTCCACCGGCAGCGGGAGGTCCACGCTCCGGGCGCGCTTGATCACCTCGGAGAGGCTCCAGCCGTCCACCAGCTCCAGGGCGAGGAAGTAGCGGCCGTTGGACTCGCCCAGCTCCAACACCTGCGCGATGTTTCCGTGGTTGAGGCCCATGGCGATGTGGGCCTCGTCGATCAGCATGTTGCGGAACTGCGGATCGGCGATCAGCGCCGAGCGGATCCGCTTCAGCACCACCTGCTTCTGGAAGCCGCGCCTCCCCTCGAACCGGGCGAGGAAGATCTCCGCCATCCCGCCGTCCGCGATCTTCCGGACGATGGCGTATTTGTCGGTGCCGTCCATCAACGAGCGCGGCGAGAGGTTATCCCACCGCACCCGCTGGCGCCCGTGTTGCACGGCGCCCCACGGCGGGGAGGTGGGCGTGGCGGCGAGCGTGAGGCGTTGGAGCGGTTTGGCGGCGGTGGCGGCGGTAACTCTGGGGGTCCACGGCCTGGGCCGGTGACTGGACGTTTTACCGGCACGACCTCTCGGGCACGAGCAACGCGGCCGAACCCCTGACGGTCGACCAGGCGCGCAGCTTCTCGGTGAAGTGGTCGGTGCACGCGGGCGGGGCGATCGGCAACCCCATCGTCGCCGGC
>DASRBA010000035.1:0-23375 GCA_035637895.1 Myxococcaceae bacterium
GCCGTGGCCGCGGCCGGAGCCGAAGCCCATTCCGCTGCCGAAGCCCATCCCGCTGCCGGATCCGCTCCCGTGGCCGCGGCCGGAGCCGAAGCCGATCCCGCTGCCGAAGCCCATCCCGCTGCCGGATCCGATCCCGTTCCCTTTCCCGAAGCCTCTCCCTGAGCCGAAGCCGATCCCCCTGCCGTTCCCGCTGCCTCGGCCGCTGATTGGGGCCTGAGCCCTGACGCGGCTGACCGACGCGGAGCTGGAGCAACTCCGCGCGTGGGGCTTCACCGCCGCGCCGGCCCCTACACCGGCGCTCTCCAAGAACCGCACGCTCCTGTGCGAAGCACCCGGAGGGGGAAGGGTGCTGGTGAAGCTGGCCACCGGCTACGGGCAGCGAGGCGTCCACCGCGAAGGTCGGATCCTCGCTGCCCTGGAGGCGGTGGCGCGTCCGCCGTTGAGACTCCCACGCCTGGCCGCGTTCTCCCCCGACCTGGGGATGCTGGCGGTGGAGTGGCTGGACGGTGCGTCCACCGCCTTCGACCACCACCGGACCACGCGCCGCTACGACCCGGAGCTGGCGGAGCGGCTGGGCCGCGCGCTGGGGGCGCTCCACGCACGCACTCGCGCGGACCCGGCCCGCTTCGACCCGAAGGACGCCCTCGCGGATCGCTTCGACCTCCTGGAGTCGCTGCTCCGCCCGCGCCCCGACTTCTACGCCCGGCAGCCGCGCGCGGCGCTGCACCTCGTCTCCCGGCTCCAGCAGGACGGCGCGGCGCTGCGCGGCCTCACCGCCCTCTCCGAAGCCGAGAGGAGCTGCCTGATCCACGGCGACTGCAAGCAGAGCAACGTCCTCCTCGCCGGCGGTGAGCCGGTCCTGATCGACTGGGAGCTCTCCCACTGGGGTGACGGCGCGCGCGACGTGGGTTCCCTGGCCGCGGACTACGCCGCCGGCTGGCTGGCGCCGGAGCACGAGTCGGAGGTGCTGCCGCAGCCGGACCTCCAGCGCTTCCTCTCCGCGCTCCTCCGCGCGTACGAGCAGGAGCGCGGGGACGCCTCTCCCTCGCCGGACTTCCCCGAACGCGTGGTGCGCTGGTGCGGCCTGGCGCTGGTGGTGGCGGCCTACGGCGAGGCGCACTTCCTCCGCGAGCTCCGGGAGCGTGGCCGGCGGCTCCTCGACTTCGGCCAGTATCTCCTCGCGCAGCCGGAGGTCTGGAAGGAGAAGCTGTTCCTCCCATGACCTCGCTCCTGGAACAGGCGCTCCTCGAGCTGTCCTCGTCGCTGCCGCGGGATCCGGCGCCCTCCGAGGCGGCGCTGCGCGACCTGATCTACGAGCGCTACTTCACCCGCTGGAACCCGCAGGTCGTCCCGGTGGACGGCCGGCCCGACTTCGTCGCCGCGCTCGAGGCCGCGGCGGCCGGCTTCGACTGCTGGGAACCCGGCTACCGGGTGGCGCAGCTCCAGGGCGACTGGGCGTACGTGACGGGCCCGCAGCTCACGCTGTTCGTGGACGACCGCCGGTCGGATCTCCAGCCCCCCGACGCGAAGGAAGGCGACGAGGTGCGCGTGCGCGTCCCCTGCGCCCGCCCGAACCTCACCCCGGGCTTCTTCTACTTCCTCGGCCGCGCGGGCCCGGTCGATCACTCCCGGGTCCACGTGAAGCTGTACTGCAACCTCTCTCCCTCGTTCGCGCCGGTCCTCCTCCACTCCCTCCTGACGCTGGAGGGCCGCACCTTCGAGGGGAAGCTGGTGAACGACCCGGAGGCCTACTGCCGCGCGGACACCGCGGTGCTCTACATCGCGCCGGCCGATCTCCCTCCCGTCCTCCAGCGCGTCCGCGACTTCCACGCCCTCCACCCGGACGCCTTCCGCGAGGGCGCGCCGCTGATGACCCGCGAGGTCCTCCCAGGCATCGGCCTGGCGGAATCTCCGCTGCCTCCGCCCGGCCAGCCGCCCACCAGCTTCGGCCAGCACCGGTGCGGCCTGGTGGCGAGCGCCGTCCACCGGTGCCTCCGCGGCGCGCTCCCGCCCGCCGCCTGGATGGACGCGGTCCGCGCCGCCTTCGCGGCCGAAGGGCTCTCCGCGGATCGCCCGTGGTGCGGGACCCTCGAACTTTAAGGGCTTGCTATGGTGAGGGGCCCCTGTGAGCGACATCGATTCCCTCGCCGACACCATCGAGAAGACGCCCGGCCTGATGCTCGTCGTCACCGGGGCCGGGGTCAGCCACGCCAGCGGCATCCCCACCTTCCGCGGCCCCGAGCCGGACGCGGTCTGGGCGCGCGACATGATTGAGCTGGCCACCCTGCGCTACTTCATGCGCGACCCGGCCGGCTCCTGGAGGTGGTACCTGGATCGGTTCGACCAGGTGCTGCAGAAGAAGCCCAACCCGGCGCACCACGCGCTGGTGGCGCTGGAGCAATGGCGGCACGGCCGCAATCACCCCTTCGTCCTCATCACCCAGAACGTGGACCCGCTCCACGAGCGCGCCGGCTCGAAGGCGCTGATCAAGGTGCACGGGTCGGCGGACCGGGTGCGGTGCTCGGTGTACGGGTGCGAGTTCGGGGCGCCGGAAGGCTCGATGTCGCGGGACACGGTGGACCTGCAGAAGTTCCGCAACGTCCCGGTCCCGGAGAACATCCCGCGCTGCCCTTCCTGCGGGGCGATGGTCCGCCAGCACGTCCTCTGGTTCGACGAGTACTACCACGGGCACCGCGACTACCGCTGGGAGCGCGTCCAGGAGGCGGCCACCCAGGCCAAGCTGGTCCTGTTCGTGGGCACCTCCTTCTCCGTGGGCGTGACGGAGATGCTGCTCGACGCGGCGCTGCGCCGCGGGTCGCCGGTGTTCTCCGTGGACCCCAACCCGGGCGCCGTCCCGGACGACGTCCACGCCATCTCCGCCCCGGCGGAGGAGCTGCTGCCGCTCTTGATGAGGATGCTAGCCGCGCGCGCGTAGGGCGCTGACGATCATCCGCGTCGCCGGGGACCGGTTGAGCGTGTAGAAGTGGATGCCGGGCACGCCCCGGCCCAGAAGCTCGATGCACTGGACGGTGGCGTGCGCGATCCCCAGCTGCATCACCGCCTCCGGGTTCTCCTTCACCTTCTCCAACTGGAGCGACAGCCGCATCGGCACGGTGGCGCCGCATATCCGGATGAAGCGGTTGAGCTGCTCGTAGTTGGTGATGGGCATGATGCCCGGCACGATGGGGACGTTGATCCCCACCCGCCGCGCCCGCTCCACGAAGTCGAAGTAGAAGGCGTTGTCGAAGAAGAGCTGGGTGATGACGAAGTCCAGCCCCGCGTCCACCTTCGCCTTGAGGTTCTTCAGGTCCACCTCGCGCGAGGGATTCTCGGGGTGCCCCTCCGGGTAGCAGGCCCCGCCCAGGCAGAAGCCGTAGTCGTTGTCGCGGACGAAGCGCACCAGCTCCGAGGCGTAGCGGAAGCCGCCGGCCACCGGGGTGAACACCTTCTCGCCCTTGGGCGGGTCCCCGCGCAGCAGCAGCACGTTCTCGATCTTCGCCGCCGCCACCCGGTCCAGCACCTCCTTCAGCTCGGTCCTGGTGTGGCCCACGCACGTCAGGTGCGCCATGGCCTCGACGCCGGAGCGCTGCTTGATGGTGGTGACCAGCTCCAGGGTGCGGTCGCGGGTGCTCCCGCCGGCGCCGTAGGTGACGGAGACGAACCCCGGCTCCAGCGGCGCCAGCTCCTCGATGGTGCGGAGGAGTTGCTCCACGCCGTCCTCGGTCTTCGGAGGGAAGAACTCGAAGGAGAAGCAGGGGTTGGAGGGGTTCAACCGGTTCCGGATCTTCATCTCGCCCGGAGCGTATAACGTCCGCTGGATGCTCTCGACCTTCGCCCTCCTGGCGCTGGCGGCGGCGGGCGCCGACCCGGCCGCCAAGGCGGAGAAGCCCCGGCTGATCGTGCTCGACCTGGCCGCCGGCGGCGGGGTGGACCCATCCGTGGCCACCGCCCTCACCGAGGCGATCACCCAGGAGGCGGCGGACCGGGGCTTCTTCCAGGTGCTGGCCTCCAAGGAGGTCCAGACCATGATCGGCTTCGAGCGCCAGAAGCAGATGGCCGGCTGCTCCGCCGAGGCGGAGTGCCTCACCGAGCTGGGCGGCGCGCTCGGGGCCCGCTTCGTGATGGGCGGATCCGTCACCAAGCTGGGGGACGCCTTCCAGCTCTCGATCCAGATGCTGGACTCCAAGCGCGCCCAGCCGGTGGGCCGCTCCACCCGCCTGGCCAACGACATCAAGTCGCTCCGCCAGATGGTGCCGTTCGTGGTGGCCGAGGCCACCGGCACGCCGCTGCCCCCGCCGCCCTCGCGCGTGCTGCCGTACTCGCTGGTGGGGGGCGGCGCGCTGGTGCTGATCGCCGGCGGGCTGGTGGGGGTGAACGCCATCTCCCAGGAGGACGCCGTCAACCGCGAGCTGGCGCGCGGCACCCAGCCGGGGACGGTGATCGAGCCGCTCTCCAGCTACGAGCGCGAGAGCCGCACCATCGCCCTCAAGAAGACGCTGTCGCTGGTCATCGGCGCGGCGGGCGTGGGCCTGGTGGCGGCCGGCGTGTACCTCAACCCGCCCGAGGGCGGCAGCCGGCCGGGCGGCGTCTCGGTGCGCGTGGTGCCGTCCGGCTCCGGCGTCGCTTTCGTCGGGGTGTTCCCATGAGGCGGTTCTCCGCGCGAGGACATGAGGGAACGGCGCACCCGGCTCGCCTGGGCGGTCGGAGCCTCCCCCTCGGGCGCGCCGCCGCGCTGCTGCTGGGGGCCGCGATGGGGGCCGCGCTCTCCGGCTGCCCGGAGACGCTGGACCTGGACACCGGGCGCTTCTACGCCTGCGCGCGCGACGGCGGCCAGGACCAGTGCTCCGTGGGCTGGCGGTGCGGGCTGGAGGGCTACTGCCACCCGGCCACCGGCGCCGCCTGGCTCTGCGGCGGCGACGGCGACTGCGACGGCGTCTGGCGCTGCGGCACCGAGGGCGTCTGCGTGAACCCCACCGCGGACGCGCTGCTCCCACGGACGTGGCCGAACCCGGCGGTGGAGCTGGTCAGCCCGCGCTTCGTGCCTTCGAAGATCGACGTGGCGGCGGCCTCCGCCTACGCGTCGCTGATCGACCGGTGCAACTTCGAGTACCCGCCGGGCTCCAACCGCTACCCCTTCTGCGGTGAGGGGCTGGACGAGTCGATCTCCTTCGCCTCCTCCGGAAAGCTGGTGCAGGCCCTGCGGATGCAGGAGACGCTGGAGCGGCTGGTCCCGGACGCGGGCGGCCTGTTCGTGCTGGACGACGGCGGCGTCGCCCCGCGGGGATCCGCGACCTGGGCGGACCTGCCGTTCACGCCGACCTCGCTGGCGGTGCATCGGCTGCGGACGTTCGCGCTGGACCCCGCCGGGCGGATGTACGAGATGGACGCGACCATCGGCGGCGGCCAGTCCACCCTCTCCCCGGTGCCGTTCCAGGCGCCTCCGCCCTTCGCGCCCAACGCGCTGAAGGTGGAGCACGGCAACTTCATCGCCCCCAACGCCCCGCTGCTGGTGGCGTACGAGCGCGGCGGCACGCGGATGGCGGTGTACTCGTTGTCGGACGGCACCAGCTCCGGAACGCTGGCGCTCCCGCCCGCCATCACCGGCGGCGCCATCACCGACGTCGAGATGTGGGCCGTCCCCGCCAGCCTCATCCTCACCACCAACAACGGGCTCTGGGTGGCCAACCGCGACTCCAGCGGGTTCGAGTACAAGGACGGCGGGACCAGCCTCCTCAAGCCGGAGTTCCAGCCGCTCCCGGCGCTCGCCAAGACCGCGGACGGGGGGATCACCACGCTGCAGGCGCAGGGGTACCAGCCCATCCGCACCTGGGTCTTCGACCGGCCCTCCAACGACGACACCCGCTACCAGTACATCCTGGTGGAGTCCGTGAAGGGCTCCGGGCCCAACGCGGTGCACCGGGTCACCGAGGGCGGCTGGGACTACGGCACGCCCCCGTACGACTACCAGCTGGACCCGCCGCTGGACGCCATCGACTGCGACCCGGGCGACGCGGTGGCGGCGGTGGAGGTGCACGACCTCTTCTCCGACGAGGAGCTGGTGGTGATCTGCCGCCAGCCCGGCGGGGCGCGCCCGGACATCCTCAAGCGCGTGACCGGCGTCTTCGGTTGCCGGCTGGGCTGCGAGGTGCCGCAGGTCACCCCCGACGCGGGCGTGGGCACCACCTTCATCACCGCCGGCTACGGACGCAGCGGGTGGTCCGACGCCCACGGCCGCCTCTTCTTCGACGAGTACGGGATCGGGCAGAACGCGCTCACCATGGACCGCGCGCCGTCGGTGGTGGTGGGCGGGAAGGGTTCGCTCGAGGCATGGACGTCTTCGGACCGGCTGCTGCCGTTCGCGCCCACCGAGCACTTCGTGGAGAGCGGCGCCGGGCTGGTCCAGGCCCTGGGGCCGGAGTGGTACGCCCCGCCGAGCGTGGGCGGCATCCAGGGGCTGTCCGCCTGGCGCATCCAGGACGCGAACCCGGTGCCCGTCGTCACCATGCCCGCGAACGGCGGCCAAGCGGTGGTGTTCACGCTGCCGGACCTCTCCGACCTGCGCCACGGCCCGTTCCAGGGCAAGGCGAGGCCGGTCAACGGGCACCCCGGCGTGGTGGTCGCCGCGTTCGACACCTTCCTCTCCGGCGAGACGGGGCGCGACCGGGAGCTGGCGACCCGCGTGGTCCCCAACCCGCGCGCGGCGATCAGCTCGTTCGACCTGGACGTGGCGGCGCCGGACTCGGGCGTGCTGCTGGAGGGCTACGCCATCGCCCAGGCGCGGCTGTACCACGTCACCGCGGAGACCCCGCTGCGCTGGCTGGCCCCGGAGGTTCCCATCAACGTCCGCGGCGAGCCGCGCGCGGTGTGGCTGGACCAGGGCCGCGGCCGGGTGGCCTTCGGCGACGGGCGCGTCTTCTCCCTCCCCAGCCGGGTGCTGGTGGCGCCCCAGCTGCCGGAGATCAACCCCCTGGCCTCCGACTTCGGGTTCGCGTGCGGGCACGCCTTCGCGCTGGGCCGGCGCGGGCTGTACCGGCTGGACACCAGCGGCGGCGGGCTCACGGGGGCCTGGACCCCGGTGGACCTGGACGCGGTGGTGGCGGGCGCGGCGGCCGACCCGGGCTGGGAGGGCGGCTCGCTCCACGCGGTGGAGGAGCCCGGGGAGCGCTCCCTCTACGTGGCCACCGCGCACGGGAACGTGGTGCGGATTTCCTTCGATCCCGCCACCTGCCCGTGAGGTAGAAGTCCCGTCCATGGCGAGGCGCACACCGCTGTACGAAGCGCACAAGAAGCTGGGCGCGAAGATGGTCGAGTTCGCCGGCTGGGACATGCCCGTGCAGTACTCGTCCCTGATCGCCGAGCACGAGGCGGTCCGGACCGCCGCCGGCCTGTTCGACGTCTCCCACATGGGCGAGGTGGAATTCATCGGCCCCGGCGCGCTGGAGACCGCCAACCGCCTCATCACCAACGACCTGGCGCGCATCGCCGACGGGCAGGCGGCCTACGCGGGCCTGCTCAACGAGCGCGGCGGCTTCGTGGACGACGTGGTGGCCTACCGCTTCTCCCCGGAGCGCATCTTCATCTGCGTCAACGCCGGCAACCGGGAGAAGGACTTCGACTGGATGAGGTCCCACGCCAAGGGCGTGACGCCGGTGAACCGGAGCGACGACTGGGCGCAGATCGCCGTCCAGGGGCCCAAGGCGCCGGGCATCGTCCAGAAGCTCGCCAAGACCGACGTGATGAAGATCGCCACCTACCGGTTCGCGGAGGGCGACGTGGCCGGTGTGAAGTGCATCATCAGCCGCACCGGCTACACCGGCGAGGACGGGTTCGAGCTGTACGCGCCCCCGGGCCAGGCGGAGTCGCTGTGGTTCGCGCTGCTGGAGGCGGGGCAGGGGGACGGGATCAAGCCGGCCGGCCTGGGCGCGCGAGACTCGCTGCGCACGGAGATGAAGTTCGCGCTCTACGGCAACGACATCGACGACGACCACACGCCGCTGGAGGCCGGGCTGGGGTGGATCGTCAAGATGGACAAGGCGGAGTTCACCGGCAAGCCGGTGCTGGAGCGGCAGAAGGCGGCCGGCGTCCAGCGCAAGCTGGTGGGCTTCGAGCTGACCGACGCCGGGGTGCCGCGCCACGGCTATCCGATCCTGAAGGACGGGCAGCGGGTGGGCGAGGTGACCTCCGGCACCATGGGCCCCAGCGTGAAGAAGCCCATCGGCATCGGCTACGTTCCGGCCGCGCTGGCCGCCGAAGGATCCACCTTCCAGGTCGAGATCCGCGGCCGCCCGGCGGGCGCCAAAGTGGTGAAGACGCCGTTCTACAAGAAGGCGTAGCAGTCGCAGAGGGAGCCAGAACCGACATGTCCGAGATTCCGAAGGACCTCAGGTACACCAAGGACCACGAGTGGGCGCGCAAGGCGGGCGGGGTGGTGCAGGTGGGCGTCACCGCCCACGCGCAGGAGGCGCTGGGGGACGTGGTCTACGTGGAGCTGCCCAAGCTGGGCGCCCCCGTCACCGCCGGCAAGCCGTTCGGCGTCATCGAATCCACCAAGGCGGTGAGCGAGCTGTTCGCGCCGGTGAGCGGGAAGGTCGTCAAGGTGAACGACGACCTCACGGATTCGCCGCAGACCGTCAACCAGGACCCGTACGGAAAGGGCTGGCTGGTGGAGGTGGAGCCCTCGGACCAGAAAGCGTACGACGGCCTGCTCTCTGCCCAGGACTACGAGCAGCTCATCAAGGACGCCTAGCGGCCCCCCGGCCGTTACTCATTTCCGCACCGCCATGCCCCTGAACTGGAAGCAATTCGACGCGTTCCCCGACCGCCACATCGGCCCCGACGAGGCCGACCGCCAGGCCATGCTCCAGGCGCTGGACGTCCGCTCGCTCGACGATCTGATCGACCAGACGGTGCCCAAGGCCATCCGGCTCTCCAAGACGCTGGAGCTGCCGGCGGGAAAGAGCGAGCACACCCTGCTCGAGGACCTCCGCGCCATCGGCAACCAGAACCACATCTTCCGCTCCTACATCGGGCAGGGGTATTCGGACTGCATCACCCCCGGGGTCATCCTCCGGAACATCCTGCAGAACCCCGGCTGGTACACCGCGTACACGCCCTACCAGGCGGAGATCGCGCAGGGCCGGCTGACCGCGCTGCTCAACTTCCAGACCATGGTGACCGACCTCACCGGGCTGGAGGTGGCCAACGCGTCGCTGCTCGACGAGGGCACCGCGGCCGCCGAGGCCATGGGCATGCTGTTCGCCGTGGGCGGGCGGGACACCGCCCGGGCGTTCTTCGCCTCCCAGGACTGCCACCCGCAGACGCTGGCGGTGCTGAAGACGCGGGCGGAGCCGCTGGGCTTCACCGTGCAGGTGGGCGACCACCGGACCGTGGACTTCACCAAGGGGAAGTACTTCGGCGCGCTGGTGCAGTACCCGGCCACGGACGGCGCCGTCCACGACTACCGCGGCTTCTGCGAGGCGGCGCACGCCGGCGGCGCGCTGGTGGTGATGGCCGCGGACCTGCTGGCGCTCACCATGCTCACCCCGCCCGGCGAGCTGGGCGCGGACGTGGCGGTGGGCCTGACGCAGCGGTTCGGCGTGCCTTTGGGCTACGGCGGCCCGCACGCGGCGTTCTTCGCCACCCGGCCGCAGCACGCGCGGGTGATGCCGGGCCGGATCATCGGCGTCTCCGAGGACGCCCAGGGCCGCCCCGCGCTGCGGATGGCGCTCCAGACGCGCGAGCAGCACATCCGGCGGGAGAAGGCCACCTCCAACATCTGCACCGCGCAGGTGCTGCTGGCCGTCATCGCCAGCATGTACGCCGCCTACCACGGGCCGTCCGGGCTCAAGAGGATCGCCGGCCGCATCCACGCGCTGTCGCTGATGCTCTCCCGGGGCTTGCAGAAGCTGGGCTTCACCGTGGCCCACCAGCACTTCTTCGACACCGTCCGGGTGGACCTGGGGCCGCAGGCGGTGAAGCGGGTGGTGGCCGCCGCGCGCGCCCGGCGGATCAACTTCCGGGTGGTGGACGGGCGGTCGCTGTGCATCGCGCTCGACGAGGCCACCGCGCCCAACGACATCGAGGACATCCTCTCCGTCTTCGCCAACGGCCACGCGCTCCCGTTCACCATGGACGAGCTGGGCCAGGACCTGGCCACCCCGTGGGCCCAGGCGCTGCAGCGCAAGAGCGCCTTCCTCACCCACCCCGTCTTCAACACCCACCACTCCGAGACGGAGATGCTGCGGTACATCAAGCAGCTGGAGGCCAAGGACCTCTCGCTGTGCCACTCGATGATCCCGCTCGGCAGCTGCACCATGAAGCTGAACGCGACCGCCGAGATGATCCCCATCACCTGGCCGAACTTCTCCCGGCTGCACCCCTTCGCGCCGCGCGAGCAGGCCGCCGGGTACCGCGTCATCTTCGAGCAGCTGGAGGCGATGCTGGCGGAGATCACCGGCTTCGCCGCCGTCTCGCTCCAGCCCAACGCCGGCTCCCAGGGCGAGTACGCCGGGCTCCTGGTCATCCGCGCCCACCAGGCCGCGCGCGGCGAGGGCCACCGCGACGTCTGCCTCATCCCGTCCTCCGCCCACGGCACCAACCCCGCCTCGGCGGTGATGGCCGGGATGAAGGTCGTGGTGGTGAAGTGCGACGACGACGGGAACATCGACCTGCCGGACCTGGAGGCGAAGGCGGAGGAGCACAAGGGCGTGCTCGGCGCGCTGATGGTCACCTACCCGTCCACGCACGGCGTGTTCGAGGAGGAGATCAAGCGCATCTGCCAGATCGTCCACGACCGCGGCGGGCAGGTGTACATGGACGGCGCCAACATGAACGCCCAGGTCGGCCTCTGCCGGCCCGGCGACATCGGCGCGGACGTCTGCCACCTCAACCTGCACAAGACCTTCTGCATCCCGCACGGCGGCGGCGGCCCCGGGATGGGCCCCATCGGCGTGGCGGCGCACCTGGCGAAGTTCCTCCCCAGGCACCCGGTGGTGCCGGTGGGCGGGGAGGCGGGCATCGGGGCGGTCTCCGCCGCGCCGTGGGGCAGCGCCAGCATCCTCCTCATCAGCTGGATGTACGTCGCGCTGATGGGCGGCGAGGGGCTGACCGAGGCGACCAAGGCCGCCATCCTCAACGCCAACTACATCGCCAGGAAGCTGGAGCCGCACTACCCGGTGCTCTACCGCGGCCGGAGCGGGCGGGTGGCGCACGAGTGCATCGTCGACCTGCGCCACCTGAAGAAGACGTCCGGCGTGGAGGTGGAGGACGTGGCCAAGCGGCTGATGGACTACGGCTTCCACGCGCCGACCGTGTCCTTCCCGGTGGCGGGGACGATGATGATCGAGCCCACGGAGAGCGAGTCCCGCGCGGAGCTGGACCACTTCATCGAGGCGATGATCTCCATCCGCGCCGAGATCCAGGAGATCGAGGACGGGAAGGCGCCGCGGGACAACAACGTGCTCAAGAACGCGCCGCACACCGCGCAGGCCATCGCATCGGCCGAATGGAACCGGCCGTACTCCCGGGAGCGCGCCGCCTACCCGACGGCCTGGGTCCGCCACGCCAAGTTCTGGCCGGCGGTGGGGCGGCTGAACAACGTCCTGGGCGACCGGAAGCTGGTCTGCACCTGCCCGCCCGTGTCCGACTACGCGTGATCCGCCGCGCCGTGCTGCGGCTTCACGGCCACCTCCAGGAACGTGGTGGGCTTGCCGGAGACGAGGCCGGACACCAGCGCCTTCATGCAGCGGACGAAGCAACCGGGCCCGAACTCGCGCCAGATCAGGCCCATGTTGGCGAGCACGTCCTTGCTGGTGATGACGCCGTTCATCGCAACCCCCGACCGCTCGACAGCTCTTGCAAGCGTCTTGCCGTCTCCAGCCGTCTGAAGATTCGACTGGATATGCCCGGACGCGCGGGCGGAGCGCCGGGGTGGCGTTCACTGCCGTGCGGTTCAGAGCGGGCGGGCTGAAAGAACTTCCTTCAGGATCGGCGTAAGGTGCCGCCGCCGATGCGGCCCTCGATCCCCTTCTGCGCGCTGGTGATGGGTGTCGCGCTTGCGCTGTCGGGTTGTCCACAGCAGGCGCCGGTCATCCGCGTTTCCGTCGAGCTGAAGGGATTCTCGCAGGGCTGCGTGCGGGTGCTCGCGGGCCCGCCTGGCGCCCCGGATCCGCTTCCGTCCGAGATCGAGCTCGACCCGGCGCAGCCGAAGAGCGTGGTGACGGTGGCCGTCTTCCCCAAGGCGGAGTGGGGGACCAACGTGGAGGTGACGGCGCAGGCGCTCGAGGGCACCTGCGGGGGGCCGCTGGTCGCCGTCGATCGGACGCCGGTGGAGGTGAAGCCGCAGCTGGCGGAGGCGCACCTGACGCTGTCGGCGAGCGACGCGGACGGCGACGGCTTCTTCGCGCGCCCGCTGGGGACGGACTGCAATGACGCCGACTCCGCGGTGCACCCCGGCGCGGAGGAGTCGTGCAACGGGCGCGACGACAACTGCGACGGCGCGGCGGACGAGGGTTTCGAGGTGGGGCTCCCGTGCCCCGCGGGGACCTGCACCGGCGCCTGGGCCTGCAACACGGACGGCACCCGCCGGTGCGAGCCGAACGTGCGCTGGTACCCGGACCAGGACGGGGACGGGCGCGGCCAGGCGGACGCCGGGGGGACCACCAACTGCAACGCGCCGGCCGGGCGGGTGCCCAACGCGCTGGACTGCAACGACGCCGACCCCGCCGTGTACGGGGGCGGCCGCGAGGTGTGCGACGGCAAGGACAACGACTGCTCCGGCGTGGCGGACGACCCGTTCTTCGTCGGGCAGGGCTGTCCGGGCACCCTGTGCGAGGGCGCGCTGGCGTGCGCTCCGGACGGCGGCTCGACGTGCGCGGGCGGCGAGGGGACGGTGACGTTCCCGGACGTGGACCGCGACGGCTTCGGCGCCTCGGGCGTGGCGGGGACGCGGATCTGCGGCGCGGCCCCGGACGGCTTCTCCACGTCGTCGGACGACTGCGACGACGGCAACGGCCGCGTGCACCCCGGCGCGGTGGAGATCTGCGACGGCCTGGACGACGACTGCGACGGCCAGCGGGACGAGGGGTACCCGCCCATCGGCGGCGGCTGCGACGCGGGCGGGAGCTGCCCGGCGGCCTTCGCGTGCCTGGCGGACGGCGGGGCGGCGTGCGTGGCCACCGCGTACCGGGACGCGGACCGCGACCGCCACGGCTCCTCGTCCGGCCCGACCTTCGTGGGCGGCTGCCTCTTGCCCGACTCCGGCTACCTCTACGACTCCAGCGACTGCGACGACCAGGACCCGTTCACCTTCCAGGGCGCGCCGGAGATCTGCGACGGGCGGGACAACGACTGCTCCGGCACCGCGGACGACGGCGCCACCTGCCCGGCGGACGCGGGGTGGTACGCGAAGACGGACGGCTTGGGGACGCACGATCTCGAGGTGGTGTCGACCGTCAGCCCCGGGTCGGCGTTCGTGGCCGGCGACGGGGGGACGCTGATGCTGGTGAAGCCCACCGCGCCCACGCTGGTGGACATGACCCCTCAGTGCGGCCGCAACGACTGGCCCGCGGCCTGGTTCGACCCGGTGACGGACAATGTCTACCTGGCGGGCGCGGGCGGGTTCTGCGCGGTGCACACGCGCACCGGGACGTCCTGCCCGGGCGCGTGCATCCTGAGCACGTCGCTGGGCAACACGCGGGGCCTGGTGGGCTTCCACAACGGCGTCCTCGAGGGCACCACCCTGGACATCTTCGGGGTGATGGACGACGGGCAGACCTACGTCTGGGACGGGACCGTCGTCGGGGACGACCACTCGCTGGGCGTCGTCGGGGGGAAGATGCGCGCCGTGCACGGCGCCACCGAGACCCGGGTGTTCGCGGTGGGGTCCGACAACGGCGGCAACGAGCCGCGGATCTTCCGCTACAACCTGGCGAACAACTCCTGGGCGAACCAGGGCGTGCAGAACCTCTCCGGCGTAGTGCACGCGCCGCTCAACGCGATCTGGATGGCCAGCGACACCCTGGGCTTCGCGGTGGGCGAGCAGCGGTCGGTGCTGTCCTGGGACGGCGCCGCCTGGAGCGTGCGGCCGGGGCCCACCGGCGGGAACGGCTCCCTGCGCGGCGTGGTGGTGTGGGGGCCGGGCGTGGTGTTCGCCGCGGACGACAAGATCCACCGGTTCGACGGGACGGCGTGGACGACCATCTCTCCGGGCTTCGGCGCGCAGATCTTCGCGCTGGGCGGCAGCTCGCCGGCGGACCTGTGGGCGGTGGGCTCCGGCGGGTGGATGGCCCACTGGCCGCAGCCCCCGTGGTGAAGCGGGGCCCGGCTCAGCGGAAGCCCATCTGGCCCTCGTCGAAGTCGATGTCGAACGAGGGGGCGGGGGTCCCGGCGTCGGTCGGATATGGCTCCACCACCACCTCCACGTGCTCGACCTGGCGGAGCACCGCGTCCCGGTCAGGCGTGCTCCCCGGCTGGATGTTCCACCCGTTGCCCCCGCGGACCGGGAACGTCTCCAGGAACCCGGTGGGGGGCTCGTAGGTGAGGCTGAACACGCTCTGGCCCGGTGGCGTCGCCAGGCGGAGGAACCCCGCGGGTCCGCAGAGCATGATCCAGGGGTGCGACTCCGGGTACCAGATCCAGTCGTCCGGGTAGTTCGCCGAGTCCATCGTCACCGTCCCCGAGATGTGGAGCGACCTGCCTGCATCGCTCAGGTCCCAGGTGATCCCCGCGGGGGCCTGCATCCAGAGCACGTGCGTGGCGGCGCGGTCGCCGTGCCAGGTGCCCGCGAACTGGTTGACCACATCCGCCTGTCCGCTGGAGTCCTCCGGGTCGTCCTTCAGGCAGTGCGGCGGCGACCCGTTGAACCACTTCATCTGGAGCCTCTTCGCGCCCACGCTCATCCCCGGGTCGATGAAGATCGACCGCGGGCCGCCGCAGGTCGGGGGCTCGTCCATCTGTCCGTTGCAGTTGTTGTCCACCCCGTCGCACGCATCCGGGACGCCCGGGTGGATGGCCGCGCCGCCGTCCACGGAGTCGTTGCAGTCCCCCGCGTCGAACGCGAAGGCGTAGCCGCCCGGATCCCGGCAGAGGAGCCGTCCCGACCCGTTGGCGCCGTAGCCGTCCTGGTCCAGGTCCTGGAAGTAGACGCGCGCCGTGCCACCGTCCGAGCACCGCCCATTCGGCGCGACGTAGCTGGGGCACTCCAGGGCGGTGCCGCCCGCGTCCGGGATGCAGCAGATGCCGTCGTCGCACGTGTACGGCGACGGACAGGCCTGCGACGGGTCGCAGCGGTAGGGCCCGCCCACCTGCGGCGGCTGGAAGCAGGAGGAGACGAGCGCGAAGAGGGCCAGGGCCGTGAGGGCGAACGCGACCGCGAGCAGCCGGAGGGCGGGTGAGCGCATCGAACCGCCCCTGAGTGTGCCAGAACCGCGACCTTCCGGCGCTCAGTTCTCACTGCGGAACAGCCGGAGCTTCGGGCCACCCGAATAGTCGAGGAAGAACCCGAACTCGAAGCGCACCGTGGCGTCCGCTTCCAGCAGGCCCGGCGGCGGGTTGGGGAAGCGCGACACGCGCTCGAAGGAGTGGACCGCCTCCAGGTCGAGGAAGTCCACCCCGCAGCTCTTCTCCACGGAGATGTTCTTCACCGTGCCCTGGTCGTCCAGCGTCACCTGCAGCAGGGTGAAGCGGTCGTGCCCGCCGTAGATGTTGCCGGTGGGATCGCGCACGTGGAGCGCGGAGCCCGGGTTCCACTGGGTGGCCACGCTCTGCTTCACCCGGTTGAAGAAGCCGGAGTACTTCCACTCCTTGGTGTTGAGGAAGGTCCCGTCGCCCTCGTCGAGGTCGAGGTAGTCGTTGGGCGCGGCGCCGGTGATCTTGTTCAGCGCGCCGGGCGAGGGCGTGAGGTTGGCCAGGCCGGGGACGCCGGGGCGGCCCGCGGACGTGCCCTCGCCGCCGCTGCCCTGGCCCGGCCGGACGAGCAGCCGGTTCGAGTTGCCGCGGACGTCGACCTGCCCGGTGCGGTTGGCGACCGCCACGCCCGCGCCCGCGCCGCCCTCGTCGCGCAGGTGGATCTCGTCGCGCCGCTGGACGGACGGCAGCTCGAAGGCGGCCTTGGGCTGGCCGCGCGGCGCCTGGGGCGTCAGGTCGGACGACAGGCCGCCGTTGCCGTTGCGCATCACCTGGTCCACCGGGTCGGTCCCTTCGGCGTCCGGCTTGGTCTGGCGGGTCCGCTGCGGCATGGCGGTCTTGTAGAAGGCGGTCTGCTCGCGGGCGCGGGTCTCGCGGTCCACCTTGTTGGCGGTGGGCGCCAGGTAGCGCGCGTCCTTGGACTCCTGCTGGTTGCCGGGCGCCACGTCCACGGACTGGCCCCTGGGGTGCTTCTCCGGCTCCGGGCGCTCCGGCTCCCGCTCGGCCACGTCGGGCGCGTCGATGGGCGGCAGCTGCTGGTCGGGGTTGGTGATCTCGCGGTTGTGGGCCCACTGGTTGGCGCTGATCGGGTGGAGCGCCACCTGCTGTAGCCGCTCCGGGGGCGGCGCCGGCCAGAGCGCGCTCGCCACCGCCAGCAGGACGGCCAGGAGCCCATGCCCGCCCACGGCGAGCAGCAGGGCTACCGCCGTTCGCCGCCTCGCCTTGCGGCGGCGGGTGCGTTCGAGCTCCGGCTTCACCACGGCCGGACATTGTAATCGCGCCGGCCCGGCCCCGCGCGCTCGCCCGGTCCCTCGGCTGCGGGGCTCGGTCCCTGGGCCCAGGGGACGCTGATGTGGCCGGCTTTGCCGGCCGCCGATCAAGCTCAGTAGATGCGCGCCGGGGCTGCGCCGTTGAAATAGTGACGGAGGATGGCGCGGTAGTCCTGGCCCGCCTCGGCCCGGCCGATGGCGCCCGTCTGGCACATCCCGACGCCGTGGCCCCAGCCGCCGCCGCGGAAGGTCCAGGCCACGATGGCGCCCTGGGCGTCGCGCTCCGGGGTGACCAGGAACATGGCGCTGTTGAGCATCCCGAACAGCTTGCGGATGTTGAGCTCGCCGCGGATCTGGGTGGCGCCGCGCTCGCCGGCGATGGTGAGCAGGCGCGCCCGGCCGGAGACGCCGCGCTCGACGACGGAGATGGCCTGCACCGGGCCCACGTCGAGGGACGCGGTGAGCTGGTTCACCTCGTCGGCGGTGAAGTGCTTCTCCCAGCGGTACTTCGACGGCTGGGCGAAGGTGGAGAGGCGGTCGGCGCTGGGGAGCTCCGCGGAGAGGAAGGCGGCGAGGTTGGCGGGCGTGGGGAAGCCGGCGGAGGGGCCGATGAGGTCCGGCTTGCCGCGGAGGCTGGGGTTGGGCGGGCCGCCCCAGACGACGTCGTTGTCCTCGGTGTGGCCGCCGCAGACCGCGCTGTAGACGGAGTCCACCAGGCGGCCGTCGGGGGAGAAGAGACCCTCGCCGCGGGTGGCGTCCACGGCGGCGTTGGTGGCGGGGGTCTCCTGGGAGATGCCCTTGTAGACGGCGCAGTGCTGCTCGGCGCAGAGGAGGTACGGATCGGCGAGGTGCTTGGTGCCGATCTTCGCCAGCACCTCGCCGCGCGCGGTCACCGCCTGGGCCTTGAGCGCCTCGGGGTGGGCGCGGGCGTAGATCTCCGAGGGGACGAGGCCGCGGAGGAGGTCCTCCAGGCCCACCTGGTTGACCACCGCCAGCTTGCCGTCGCGGTCCACGGCGAGCTGGAGGCTGCCGCGGTAGGCGCGGTCCTCGAAGGCGTGGGAGGGGTAGCCCACGTCGTGCTCCACCTGGCGGACCTCGACGGGGGTGCCTTCGAGGGGTTCGGCGACGATCCAGTCCTGCGCGAGGGCGACGCTGGCGCCCTGGGCGTCGAGGAGCTCCAGGATGCCGGAGGGGCGCTGATCCAACTGCTGGACGAGGGTGGTGCGGACGCCGTACTGGCGGACGATCTGCGCTTGGCGGGCGGCGACCTGGTCGGAGGGCAGGCGTTCGTCGAGGAGGAGCTGGAAGCGGCGGTTGTCGATCACCTTGCCGGCGATGCCGTAGAGAGAGCCGATGGTCTCCACGCGCGTCTTCACGCCGCGGGCATCCCAGTCCTTCTGCTCGGCCTGGAGGCCGGCGCGGTCCTCGAGGCGGAGCTCGGCGAGCTGGATCCGGGGGGTGAGCTGGGCGGGGTGGCCTTCGACGATGCGCACGGTCCAGAGGGTCCCCGGCGCGCCGTCCACCAGCTTCTCCACGTGCCCGGCCAGCTTCATCCGGAGGCGGCCGCGGGTGGAGAAGGTGACCTGGGCGACGCCCTCCATCAGGCGGACGGGGACGGCCGGCGCGCCGCGGTGGAAGTCGAGGCGCTTGCGGTAGGCGGCGTTGAGCGGGTCGTCGGGCGCAGGCGGCAGGTCGAGGGGGAGGGCGGTGGGCCCGGCGTCCGGTGGGGCTCCGGCGTCGATGGCGGCTCCCGCATCGGGGGGCTCGATCCCGGCGTCGCCGGTGGCACCGGCATCCGGAGCGCCGGCATCCGGGGCGACTTCGGGTGGCGGCGCCGTGGCCCGCACGAGCGCACAGCCGGCGATGAGCAGGAGGCCCGCGGCGATGGTGTAGCGGCGGACGGTGGAGGGGCCCACGCGGGCGGCGACCCTAGTCGCGGATCGGGCGGGTCGCCAGAACCCGTCGGGCCCGGTGACGAGCGTCATGGCGTGCGACGCGTCCCTCGGCTCGAGGGCGCCGCACCGCGCGGAATTTCCTCGGACCGCCGCCTGGCGCGCCGGTTGCGATGGAGTCCGGGTGCCTGCGGCCGGCGCATCCGGCATCTCGCCGGACAGCTCCTCTGGCGCCGGATCTACCTCTTGCGCCGCCGGCGCCGCATCACCGCCAGCAGCAGCGGGATGCCGTACCAGGGGAGCGCCGCCAGCTCGGTGCCGGAGCTACACCCGCAACCCCCGCCCGATACACCCACACCGTCCACGAACCCTCCGGACCCGCCGTCGTCGCCGGAGCCGCCGTCCGAAGTCCCGCCGTCGCCGGAGCCGCCGTCCATGGTCCCACCGTCGCTGGAGCCGCCGTCCACGGTGCCACCGTCGCCGGAGCCGCCGTCCACGGTGCCGCCGTCGCCGGAGCCGCCGTCCAGGGTGCCGCCGTCGCCGGAGCCGCCGTCCAAGGTGCCGCCGTCGCCGGAGCCGCCGTCCACGGACCCTCCATTGACGGTCACCGTGGAGAACTGGGTGGCGCAGAGGTTAGGGACGCCTCCATCGCAGACCTGCACGGCGACAGTGCACGGCGTCGGCGTGGCGCCGGTGGGCGTGACCATGTAGACGCCCGTGGTCGGGTCGATGCTCCCGCCGCAGGTGTCTCCGGGGGGCACCGACCAGGTCGCGCCCGGTCCGTCCGGGTCCGTCGAGGTGGCGGGATAGAAGTACGTCACGCCCACGGTGGCTGTTCCCGGCGCGGTGCTGGTGATGATCGGCGGCTGGTTATTCGTCACCGTCATGGTGACCGTGGCCGTGGCCGACAGCGGCGGGATCCCGTCGTCCGTCACCGTGTACGTGAACGTGTCGATCCCCACGAAGCCGGGACGTGGCGTGTACGTCACCACGTTTCCAGCCACCGTCACCGTCCCGCCCTGCGAGCTCGTGCCGCTCACCGAGGTGACGGTCAGCGTCTGGCTCAGCTCCGCGCCAGACCCGCCGGGGGAATCGTTGGCCGTCAACGTCCCGCCCAGGATGGCGATGGGGCCGCTGGTGGTGAGGCTGTCGTTCACCGCCACCGGCCGATGGTTGATTGTGACCGTGGTCTGCTGGATCCGGCACGCGCCCGCCCCGTCGCACGCTTTGATCGCCACGACGCAGGTCACCGCCGGGCCCGGGGTGAACGTGTAACTGCCGCTGAGCGTCCCGCCGCAGGTGTCCGACGGGTCGACGGTGATCGTCAGCGGCGGCGGCCCGTCCGGGTCGGTCACCACCGGCGTGTACGTGTACGTCGAACCCTGCGCGACGTTCGTGGGGGCCGGCCCGGCGAAGTTGGGCCGAGCGTCGAACGTGACGGACACCGTGTGGTCGATGGTGACGTTGGCCACGGTGTACGTCCCGTTGCTGACGGACGCGATGACGTTGACCCCGTTGTCCGTCGCCGTCAGCAGGATGTGGTCCACGTCCGGGGTGATGGTGCAGACGGAGCTGCCGCCCTGCACCACGTCCGGTGGATTGCAATCGATCGTCCCGCCCGGGCCTGCCACGCCGATGACGCGCAGGCCGCGGAAGTGCGCGGTGACGGTCCTCGACTGATCCATCGTGACGGTGCAGGTGGTGGCGGTCCCGGTGCACGCGCCCGCCCATCCGGTGAACGTGTCGCCCGGCCGAGCCGCCGCCGTGAGGGTGACCACCGTCCCCGTCGAGAAGGTCGCGTTGGCGCTGGGGCACGCGGGGCCGCAGTTGATCGCCGCCGGTGACGACGTCACCGTCCCGCGCCCGCTGTCCGCGGGGTCCTTGTTCACGGCGAGCGAGCTCAAGGTCCCGATGAGGTCGGTGTCCGCGTCCGAGTTGTTGCGCAGATCGAAGTCCGTCGTTCCCGACGGGGCGGCCACGTTCACCACGTTGATCAGCCGCCCGGGCCCGCTGCCCGCGACCACGGTCGCGTTGACCGTGAAGGTCACTGTCGCGCCCAGCAACAGGTTGACGGTGGTGTTGATGTCCCCACTCCCGGATGCCGCCCCGCAGGTCCCGCCCGCCCCGGTGCACGTCCAGGTGACGGCGGTGAGCTCCGGCGGGAAGGTGTCCGTGACCCTGGCGCCGTTGGCCGACAGTGGCCCGGCGTTGGTGACCGTCACCGTGTATCGGACCGGGCTGCCCCAATCGACCACCGACACGCCGTCCGTCACCCTGATCCGCAGCTCGGCGGGCTGCCCCGCGGCGACGATCGCCGTCTCCACCTTCGGCCCCAGCAGCGGGGAGCTGGTGTCGCCCCGCACGGTGTAGTTGTCGTTCACCACCTTGTCCGCCGGCAGACCGATGGCGTAGGTCGCGCCCACGCCGGGGTTGGCGCCCCAGATGGTGTCCACGGTGAGCTGGTTGTTGGTGTTGCCGGCGATCAGCCGCTGCTGCCCGGCGCCCGCCCCCGAGAGCACCGTCACCGTGTACCCTTGCCACTGGTTCGCGACCCAGGTCTTGGCGCCGTCCACCAGCGTGTTGGCGGAGGAACCGCTGGCGGTGCCGCTGTCCCGCGGCGGGTTCACGATCTTGTACGTGGTGGTGTTGTTCGGAGTGGTGGTCCAGGCCGGCGTCACCGTGAGCTGGGTGGCCGTGTTCTGGAGGATGACGCGCTTCTGGCTGATGCCCAGCCCGCCCACCAGGTACGCCGTCCAGCCGGCGAAGGCGTTCGGCGTCCAGGCCTTGGTGGAGTCCGTGAGCGATCCGGGCGCCCCCGCGGTGGCCGTGCCGGAGCCGCTGGGGCCGATGGGGTAGGCGCGCACCGTCACCAGGAACTGGCCCGTCGCGCCCTGGCTCATGGAGCCGAGGCTGCACGACACCACGCCCGTGCCGCCCACCGGGGGCGTGGCACAGACGATGCCCGACGTGAGGATGCCGGTGGAGACGAAGGTGGTGCCCGCGGGGAGGGTCTCGTCGGCGACGACGTTGGGGATCACCGCGGCGGTGTTGTTCTGCACCAGGAAGGAATAGGTGATGTTGCTGTCCACGTTGGCGAGCGGTGGCCCGTCCTTGCGGATGAACAGGCCGGGGAACGTCGACCCGAGGCCGTCCACGTACACCTCGCCGAAGTGGTCGCCGGGCTGGCAGCGGGCGGCGGTCACCTCCAGCTCGATCTGGTCCCCCACCCGCAGCGCCACGTTGCCCGGGACGATGTCGTTGATCTGCCAGTCCGTGTAGAGCACGGCGGCTGGGCCGGCGCCCTGCGACCGCCACGGGACATAGGGGTTGTTGGCGTAGGCGAAGTCGGTGAACAGGGTGGCGCCGGTGGTGAGGTTCCGCAGCGTGACGAAGTAGTACGGCTGCTGCGCGGGCGCGTGGCCGGCGGCCTGGAGCGCGGGCGCCAGCACGAAGCGCACGTGCACCTTCCCGTCGCTGGCATCCACGTCCGAGGTGGCCACCGTGTACGACTGCTTGAGCGAGTTGGCGTTGGTGCTGTTCGCCCCGTTGCTCTCGTTCACCACCGCGCTGGTGGTGTCGAACCTGGGCCAGCGCGGGATGCCGGCGGCGGGGCTCATGCCCTGGAGCGGCTGCGATTCGGGCGTGGCGTTCGTCCGCGGAAAGGTGAGCACGATGCCGCCGTCGCTCAGTTGCAGGTCGGCGGAGCTGGTGGGCGGGACCACCGCCAGGCCGGTGGCGTTCAGCCCCGGCGTCACCGTCCAACTGCTGAGCGACCCGCCGCCTGTCTCGAAGCCGCCGTTGTCGAACATCGGGTCGACCCACTGAGACAGCTGATCGCCCAGGTTCGTGCCCTCCAGGCCGCACGCCGCCAGCGCCACCAGGACTGCGCCCGTCGCCAGCGCTCCCTTTCTGGTGATCTTCATGGCTGCACCTGCTTCGGCGCTTCCGGCTTCGGCGCCTCCGGCTTCGGCGCTTCCGGCGGGGTGGCCCCGGGCGTCTCACCGTCAGGGCCGCCCTGCTTGCTCTCGGATCCGTCATCGAGAACGGTGAACACCACCCGGCGGTTCTTCTCGCGCCCCTCGGGCGTAGCGTTGTCGGCGAGGGGACGCGTCTGGCCGAAGCCCTGCGCCTGCAGCCGCTCGGGCTCGACGCCGTGGTCCACCAGGAACTTCCGCACCGAGGTGGCGCGCTTGTCGGAGAGCTTCTGGTTGTAGTCCGCGTTGCCCTTGTTGTCGGTGTGGCCTTCGACCAGGACCTTCTTGAGCTCCGGGTGGGCCTTGATGACCTTCACCACGTTCAGCAGCACCGGATAGCTGCGGCGCTCGATGGTGCCCTGGTCGACCTTGAAGAACACCTTCTCCAGGATCTCCAGGCGCTTGGTAGTGAGCTGCACCAGCTGCTTCTCCACGCAGCCGAAGTTGGAGGCCGGGCCCGGCTCGTCAGGGCAGTTGTCGATACGGTCCGGCACGCCGTCGCCGTCGCGGTCCGGGTCGGGTGGGGGCGGCGGCGGCGGTACCTCGTCCGGGCACCCGTCGTCATCCTGGTAGCCGTTCTTCGTCTCCGGCTCGTCCGGGCAGGCGTCCTTCGAGTCGATGATGCCGTCGTGGTCCCGATCCGCCGGCTCCACCACCGCCACCTTCACCGGGCCCAGCGGGGCCAACGGAGCCGGCGGCGGAGGCGACGCATTGCCATAGCGGACGCCCGCGAACAGGCGCCAGTCGGGCGTGCCCCAGCCGCGGGCGAGGCCCAGGCCGGCGCCTCCGAACACCTGCATCGCTCCTCCGAACGCCTGCGTCGGGCCGCCGAACAC
>DASRBA010000036.1:0-37352 GCA_035637895.1 Myxococcaceae bacterium
GACTGGCTGGCCGCGGTCAAGAAGCTCCAGACAGGCGTTGACGTCCCGGATCCAGTCCGGGATGCCCTGTCCCCCGACGCCCTGAAGCCCCTCGCCCCTGATCAAGCGTACCTCGCCATGTTCGAGTTCATCAGAGAGTACTGGGAGCGCGTGAGCCGCCCGGCTGAGATCGGCGATCTGCTTGGCCGGATGACGTACACGCCTGGTACCGGCACGGCTGACCCCGAGATGTGGAAGCGCTGGCTCGCCGCCATCGAGAAGGTGCAGGCGGATCGGTAGCTCGACACCCGGCGCTTCCGATCGGCCACCAGCCCCGGACGGCCAGGGTGCGCAGGCGGCGATCACTTGCGCGGCGGCGCCAGCCAGCACGCCGTCTACCACCCGCGGGCATCCGGAAGGAGATCTGCATCACCATCGTCCCGCCCAGCGACACGGGCCTCGCAAGGAGGCGCTATTCCGGCTCACCTGGCGCTCGGTGGACACCTCACTCGGCCCGAAGCGCGAGGGCGCCATCCGCGTGGAGGAGCAGACCCGCTCGCGCCTGGTTGGCGGCAAGCGCTATGGCCGGTTCGCCGCGGAGTCGAAGGAGCAGTTCGCCTGGATCAACGTGCTGGCGCAACCGGTGGAGACGTTGGTGGAGGCGCGGAAGCCACGACTTGAGGTGGCGCGGTAGCGGGTGCCGGAGGCGTTCTGCCTGGTCGCTGGTCCGGCCCTGGCGACTCCTCATTTCACGCGTCGCGCCTCCGGATCGTCTTGAGGATGGAGTGCGCAGCGCCCTCGTCCACCTGCCGATCGAAGTAAGCAGTTGCGCGGAGAACCTCGCGACCCCCGGCGAAGACATGGGTGTAGAGCGAGGGCTCGGACGCGTCCGTGGTGGCTTCGCGGAGGCGGTAGGAGAGCCAGGTATGACCGTCAGCCGAATCGCTGCGGAAGTCGAACGCTTCCGGATCGGCCATGGCGCGGACTGCGTCCACGCGCTTCTCGACCGAATCGTATGGAGCGGTGAGGACGCTGATCCAGAACGTCAGACCTGCACGCCACAGGACCAGGCGTTCATCCTCGAATCGCTTCCGGAAGGGGGTCGGGAGCTCGACGGTCCACACGCTCGTGATGTGGAAATCCCCTTGGACGACGGCCATCTCCGCAGGTATCTCGGCGGAGGACGCATCGGGCTCGGAGTCGGGTGCCTCGACGAAGAGGTTGGTCTCCGGGTCGCGGACAAAGTGCTGGCCTGGCAACGCGTAGAGGTACGGGATGATCTCGGGATCGCAGTTGGCGATCGTGTTGACCTCGTACACGCCCCAGTTGGTCGGATCGTCGAGGTACTCCTGCGGCTCGTCGCCAGCGACGAAGGACCAACCGCTGTCCCCGGGGCGCTCCGTGGCACTACAAGCCATCGAGCCGACGCGTGCGCCGTCGACCGTGATGCGGTCGGTGGCGATGCAACCCCCCATGTTCGGCACCAACTTGCGAATCTGTTCGGCGCTGAGCTTGTAGCGCTTAGGCTTCACCATTGCGTCACGCTCTCTCTCCTGCTCATGGGCCTTGGCGGGGGTTCGAGTGGCTGGAGCCCATCTGGCGACAGAGTGCATCAGACAACTGCATCACTTCTACCGATGCAACACCAAGAGGAAGCCCCGGCTGCGCAACCTCGCGAAACCGGGGCCACATTCTGAGCGGCGGACCGGGTTCGAACCGGCGACCCCGAGATTGGGAAGGTCATGCGAGGCGTCCTGGTTCCGGTACCTTGGCGGATCTGCTGGGTGCAGGACGCGCATTACGCGCACGGGTGAACAGGATGCGCAGGCGATCTGCATCAGGAACGCATCAGCGGCGGCCCCTGATGCACTTCCGGGGGGGCGCGGGGGAGGTCGGCGGCCCGTGCCCGGCCCTGCCGTAGGAACTCCAGCACCTTCGCGCCAGAAGGCGCGAACCTCCCTCCGGAGCTGGAGGGCGTGGAGTTGGAGCAACTCAGTTCATCTGATTGTTCGACGGAGCGCGAAGTCGAAAGGCCGCGCGCTCGGGAGCGCGCGCGGACGACGCGGCGGAACATCGGCGCAGATGACAGCACGGGGAAGTTGAACGGGGGCTGCGCACGAAAGTTGGTTCCGGCCGACGAAGCCCATCGCTCGTCCCACTCTAGGCATCATATCCCAATCCCACCTTCCTGGCAGGCTGTATCTAAGCGGTAAATCGACGGACGGCTTCAGTGAAGGCTGGTTCGCTGGCGTTACAGAACTTACCCAAATACGTAACAAGTTCGGCCCTGTCCTTTTCGGAGAATGCAAGCAACCACGACACTTGCTCATCACCCGCAAGAAGATAGCGCGCCAAAGCACTCAGCAGGCCCATAAGCAGGTCAAAGTTTGAGTCCTCTGAGTCGGCTACCGGAAGGTCAGCGAGTCGCGGTGGTTGAAACACGCAACCAGCGAAGGTCACGGCCTTGTCGTGGACCGCAGCGAAATTTTGATTCAACACGAGGCCAACTGGGTCCTTCTGGCGATACTTGAGGAGTCGGCGTGCCGCCTCCATCCGCGCAGCCCCAGGATGAGTTAAAAAGAGCGGAGCCAAAGGCTGAGCGGCATTCCCTCGTTGCAGAAAAGACAACCACGAAGCTGCGAGCTCGCCCGCGCGAGGCCAGCCGAAGTGGTCCGCAAATTGATTTTGCGCGTCAACAAAGACGCGATTGTCTGCGTCGTAATTTGAGCTGAGCCAATGAAAGCTCGCACCAGAATAGCGGGAGCGAAGTAGTTTCATGGCCCGCAGGAATCGATGTCCCGGATCTATGTCAGCCCAACTCAAGACTCCTCTAGAAGACTGAATGCCCTGTGGTCCAACTGGAATCCAGAGCGCCAGATCGACCACGGCGAACAGTTCAATAGGATACATCCTGGCGAAATGAAATGGACGCCGTGGCGTGTTTGTCGCGACCAGTGCTCTGTCCCATCGCGATCCTATCTCCGGAAACATTCCCAGCCAGAGCCGAGAGACGCAGTTGTAGCGAGTTTCCGCGATCATCAGATCGTAAGCCGCCGACGCACCAAGTGGCCGTTGTCGTTGCAATTCAAATTCAATCGACATTTCCTCGACAACCGCCATGAACTCAAACAGCGCCTCGCCGGTGAATATGGCTTCGTCGATTGCGGGAGCGGAGAGGTTGCCCGCAGACGCAACGCCACCCCGCCAATCCTCTGCAAATTTGCAACTCGACTCCGGTAAAGCAGACCGAGCAATCAGATTGTATCTCGAGAGAGCAAGAATGGCCGCACAAACTTGGCGTTCCTCTACTGGATGAAAGAGAGAGCGCGCCAAGATGTTCTGCGACACATAAAGCAGTTTCTCTCGGTGGGCGAGGGGTTCGCGACCATATCGAGCCAGGTCGTCCCTCAGATCTCCAGTCCAGAAGTTCGCCAGGTCGCGGACTTGCGATCGTGTAAATACGGGAAACGGGGCTTCCGGTCGCACGCGTATCGCGACAGGAAACTCGCGCTCCAATGCGAGGGTGTGCCACAACTGCAAATGGTGAAACAGGAATCCGAGCGAAGTGGCCAGATGGCGCCGGAGATGGTCTGCCTCGTGCTCCCAACGACTGAGGAACGAAACGGTATCGCCTGGCAAAGGCTCGACCGCCTTTGACGTCGGGACATCGAATGATTCGACATGGCGATCGATAGCCTCACGATAGTCTGCGTAGATTTCGCGGCTCGTTGGCGTGTGGATGGCAAGCAATGTCTGATCGCAATAGAATACCCCGCCACGCAATCCGCGTTCCGGGAATATGGAGAGCGACATTAGCTTGCAGACAAAATACGGATCGACAGCATCGCCAGCAGAATCACATCGGACACGTGCCAACTCTGCAGTTGTGGTATGTATCCCATTAATATCGCGACGATGGATGCTACCCGTTCTGCGTTGTCGAGGGTGCTTTTATCGCGCAGCAAGGCGAGCGCCTCTGCGCCCGCTGCTCCCGATTTCGCCAGGATCGCAGTGAGTCGTGTCCGAACCCAATCGGCGATCTGGTCCTTCGTCGAACCAGCCGCCAAGCTTTCCTGCGTTAACCTGTTAAAGGCAGGCCAAATGGTTGTCACCAGCGTCTGGTCATTCTCGTGCCGCCCATCCTGCACTTCCCGCTCTACGAGCGGAAGTAGGATTTCCACAATCGTCGCCATTGTGTCCTCCTGGAGGTTCTTGCTTTCGTTGAACAAAATGGCTTCGTGGTGATTCGCCATTTTTCATGAGCCCTGCCGTCAAGCATACATGCCACTGCCGGTATCTGGTTGAGCAAACGGGCCATGGCCGGCAAGCTAGCGCCCCCCGTAAGGAGATGCGAGGACGTCTGGAGTATACCGACGCTGGACACCTCGCCTCCACGACTCGACGCCGCGGAGGACGCCACGCCGACCTCGCAACCATGTTGGCGGGCGCCATAGCGGAGCAGACCGGCCGGAGTAAACTCCCTCGGGTCCACCTTCGCCTCCGAGGAGACCATGAATCCCTTGCCGCGCCTGCTGGAGACCTACGCAGAGGCCAGGATGCTGCTGGAGGCAAAGGGCTGGCCGCTGGCAGCCGCCGCGGAGTACCTCGCCGAGATGCCGGGGTTGAAGCGCTTCCACATCTCTCAGGCCAAAATCTCCAAGAGGACGACTCCAGGGAGCAAGTTTCCCATCGAGCCAGAGGTAGCCGCCGCCGTCGAAGAGATGGAGACGCGGATCGGGTACGAGCGGCAGACGGAGATCGTCACCGCTGGGCTGCGGGCCGCCCACGGCGACCGGGGGTCCGCGGGGCGAGCGCGTCTGCCAGCCGTTCAGCGCGTCTCCAGGTTCCTCCGGAAACTCGCGGAGAGGTTCCGCCGCGCCTCCTGGAGGCCGATCATCATCTCGGCCGGGTCGGGGGCACTGGTGGGCTGCCTCGCCCTCCTAGTGGCTCCGCTCCTAGCGGGTGCCGCCCAGCCCGGCCCGCTTATGGTCATGGTCTTCGGCCCTGGGGCGGACGAGGCCCCCGTGCGCTTCGACCCAAGGAGCCTGTTCGACAGCATGCCCGCGAAATGGGGCGAGAAGCCCTTGGACCAACCGATCCCCAAGTTCACGCTGCCAGGGCAGAAGGTAGCGCCGTGCGATGCGGGGCTGGCAGAGGTGGCCATAAACGGCAACTGCTGGCTCCGCACGGACGTGAAGCCCCCGTGCGGGCGCCTCTTCCGGCATGAGGATTCCTGCTATCGCCCCATCGCCGCAGACCCGAAGAAGCCAATCGGGCCAACTCCCTGAGCGCCCCTCAGTGCCGAGCCGGTTCCTCTTCTGGGGGAATGAATGGGCCGCGCGACCGCCTGCGGGATCCATGAGGTGCGGGTCACCATTCATTACTCCCTCCGGAGCCGGACCCATGCGCATCCGGGGGCATGCCCAAGCCCACTCAGAAGAAGCGCTCGCCGTCTGAGATTGCCGAGGAGAAAGCCCTGGCGGCAGAGGTGATGCTCCGCAAGGCCGCGCTCGCCTATGCCGAGGTTGCCAAGCTGGACTCCACCGACCCGCGCTGGCGTCGCTGCTGGCGCGCGCTGCTCATCGCGGCGTTCCGGGTGGCCGAGGTGCTCTAAGACGGGCGGACTGGCAAGGCCCGCCTTGCCGTTGTCGGTCGTGCGCGTGCGGGGGCGAAATCGATAGCCGGTTATAGATTTCAGCCCTGCGCCGCGTTGCACTCCGAATTTTTAAGCCAGAGACCGATTTCGGCCATTTCGCTTAAACGCTTACAAACATTGCTGTGTACAGCGCGCCGTCGAAGGTGCTACAAGCCTTTGGTCCGGCTGGATCAAGTGGTCCGCCTACATCGTCGCGCGCATGGAAGAAGCGCAGGAACGCTGGGTCACGGTGGCGCAGGCGGTAGCGGAGAGCGGCACCGCGGAGCGGACGCTATACCGCTGGATCAAGGCGAAGCGCTTGCCGACCCGCACGAACGGCGGCTCCGCCACGGTCGAGCTGGGCGCCGTCCGCATCCTTGCCGCCAGCCGTAGAGGCACACGGGGTGCCGCCATCCCCGGCACTTCTGCCGGCGGCGGTGGCGGCGGCGGCAACTTGGCAAAGGCTGATCCGGAGCTGGACGCAGTGATCTTGGCGAGGTTGGACGAAGGACACAGGCCGCTCGATCTCGTCCAAGATTTCCGAGTCCCCCCGGCGCGTCCGCGGACTCGTGGAGGAGTTGGCGAAGCTCCGCTCACTGGAGCGAGGGGTTCCGGTCGCTGATCAGATCGCCGCCCTCCAATCCGCGCAGAACGAGCACATCACCAGGATCGCTGGTGGAGGCGGTGGGCGAGCTGGCCGCCGCCCTGGAGGATCTAAAGGTGCGCCTCTCCAGCTTGCCGTTCCCGGCGAACCGCACCGCGTACGCCTGCTGGCGGAGGCACGGAAGCCTCGGCTTGAGGTGGCGCGGTTGAGAGTTGGCCCGTACTCGGAGGCAGACACTGGGCGATAAGGAGGACCGGCTGCTGACCGTCCACGAGGTCGCCAAGCGGTTGGAGTGGGGGACTGGCCTCCCGCGAGAGGAGGAGAAGGCGGTCAGGCTACTCCGCGCGGCCGGTCGCCAGGGCGCCCATGAAGAGGCGCACGCTCCGTGAAGAAGGTCTAGGATCCGCGGGCAATCGGAGGAGGGTCACATGAACGTGTATCGCAATGCCGCAGCGGTTGTCATCGTCATCGGTATCAGCGCAATGGGTTGTAAAGGGCAAAAGGGTGACCCCGGGGAACAAGGGCCGCAGGGCTTGCAAGGCCCGCAGGGTGAAAGGCCGACCGTGGCCAGCGGCGGGGGGGTGCTCGGCACCGGCACGCCGGCCGACCCGCTCCGGATCGATCTGGGCACCTTCACTGGGCTCGGTCGGCCCTGCAACGGTGGTGAGGGGACTCAGACATTCGACGGCACGACCTGGGGACCCTGCATCATCCAGGAAGGCCAATGCCAGAACGCCGCCGCCCCGGGCTGTTCCGCTGCAACGGCGTCGACCTCGTGCAAGACGCTGAAGTCCACGGCTGGGTTCTCGGGTGACGACGGAGTGTACTGGATCGACCCGGACGGAGCCGGTGGGGCAGGCCCCTTCGAGGCGTGGTGTGACATGAAGACCGCGGGTGGCGGATGGACGCGGGTCTTTTCGGTGACGTCCCCCGCTTCGAGTTGCGTCCTTGGCACCGGCTACACCGGCGACCCTCGGGCGCGAGCTGATTGCGCCAAGCTGTCGGACACGGTGATCAACCAGCTTGCCACCGAACGGATCTTCTACACGCAATTCGAGGGGATGCCGAAGCTGTTCACGAAGTACACCGGGGTCCTCTCCTCGCAGTCGAACGCCGTCACGACTATTGGTCAGGTCGTGAACCAGGAGAGCTATGCGGCCGTGGTGGCCGCAACCGCGAGCTTTACGCCCAGCTACTCTGGCTTCATCCTGTTCGGTCAGCACGATTGGTACGGAGCCGACACGAAACTCGGTTCTCGGGCCTCCTCATGCCGGGCCTCGCTCGAGTACATCGCGACCCCGAATGCCAATAAGTACGCGTGCTGCTCGGCCGATTGCGGCATCAGCACACGGACCGGTTGGTTGACGGCGTACGTCAGGTAAGGCACTGCGCCTGCGCTATCTGAAGATAAAGCTTAGCGCCACGGCGATAGCGGCGACCACGTCCAGGACTCCCTACTCTGCATCACCCAGTGCATCACCTTCAGCCGATGCACCACTAAGAAGAAGCCCCGGCTCCGCAACCTTGCGAAACCGGGGCTTCTTTCTGAGCGGAGGACCGGGTTCGACCCGGCGACCCCGAGATTGGGAACCTCGTGCGTCCCCCTTCCTGCTGCGACACCCGGGCCGGACTCGCGGGTCGCAGCGGGTTGCACGGAACACCACAGAATCAGGCGCGTAACTTTTTCGCTCCGCCGGGCGTGGAACGGTCCGAAAGGGACACGAGCGATGGCGACTTCACCGGACGTGGTGGTGGTGGGAGGTGGGCTGGCGGGGCTGACGTGCGCGGGGCTGCTGGCGCGGCTGGGCGCGGAGGTGGTGCTTCTGGAGCGCTCGCAGGCCCTGGGCGGGCGGGCGCAGAGCGACGTCAAGAGCGGCTTCACCTTCAACCTGGGCCCCCACGCGCTGTACGCGCACGCGCCGGGGATGGAGGCGCTGCGGGCGTTGGGTGTGGCGACGCCGGGCGGGGACCCGAACAGGCGCCGGAACCACGCGCTGTACCAGGGAAAGATCCACCGGCTGCCGGCCGGGCTGGGCTCGCTGCTCACCACGTCGCTGCTCTCGGCGCGCGGGCGCTTCGAGGCGATGCGCGCGCTGGTGGCGGCGCAGAAGGCGGACGTGCAGGCGCTGGCGGCGGAGTCCGCGGAGGCGTGGGTGCGGCGGCAGGCGCGGGACCCGGCGGTGGTGGACCTGCTCACCGCGGTGCTCCGGCTCAGCTCGTACGCGCACGCGCCGGACCTGCTCAGCGCGGGCGCGGCGCTGGGGAACTTCCAGGCGGCCAGCCGCGGAGTGCTCTACCTCGATGGCGGGTGGCAGGCGCTGGTGGACGCGGTGCTGGGCGCGGCGGAGAGCTTCGGCGCGCGGCTGCGCACCGGCGCGGTCGCGCGGCGGATCGTTCGGGCAGGGCAGGGTTGGTGGGTGGAGTTGGACGGGGCGGATGCCATCGAAGCCCCCGCGGTGGTGCTGGCGCTGCCGCCACAAGCCGCCGCGGCGGTGTTCCCCTCGGAGGAGCTACGGCGCCACGCCGAGGCGAGCATCCCTATCCACGTCGCCGCGATGGACCTGGGGTTGTCGCGGCTGCCCGTTCCGGAGGTGAAGTTCGTGCTGGGCGTGGACCGTCCCCTGTACCTCTCCGTCCAGTCGGACATGGCGAAGGGCGTGGCGCCGGAGGGCGGCGTGATGATGCAGCTGGCGCGCTACCTCCACCCCGGCGAGCGCCCGGACGCGGCGTCTCTGGAGCGCGAGCTGGAGCAACTGCTGGACGTGGCGCAGCCGGGGTGGCGCGAGGTGGTGCGGCACCGGCGCTTCCTCCCGCACCTGCTGGTGACGCCCGCGCTGGTGACGGCGGCGGGTGGCGGGTACGCGGCGCGCCCGAAGGTGGCGGCGGCGGAGCGGCCCGGGCTGTTCCTCGCTGGCGACTGGGTGGGTCCGGCAGGCATGCTGGCGAACGCGAGCCTGCACAGCGCGGCGCTGGCGGCGGAGGAGGCGGCGGCGCTGGTACGGCCCGCGGGAGCGGCGAGGCGTACCGCATGAGCGGCGCGGCGCAGGCGAGGGTGAGCCGGGACAAAGAGCGAACCGCGGAGGCGTTCGAAGAGCACCGGCGGCTGCTCTGGTCCCTCTGCTACCGGATGACCGGCGTGGCGGCCGACGCGGACGAGCTGGTCCAGGAAACCTTCTTGCGCATGCAGGAGGCGCGCCCCTCCCGCGACGAACCCCTCCGCCCCTGGCTGGTGAAGGTGGCGGTGAACCTCTCGCGCGACGCGCTCCGGCGGCGGCGGCGGCGCGAATACGTGGGCCCATGGCTCCCCTCGCCCGTGGACCTGTCCGCCGAAGAAGTCTTCGCGACCCAGGCCGCGCCCGACGACCTGGAGGCTCGGCTGGAGCTGCGCGACACCGGCTCCTACGCGTTCCTCCTCGCGGCGGAGGCGCTCACCCCGACGCAGCGGGCGGTGGTGCTGCTGTGCGAGGTGCTGGACTACTCCGGGAAGGAGGCGGGGCGGGCGCTGGGCATCTCCGAGGGCGCGGTGAAGGTCGCGCACCACCGGGCCCGCCGGGCGCTCCAGGACCTGGACCGCGCCTCGCTTCGCCCGGACCGCAAGGCGAAGGAGCGGGCGCGCGAGGTGCTGGAGAAGTTCCTGACCGCGGCGGCGATGGGCGACGAGGACGGGATGCGGGCGCTGCTGTCGAAGGACGCGCTGGCTCTCTCCGACGGCGGCGGCCGGTACTACGCGGCGCTCAACCCCATTCACGGCGCGGACCGGGTGGCGCGCCTGACGCTGGGCCTGGCGCGCAAGCGCCCAGACATCTCCAGCTTCGAGTGGGTAGAGGCCAACGGCGAGCCCGCGCTGGTGCTGCGCTACGAGAGCGGCGGCGGGGGGCGGAAGGTAAAGCTGGCGCCGCTGCTGCTGATGCGCGCGGCACTGGACGCTGACGGGCGCATCCGGGCTCTGCACACCGTGCTCGCCCCGCGGAAGCTCACCAGGCTGCCGGTCGCCGGGTGAAGGTGGCCCTCAGCCGTACTTCTCGGGGAGCGTGGCCGCGCGCGACTTGAAGTCGGGAGCCTCGCGCCACTCGACGTCCGGTCCCTTGCTCTGGAGCTCTCTCTGTGGACGGAAGATGAGGAACGAGGCCAGGGCCCTGTTGAGGGGATCGCCGGGCAGCCTCCCGAGCGTCGCGGTCCTCAGCGCCCTGGCCTCGAAATTCCACCAGTGGCCCCAGTCGTAGTGGGACCCCAGGTATGGATGTTCCGAGCGCAGCTTGAGCGACAGGAAGCGATCCGGACCCGGCTCGGTCCAGTCCAGGAAGTCTCCCGTCTGCGGGCCGGCGATGCTGAAGGCGTCCCTCGTCGCGTCATAGGTGGTGAGGATCCGGATCCACCGATCCTTGTGGCGGGCGGCCAGGACGAGTTGCTCGATACGGATGCACCAGGCGCGGTCGACCTTCGGGCTGAACGCGGTGCGGATGTACCACACCGGCTCGTCGCTGTACCGGAGGACCGCGTGCGCCGGCACCACCCCAAGCGTCTCCAGGCATCCAGCGTTGAACACGCCCTCCTCCACCAGGTCGAGGTAGTCCATGGCGACTGCCGCGCGAGGCGCGGGCCGCCTCGTGGCCTGGACCGCCGTGACAGCATGGATCGCGCCTGCGGCATCGAACTCCACGAGGGTGCCGCTCGGCTTGTCGGAGCCCCAGCCCTGGAACTCGCCGAACCGGTTGTGGCGCGGATAGGGGCCAGCGGAGTCGGAGACGACAATCGCCGGTTGCACCCGGGCGAGCCAGGATGAGACGCGTGCCGGGGTGTCTCCGACCTTCGGTTCGATCTCGCAGAAGTCGACGGAGACCACTGAGCCGTCCGGGGAGGCCCTGGGTGTTTCGTCAGCGTTCACGAAGTACAGGCCACGTCGATGGGTATGGCCGCTGAGGATGCACTGGATCTTTCGCTGCGTGACCTTCTCGATGACCTCTCCGCGCCTCTCATCGAACGAGCCCTGGGTGTTCTTGTCGTGACCTGTCAGCCAGACTTGCTGCTTCGTGAAATCGCGGTTAGAGAGCGACGGGTCGTAGCTCAAGAGGGTGAAGTGGGTGGCCAGGGTGACGCGGTGCGAGTCGCCGGCCTGCACCGCCGCCTTCAGGAGCTCGTACTGCCCGTCCGTGAATCCCCCCGAGGTCGGGAAGTGGAACATGCCGTCGGCGCCGCGTTGCGGCTTGATGATGCACTCCGAATCACCCCACCCTACACCGACCAGCGACTGCTTCGGGAACTGGAACCACCAGTCCCGGAACGGAGTGAGGATCAGGTGGAACCAGGAGAACCAGCGGTTGTCGAAGCTGCTCCCGAGCTTCCTGAGCATGCCGGCGGTCGGGCCGAACGCCAGGAGGGCCTCGTAGAACGTCAGGTTCAGGTCCGCCGGGATCCCTTCGTTCGTGCGACTGGTCAACAGGCGGGGGGAGATCCCGAAGGCGTCCTCGTAACAGTCGTGGTTCCCCGAGATGGCGAAAATGGGTTTCTGCTGGTGGCGGATCGCGTCGAAGATGAACGAGTAGAAGGCGACGAGGTCCAGGCCGCGAGGGTACGACGTGGACGTGTAGGCTTCGTCGTCGAGGCTCACCGCCTTCCAGATCTGAGACGGCGTTGGGTGGGTCGCCAGCGAGCACGCTGGGCTGTACGCGTTGCGGATGTGGTCCACCACGTCGCCGCCGACGATCAGCACGTCGGCGCGGCTGCGACACAGGTTGTCGAGCACCTCCTGGAAGCTCGTGTTGGTCTCGGCCAGCAGGGTCCCGATCGGAGGTGATTCGTTCTCGAGTTGTTTGTCTCCGTACTCGATGACACGCGCCGTGGACCTGGCGAGGAGTTGCAGGCGCGAGTTGACGTGGATGTCCGACAGGAAGCCCCAGCTCAAATAGGCATTGGCGTGCTCGCCGCTGAGGACGACCAGGGGGTGATACGACTGGATGGGGCAGCTCGGATCGATCCGGCTCAGGTCGACGTCGCGCGCGCCGTTCGCGCCTCTGGGCTCGACGGGGAAGGCGTACCGGCCATGACCGGGGATAGGGTTGGCGGTCTCGTTTCCCTGCTCGTCGAAGTCGTTGGCCAGCATGTCGCGGATCAGCACGTCGCTGGTCTCGTCGCCGACGAGGACGTGCCCGGACACTGCCGCCGGGTTCCCCCCGCTGAGCCGGTACCCGGTGAGCCTCTGTTCAAAGTGGCTGCAGGGGTCCTTCGCCGCGCGCGCCGGCACGACCGCGCTGAATCGCACCCGGACTTGGTGAAGCTGCATGCACGCCGCACGGAAGAGGGCCGAGACGAAGGAGTGGTGGAGGACGCCGCGGAACCGGGAGTGGGTCTGGACGATCGCCTCTCCGTTCATCGGGACTTCACCCAGCGACTTCACCTCGATATTGCCGCGCGCTTGCGGAAAGAGCAGCTCGTGGGAGTATTTCTTCGCCGGGTCGAGGCCGCTCGCGATCTTGAGGTGGAGGTTCACTGACTCGGGTCTGAGTTCGGGTTTGCGGGTGGCGATCAACAGCTCCAGCCACCCGTCCTCGTGCTCCTGGCCGGTGACGTACACCAGTGGGGTCATGAGCGCCGGGAAGACGATCACCGCCTCGACCGGGCTCTGGAGGGCCACCGTGTTCATGGTCCACATCCCGACGGACAGCGCGACCGGTGGCGAAACGGGCTTGGTCACCCAGATGAAGTTGTACAGGTCGTGGGCCACGTGCGCGTCAACCGCCGGTGTATTCGGAGAGCCGGGCCTGCGTGGCGCCGTCCAACTCACCCGTCTCGTCGAGGGCGTGGTCGCGCTGGAACGCCCGTAGCGACTCACGGGTCGCGGCGTTCATCTGACCGTCCGAAGCGCCGACCCCGTACCCCAACATGTGCAGCCGCCCCTGGGCGCCGGAGATTTCCGAGGACGGGTCCAGGTGTCGCAGCTCGAGGACGTAGACCTCCGGCCTGTCCAGCCGCTGCGGGTGGGCGAAGCGGATCTCGGCGCGTTGCGCCAGCGGGTGGACTGACTCCCGCAGGCGCCCGTCCTCGTCCGTGCTACCGGCGCGCGCTTGGCCGTCGACCTCCAACGTGTACCCCGCGTTCGTCCTGGGCTTGCCGTCGACCAGGAAGCGGAGCTCGATCCAGGACTGCGTGCCGAGACGCTTGAACTTGTGCGAGCAGCCCGCCGCCACCACCTCGGTCTTCGTCTCCAGCCGCGGGACGAACACCACGTCACCGGGGTGAAGCACGTGCGGGCTTTTCCGCTTCGCCCGGAGGCTCTCGTTCTCCGGGTGGTTCCACAGCGTCTCCCAGAGATGCCCCGCAGCGTGCGCGATGCTCTCGATCGACTCTCCCTGCTTGATGGTGTGTCGCATTGGCGTCAGGAGCAGGGTACGGAGGCCGAACCGCCCGGACACTCAACTTGAGTTGATGGCCCGCCCGCCCCCTGGGGCAGCACGGAGGGTTGGCGCGGTGGACGGAACGGCCCCAAGTCGGCCCATACTCCGGCCATGGGAAGCCCGGTGGAGGCCCTGGCCATGGCGGTGGCGGTGATCTCCGCGGCCGGCTGGCTCCTCTACTTCCGCTGGAAGGACCGCGCCCGGCCGGAGCCGCCGTGGACGATGGTGGCGGCCGTGGCCGGCGGCGCGGTGGCCATCCTGCTCTCGCTGCTGGGCTACGCGTTCGCCACCGCGGCCGGCGCGGAGACGAGCTGGGACCTACTCCAGTCCGGCATCGTCCCGGCGATGAAGGGCGCCCTGCAGGTGGGCGCGGTGGAGGAGGCGTCCAAGCTGTTGGCGGTGCTCCCCATCGCGCTCGGGTCGTCCCACTTCGACGAGGTGTTCGACGGGATCGTCTACGCGGCGTGCTCGGCGCTGGGGTTCGCCACCGCGGAGATGTGGTGGCTGCTGTCGCACGGCGACTTCGATCTGCTCATCGCGCTGGGCAAGGCGGTCACCGGCCCCATCAGCCACGCGCTGCTCGCGGCGCCGTGGGGCCTGGGGCTGTCGCTGACCATCCTGAAGAAGAAGCGCCTGGCGCTCCCCATCGGCCTGGCGATCTCCATCGTCGCCCACGGCGGCTACGACCTGCTGCTCGCCCGGCCCGACCTGCCGCCGGTGGTGTCGGCGGTGGTAGTGCTGGCGATCTGGGTGTGGTTCCTCTGGTACTCGCCCCGCCTGGCGCGCCTGGCCCCGGTCGCGCGCGCTCCCTGACGCACCGGGGTAGGATGCGCGCGGCCGCCCATCCCGGAGGTCGTCTTGAAGGCCAGGCTCCCCATCGCGCTCGCCGTGGCGTCGGGCGCGCTCGCGCTCGCGGCGGCGCTCACCGCCGGCTGCGGCGGCTTGCTGATCATCCAGGAGCCCCCCGACGGCGGCCAGCCCTGCTGCGACGGCGGCCTCCCCGACGGCGGGCCGACCAACAACGGGCCGCCGGACAAGACCCACACCACGCTGCTGGTGCTCCCCGACACCACGGTGGTCGCGGACGGCAACACCACGGTCACCATCCGGGTGACGGTGCGGGACTCGCAGAACCACCTGCTGCCGGGCGTCGGCGTGACGATGACCTGCGACGGCACCGCCAACGGGTTCATCCCGGTGTCGGGCGCCGGCTACACGGGGACGGACGGGACGTTCCAGGTGGCGCTCCGGTCCACCATCGCCGAGCCGAAGACCGTCACCGTGGCGGTCAGCACCTTCACCCTCACCACCGGGCTCACCTTCATCGCCGGCCGGCCGGACCCGAGCACCTCCACGCTGGTGGCCAACCCGTTCCCGCCCACGGCCGTCCTGGCCGACGGGGTCGACTCCGCGGCGATGACCGTCACATTGAAGGACCAGTTCTCCAACATCGTCACCGGCTACCCGGTGGCGTTCACCTCCACCGGCTCGAACAACACCTTCACCCCCGCGGGCGCGGTGAGCACCGACGCGCAGGGCGTGGCGAAGACGCGGCTCTCCTCCACGCGGGCGGAGTCGAAGACGGTGGTCGCCACCGTGGGCAGCCTGTTCGTGATGACCCGGCCGCTGGTGTTCATCGCCGGCGGCGCGTCGCAGGCCATGTCGTCGCTCACCGCCAACCCCACGGCGCTGCCGGCGGACGGGACGACGAGGACCACGCTCACCGTGCTGGCGCGCGACGCCAACGGCAACCCGGTGGGCAACCTGCCGGTCACCTTCAGCGCCACCGGCAGCGCCAACACCTTCAGCCCCAACCCGCCCGACGTCACCACCAGCGTGGACGGCGTGGCGCGCGTGCAGCTGTCGTCCACGGTGGCGGAGACCAAGACCGTCACCGCCCAGGCGGCGGGGGTGAACCTCTCCACGTCGGTGAGGTTCGGGCAAGGCACCCCCACCAACGGGAACTCGAGGATGGACGTGGAGTCGCCCATCCTGGCGGACGGCACCGCCTCCGGGCTGATCACGGTCACGGTGAAGGACGGGACGGGTAACCCGACCCAGAATGTCCCAGTCCAGCTGACCGCCAGCGGCTCGTTCAACACCTTCTCGCCGAGCGCCACGGGCAACACCAACTCGCTCGGCGAGTTCAAGTCTCGGCTGTCGTCGCCCGCGGCGGAGACAAAGGCGGTGACTGCGACCGTCAATGCGGGGGCGTTCCAGCTCACCAACTTCATGGTGTTCAACCCGGGCCCGCCGGTGGCGAACAGCTCTCAGATGAGCGCCACTCCGGACCACGTGCCGGCGGACGGCGTCTCCACCACCACCATCACCGCGTGGTTCCGCGACACCAACGGCAACCCGTGCCCGGGCCTGTTCGTGCAGCTCACGTCCAGCGGCAGCTCGAACACCTTCTCCGCCACCACCGGCACCACCGATGTGGACGGCGCCTTCAGCGCCACCCTGCGCTCCCCGAAGGCGGAGCTGAAGGTGGTGAGCGCCAGCGCCGCCGGGCTCACCCAGCAGGTGCTGGTGTCGTTCGACGCCGGGCCGCCCAACGCCGCGCGCTCCTCGGTGAGCGCCACCCCGAACCCGATGCCGGTGGGCTTCAACACCACGCTGATCACCGCCACCATCAAGGACGCGCTGGGCAACCCGGTGTGGAACGCGCCGGTGTCGATCACCGCCACCGGGTCGGAGAACTACTTCGACCCGTTCATCCCCTCCGGCCTCACCGACGGCTCGGGCAACTTCCAGGTCCGGCTCAACTCCTACGTGGCGGAGAAGAAGACGATCACCGCCACCACGGGGGCGCTCTCCCTCACCACCCTGGTGACCTTCACGCCGGGCGACCCCTACGTCTACCAGAGCGACTTCACGGTCCTCCCCACCACGGTGAGGGCGGACGGCATCGCCTACGCGACGGCCACGCTCACCGCGCGCGACGACTTCGGGAACCTGGTGCCCAACACCCTGGTCACCTTCTACTCGTCCAACGGCACCGATCACTGGTCCCCGTCCGCCAGCGGGTACACCAACGCCAGCGGCGTGGTCACCGCGCGGCTGACCTCCACCGTGCCGGAGCAGAAGCGGATCACCGCCAGCGCCGCCGGCAACTTCAACATCTCCACGAACGTGACCTTCGTCCCTTAAGGCGGCACGGAGAGGAACTCCGCCAGCACCGGCGCCACCGAGCGCACCGCCAGGAGCTCGCCCTCCAGCTCCAGCGCGCGCGGGTGGCTGTCGGTGCACACCACCGCGGAGAACAGCCCCGAGGCGCTCAGCCGCGACAGCGCGTCGCCGGGGAGCACGCCGTGGGTGGCCACCACGGAGATCTTCCTCGCCCCCGAGCGCCGGTACGCCTCCGCCGCGTTGATCAGCGAGGAGCCGGTGCGGATCATGTCGTCGTAGATGATGACGTGCTGCCCCTGCACCTGCGCGCTCACCGCGGTGACGGTGGGGGCGCCGCCTTGCTCGCGCCGCTTGAACACAAAGGAGGCGGTGACGCCGGCCTCGTTGGCCAGGTTCTGCACCCACTTGGCGCGGCCGGCGTCGGTGCAGGCGAGGACGAAGTCTCCGGCGGCCAGCTCGCGGATGGCCCCGAGGATGACCGGGCGGCCGGAGAGGTGGACCGGGCGGATGCGCCCCTCGAAGTAGTAGGGGATGCCCTCCGAGTGGAGGTCCAGCAGCGCCACCCGGCTCCCCATGGGGGGCGGCGGGATGGAGGAGAACAGGCGGGCGCGCGTCTTGGCGGTGACCACCTCGCCGGGGCGCACCGCGCGCTCCATGGTGCCGTAGCCGAAGTAGGGGATGACCAGGGTGAGGCTGCGGGCGCCGCACTCCACCAGCCCGGAGGCGAGGTCGTACAGCTCCATCGCCCCGCCGTCGGTGGAGGTGCCGCCGACGATGGCGACGTCCTCGCCGCGCACCGGGGAGACGACGCGCTGGTAGACCTCGCCGTCGGGGAAATGCTTCCGCTCCACCTCGCCGGCGGGGAAGTTGCCCGCGGCGCGGACGCGGGCGCCCAGCACCTCGTCCGCGGAGGTGGAGAAGACGAGCACGGGGAACGTCGTACCTCCGGCGCCTCCGGGGCGCCAGACCAGACACGTGATCTCTGGAACCGTTGACAACGCCACGGGCCCGTAGCCTCATGCCCGCCGTTCACGGAGAGGGGATCCCAGATGCGTCTCTACGTTGTCGTTGTCGCGGCAGTGTCGATCACGGCGCTGACCGCGTGCCCGCAGTGCAAGAACCCGGCGACCGCCGCCGGGCAGGTGACGGACCGCTTCGTGAAGGTCGACAAGCCGATCCCCGGCGAATACGTGGTGGTCCTCAAGGAGCCGGACAAGGCCGTCGCCGGCCAGGCGGTCGCGCTGCAGGCCAACTCGCTGGTGGCCAAGTACGGCGGCGCCACCAAGCGCACCTTCCAGGCCGCCATCCGCGGCTTCTCGATGACCGGCACCGAGGCGCAGGCCAAGGCGCTCTCCTCCGACGAGCAGGTGGCCTACGTGCAGGAGAACCAGGTCATCCAGATCAGCGACACGGAGACCAAGGCCACCTGGGGCATCGACCGGATCGACCAGCGCGACCTGCCGCTCGACCAGACCTACAACTACAACGCGAGCGGGAAGGGCGTGCACGCGTACATCATCGACACCGGCATCCGCATCAGCCACCAGGACTTCGGCGGGCGCGCGGACGTGGCGTTCGACGCGCAGAACGACGGGAAGAACGGCATCGACTGCCACGGGCACGGGACGCACGTGGCGGGCACGGTGGGCGGCACCGTGTACGGCGTGGCGAAGAACGTCTCGCTCCACGCGGTGCGGGTGCTGGACTGCAAGGGCTCCGGCAGCACGGAGAGCGTGGTGGCCGGCATCGACTGGGTGACGCAGAACGGCGCCAGGCCGGCGGTGGCCAACATGAGCCTGGGCGGCCCGGCGGACCCGGCGCTGGATGACGCGGTCCGGAAGTCCATCGCGGCCGGCGTCGTCTACGCCATCGCCGCGGGGAACGACAGCGCCGACGCCTGCCTGGACTCGCCGGCGCGGGTGGACGTGGCGATCACCGTGGGCGCCACCACCGACGGCGACGTGCGCGCGTCCTTCTCCAACTACGGCAACTGCGTGGACATCTTCGGCCCCGGCTACCAGATCACCTCCGACTGGAACGAGGGCGACCTGGCCACCAACACCATCAGCGGCACGTCGATGGCCACGCCGCACGTGACCGGGTCCGCGGCGCTCTACCTGGAGGCCCACCCCACCGCCACCCCGGCCGACGTGGCGGCGGCGCTGGTGGACAACTCCACGCCGGACCACGTGAAGAACCCGGGGAACTGCACCAGCAACCACCTCCTCTACACGGGCTTCATCAATGCCACGCCGCCCGCCACGCCTCCGTCCAGCGCCGTCCAGCCGGGCCACACCGGCACGGCGGTCGCCGCGGCGAGCGTCTCGCGTCCGGTGTGCCGGCAGTAGAGGGCTCCTCGGCCTCGCCCTGCTGTGCTCGGCGTGCCGATCGCCGGGGACGCCGCCGTCCGGCGCCCCGGGGTCGGCCGCGCGGGGCGGGGTGTTGCTCCAGGTCTACGAGCTGACGCCCGGCGGCGGCCGGCGCGCCGCGGGCACGGTGGTGGCGCCGGACGGGTCGGCGCCGTCGCTGCCGGACGGGGCGCCGTTCGGGGTGGCGCCGGACCGGTCGGACCTGGATGAGGACCAGCTCTCCGCCGTGCTGGCGTGGGTCCGGCGCGCGCACCCGGCCGGGTTGTTCCTGGGCGGGGTGAGCGGGGTGGGGAGCGCGCGGCTCCAAGCGCTGGAGGGTGAGGCGCAGCTCCGCGTGCTGGACCTGTCCGGGACGGAGATCGCGGATCCGGGGATGCGGTCGCTGGCGGCGCTGCCCGCGCTGGAGCGGGTGGACCTCTCGCGCACGCGCATCGGCGACGCCGGGGTGGCGCAGCTCTCGGCGGTGGCGTCGTTGCGCGCGCTGGCGCTGGACGAGACGCGGGTGACGGACGCGGGGCTGGAGGCGCTGGCGCCCGCGCCGAGGCTGGAGTCGCTCTCGCTGCGGCGGACGCGCGTGGGGGACAAGGGGGTGATCGCCGTCGCGCTCCCCCGGCGATTGAAGGTGCTGGACCTCTCCGGGACGCGCGCGGGGAACGACGCGCTGGAGGCGCTGGCGGAGGTGCGGCCGCTGCGCGAGCTGAGGCTGGACGGCACCGCGGCCAGCGACCAGGGCGTGACGCTGCTGCGGCGGCTGGACCGGCTGGAGGTGCTGGACCTGGGGCACACCGGCATCACCGACGCGTCGGTGCGCGCGCTGGCGCCGCTGCTGGAGCTGCGCGAGGTGGGGCTCTCGGACACGGCCGTGGGAGACGCGGGGCTGGAGGCGCTCCCGGACCGCGCCCGGCTGCGAGCGCTGGATCTCTCCGGGACGGTGGTCACGGACGAGGGGCTGCGCGCCCTGCGCGATTGCCTGGAGCTGACGGAGATCGACCTGGGCCGGACCGGGGTTACGGACGAGGGGATGGCCGCGCTGTCGGACCTGCCGGCGCTGGCGTCGGTGGCGGTGGACGACACCGCGGTGACGGACGCGGGGCTGCGGGCGCTGCACGCGCTGGGGTACCTGGAGTCGCTCTCCGCGGCGCGGACGCGGGTGGGGGATGCGGCGCTCGCGGTGCTGTCGCGGTCCACCAGGCTCCAGAGGCTGGACCTGACGGGGACGCAGGTGACGGACGTGGGCGCGGCGCGGCTGGGCGAGGCGGCCGCGCTGGAGGTGCTGGAGATCGGCGACACGTCGGTCGGCGACCGGGCGCTGGAGGCGCTGGCCGGGGCGACGAAGCTGCGCGTGCTGAGGGCGCCGCGCACGCGGGCGGGCGACGCGGGGGTGGACGCGCTCGCGGGGCTCACGTCGCTGCGGGAGCTGTCGCTCGCCTCGACGCGGGTGACGACGGTGGGGCTGGGGCAGCTCACCCGGCTCGGTCGGATGGAGGTGCTGGACCTCTCCAAGCTGGACCTGTCGGACGGGCAGCTGCAGTTCCTGCTCGGCTTCCGGGCGCTGCGCTCGCTGGACCTGGCCGAGTCCGGGGTGAAGGAGCCGGCGCTGAAGTGGCTGGTGGGGTTGAAGCGGCTGAAGGCGCTGAACCTGGGAGGGAACCCCATCGGGGACAAGGGGGCGGAGGTGGTGGCGTCGCTCGGGTCGCTGGTGGATCTCACCTTGTCGGGGACGCGGATCGGCAGCACCGGGTTGATCTCCCTCCGGCGGCTGGAGCGGCTGCAGCGGCTGGACCTCTCCGCCACCGCGGTGGGCGACCCGGGGATGGACGCGCTGGCGGCGCTGCCGGAGCTGGCCGCGCTCGGGCTGGCGTACACGCGGGTGACGGACTCCGGGTTGCCCAGGCTGGGGCACCTGGCCGAGCTGCGCTGGCTGGACCTCACCGGCACGCACCTGAGCGACGGCGGGCTATCAGGGTTGCCGTCCGGGCTCACCCAGCTCTACCTGACGCAGACCGCGCTCTCGGATGGAGCGGTGAACCAGCTCCGCAAGCTGGGGCAGCTGGCGCTGCTCGACGTCCGGAAGACCCACCTCAGCCGGTTCGGCGTCGCCCGCCTCCGCGAGCGCCGCGGCCTGGTGGTCCGCGCGGATCCGTGAGTCGGCGTCCTGGAGGTCGATCTCGTGCAAGATCCACCCCGTGGAAGCGGACGCATGGCGGCTCCTCGTCACCCGTGGCCTGCGCGGGCTGGCGGACGGCGTGGTGAGCGTGCTCCTGTCGGGGTACCTGCTGGCGCTGGGGCTGGAGCCGTTCGCGGTGGGCGCGCTGGCCACCGCCACCATGCTGGGATCGGCGGCGCTCACCATCGCGGTGGGCGTGGGCGCGCTCCGGCTCTCGCGGCGGTCGCTCTTCTTCGCCGCCTGCGGGCTGATGGCGCTCACCGGGCTGGGCTTCGCGTCGCTCCGGAGCTTCTGGCCGCTGCTGGTGGTGGCGGTGGTGGGCACGCTCAACCCGTCCGCGGGAGACGTGAGCGTGTTCCTCCCGCTGGAGCAGGCCGCCCTGGCGGACGCCAGCGCCGCGCGCTCGCGGGCCTGGACGTTCGCGCTCTACAACGTCGTCGGGTCGGCGGCGGGCGCGGTGGGCGCGCTGGCGGGCGGCGTGCCGGAGCTGCTGGCCCGCTCTGGGCGCGTCTCCTTCCTCGCCGGGGCGCGAATCGCCTTCGTCCTCTACGGGGCGATCGGGCTGGTCACCGCCGGGCTGTACCGGGGCCTCCGGTCCACCACCTCCCCCACGGCGGCGCCACCGGCCGGCCTGTCGGGCCCGTCGCGCGGGATGGTGCTCAAGCTGGCCGCGCTGTTCAGCCTGGACTCGTTCGGCGGCGGCTTCGTGGTGCAGGCCCTGCTGGTGCTCTGGCTGCACCAGCGCTTCGGCATCACCACCGCCCAGGCCGGCACGCTGTTCTTCGCCGTCCAGCTGCTGGCGGCCGCGTCGCAGCTGGTCTCCGGGCGGATCGCCGCGCGCGTCGGCTACATCCAGACGATGGTGTTCACGCACCTGCCCGCCAACGCGTTCCTGATCGGCGCGGGGCTGGCCACCGACGTGCGGGTGGCGGTGGCCCTGCTCCTGCTCCGCGCCGCGCTGTCCTCGATGGACGTCCCCGCCCGCCAGGCCTACGTGATGGCGGTGGTGGCCCCGGCGGAACGCGCCGCGGCCTCCAGCCTCACCAACGTCCCCCGCAGCCTCGCCGCCGCGGTGCCGCCGCTGTTCACCGGCGCGCTGCTGGCCGCCTCCAGCTTCGGCTGGCCGCTGGTCATCGGCGGCGCGCTCAAGGCGCTCTACGACCTGCTGCTGCTGTCGCAGTTCCGCCTCGTGCCGCCGCGGCCGGCCGAGCCGGCGCCCTGACCGCCCTCAGGCCAGCCAGCTCCACACCGGGAGCGGCGGCCGGAAGTGCGGCACGCAGTCCAGCATCCGCCGCACGTCGTCGAACATGTGGTGGATGCCCGGCCGCGGGCCGCCCGACGACAGCGGGTTGCCCACCTTGAGCACCTCGCCGCCCTTCTCGCTGCCCACGATCTCGCGGCCGCCGAACGCCCAGTCGTCGGTCTGGTGGCCCATGGTGAAGCGGTCCCAGCCGGCGGTGTTCCACTGCTGGCCGGTGTGCTGCACCGGGCCCCGCTGCGGGCAGTGGCCGTTCACGCCGTCGATCTCCACCCGGTTGTTGCCGTTGACGATCTCCAGGGCGGAGGTGACGGTCATCCCGTTCCCGCTCGGCGCCGTGCGCACGTTGATGTTGGTGCCGTCCGGCAGGACGAAGCTGGAGTTGCGCTTGAAGTCCCACTTCCCGCCGTCGCTCTCCTTCACGTGCGGGTCGCCCTCCACGCAGGTGGACTTGCCGTCAGGGCCGGTGATCTTCCAGTTGGTGTTGCCGCCGGCCTCGATGGTGTAGCCGCCCGGCGTGTGGACCTTCCCGTCCGGCGTCTCCCGCAGCGCGTCGCGGGGATGGCAGAGCACGGGCGGTTCCGGGCAGAAGCAGCGCGGGCCGGCGACCTGGACGCCGCCGGGCACCGCGGTGGCGGCGAAGGCGCTCGCGTGCGCGCCGGGGCCGGTGGCGGTGGCGGTGGCCGTCGCCGTTCCACCCGGTCCCGCCGTGGCGGTGGCGGTGGCCGTGCCGCCCGGTCCCGCCGTGGCGGTCGCGGTGGCGGTGGGCGTGGATGCAGGAATGCGGAGAAGCGCCTTGGAGACTTCGAACATGTGATCACCTCAGGGGAGTGGCAATCGGGCAGGACCAGCCCGCGAATGCGTCTGAGGTGATCATCGGGCGATGGAGGTCACTTGTTTTCGCTGGATTTTCTTTCTTCTCCGCCGAGAGGGCTATGCGACGCGGAGGCGCGGCGGCAACACCAGGCAACTGTCGCCGAACTCGTGCCAGAGGTAGCCGTGGCTCAGGGCGTGAGCATGGGCGCGGCGCAGGAGGGCATCGTCGGCGAAGGCCAGGAGGAGCTGGAAGTGGCTGGAGCTGGGCTCGTGCATCCCGGTGAGGACGCCGTCCACCACGCGGCGGCGCGTGCCCGGCCCCAGCTTGAAGGCGGTCACACCGGCGCCCGCCACCAGCTCGCCGCCGTGGTCCGAGGCGGAGCCCTCCAGCGCGCGCACCACCGTGGTGCCCACCGCGATGACGCGCCCGCCGCTCGCGCGCGCCGCCGCCACCGCGTCCACCGTGGCCCGCGGCACCTCGTAGCGTTCGGGGAGCGGGAGCGCGGCGTCGATCGCCGGATCGCCGGTGTTGCTCAGCCCGGCGCCGTGGGTGAGCGTGGCCAGCGCCACGCCCTTCTGGCGCATCGCCTCCAGCAGCGACCAGCGCAGCGGCCGGCCCGCGGACGGCGGCTCCACCGCCCACGGCCGCGCGGCGTAGACGGTCTGCACGTGCCACAGCTCCAGCGGCGCCTTCACGTACGAGTACTGCACCGCGCGGGCGCAGCGGTAGAGCGCCGCCCAGAGCGGCTCGGCGGTGGGCGCGAACTGCACGGTGAGCAGGCGGGGCCGCTCCGGGTCCACCGACGCCACCGAGACCAGCACCGGGTCCGCCGACTCCGGCGCGATGGCGATCCGGTCCCCCACCTTCAGCCGCGGCGGCACGGGGCGGTGCTCGGTGGGCGTGCGCCAGTCGCCGGCGCCGAACAGGACCGCGCGCGCCTGGCCCTCCACCGGCGCCTCCAGCAGCCGCAGCTCCACCGCGTCCCCCGCGCCGGTGCGCCCCAGCAGCGAGGCGGGCAGCGTGGCGGCGTCGTTCACCACCACCAGGTCGCGCGGGGCGAGCAGCTTCGGCAGGTCGCCCACGTGGTGGTCCTGGAAGCGCCCGCCGCGCGGGTCGACGGCCAGCAGCCGCTCCTCCAGCGGGTTGTCCCGCGGCCAGCGCGCCACCGGCACCTCGAGCGTCGATTGAGGGACGGTCACGGCGACACCTGGAACGAAGCGAGCTCCACCCTCGCGGGCGCCTGGTCCTGCTGGAGCAGCCGGACCAGCTTCGCCGCCACCTCGCCGGGCCGCGCCAGCGTCGCGCGGTCCGCGTCCGGCATCGCGTCCGCGTGCATCTGGGTGTCCATCTCCCCCGGGTCGACGGTGAGGAAGCGCACCCCGCGCTCGGCGAGCTCCGCGTTCCAGGTCCGCCCCAGGTGCTCCAGCGCCGCCTTGGAGACGCCGTAGGCGCCCCAGGTCGGGTACGCGTTCACCGCGGCGTCGGAGGTGACGTGCACCACCGTGCCGCGCCCGCGCGCCGCCATGGACCCGGCCACCGCCTTGGTGAGGCGGAACGGCCCGACGACGTTCACCTCCAGCACCTTCTGGAGGTCCTCGCACTCGGTGTCCAAGAGCAGCGGGAGCGGCGTCGGCCCCAGCGTGCTGGCGTTGTGGACGAGCAGGTCCACCGGGCCCACCAGCGCCGCGGCGGAGCCGGCGATGGCGTAGGTGGCCTGCTTGTCGCCCACGTCCGCGACCAGGGCGTGCACCTCCGCCCCCTCGGCGCGGGCGCGCGCCACCACCTCCTGCAGCGCCTCCTTCGAGCGGGCGACCGCCACCACGCGCGCCCCCGCCTTGCCCAGCGCGTGCACCAGCGCCGCGCCCAACCCACGACTCGCGCCGGTGACCAGCGCGGAAGTTCCCTTCAGGTCCATGGTTCCCTCTCCTTACGCGGATGGTACGGGAGGTCTGTCCATGGATTGGCAAACGCGCCATTGCATTGGCAAAGGGCTACTCTGTGGGGCATGAGCGAGGAGCTGGCATCCCACCTGGCCCGCAACATCAAGCAGTTGCGCGACATGCGCGGCTTGACGCAGCAGCAGATGGCGAAGGCGTCCGGCCTGCCGCGCGCCACCTGGGCGAACCTGGAGACGGGCGGGGCCAACCCCACGCTCTCGGTGCTGCACCGGGTGGCGACCGCGCTGCAGGTCAGCATCGAGGAGCTGATCTCCCGGCCGCGCACCTCGGCGCAGATCTACCCGCGCGAAGGGCTGCCCACGCGGAAGCGCGGGGACGTGACGGTGCGCTCGCTGGTGCCGGACCCCATCCCCGGGCTGGAGATGGACCGGCTCCAGCTCCCGGCCCGCGGGCGGATGGTCGGCACCCCGCACACGCCCGGCACCCGCGAGTACCTGGCCTGCGAGTCGGGGGAGATCCTCCTGGTGGCGGGGGGCGAGCAGTGGCGGCTGCGCCCGGGCGACGTGGTGTCCTTCCGCGGGGACCAGCGCCACTCCTACGTCAACGACGCAGGGGCGGAGGCGGTGGGGTACTCCGTGGTGGTCCTGGCGCCGACCGTCCGGTGAGTGCATCTTTTGAGCATGGTTCTCTGGATGATGACGTTGATGGCCGCCGCCGGGGCGCCCCCGTTCACCGACCCGGTGGCGAAGGCGGCCGTGGCGGCGCTGGAGAAGCAGTCGGCGGACTGGAACCGCGGCGACCTGGAGGCGTTCTGCGCCATCTACGCGGAGGACGCGATCTTCCTCTCGCCCAGCGGGGTGCGGCGCGGCAAGGCCGAGGTGCTGGCGGGGTACAAGAAGAAGTACACGTCGAAGGAGATCATGGGGACGCTGTCGTTCGAGTTCCTCGACGCGCGGGTGGCCGAGGGCGGCAAGGCGGTGACGGTGGCGGCGAAGTGGATGCTCCACCGGGCGCCGGCGGCCGGCGGCGACGCGTCCGGGCTCACGCTGCTCTCGCTCCAGCTCAGGGGTGGGTCCTGGATGATCGTCCAGGACGCGTCGATGTGAGGGCCGCGCGATGAAGTGGCTGCTGTCGATCCTGGGCGTGAGCGCGGTGGCGGCGGTGCTGGCGCTGGTGGCCGTGGGCGCGCGCGACGGGCGCGGGCACGCCACCGCGGCGGTGGAGCTGGACCAACCGGCGTCGGCGATCTTCCCGCTCCTCGTCCAGCCTCCGCTGCGCAAGCAGTGGCTGCTGGGGGTGGAGGAGATCACGCCGGTGGGCGACCCCACGCTGCGCACCGGCGCGCGCTCGCGGGTGGTGCTGGACTCGCCGGAGCGGATGGAGGTGGAGGAGGAGGTCCGCGTGGTGGAGGCCGACAAGCGCGTGCTGCTCCAGCGCGTCTGCTCGCACCCGCCCTTCAGCCAGCGGCTGGAGTACGTGCTCAAGGACATGGGCAACGGGCGGACGCTGCTGACCGCGGCCGTCCACACCATCTACCAGGGGCCGATCTTCAACCTCCTGGAGCCGCTGCTCACCCGCGCCGCGCAGGCGCAGCTCGACCTGGAGATCGAGCAGCTCCGCGCCGCGGCGAAGTCCGCGCACCCGCTGGTCGGCGCGCTGCCGGTGGTGTCCACGCCCGCCGCGCCGCCGCCGCCACCCGTGGCGCCACCTCCGAGCCCACCGCCCACCGAGGTCAAGCCACCGCCGCCGGCCGCCCCACCACCCACCGAGACACCGGCCCCGCCGCCCGAGCCGGAGCACCCCCAGGAGCCGAAGGAGGAGACCCCGTCTCCGCCTTCGCCGGATCCGGCCACGCCACCATGACGGAGCTCGCGATCACCCCGAGCGCCGCGGCGTACTCGCCGCGCTCCCTGAAGATGTACGACTGGTTCGTCCTGGGGGTGAGCAACCGCCTGATGTGGCGGTGCCCCACTCCGAAGCTCCTCGAGCTGTACCAGCGGCACGTCACCGGCCGGCACATGGACGTGGGGGTAGGCACCGGGTACTACCTCGACAAGGTCCGGTTCCCCACCCCGGAGCCGGTCATCGCGCTGGTGGACCTCAGCCCGTTCTCGCTGGAGTACGCGGCGCGGCGGATCGCGCGGTACCGGCCTACCACCCACCGCGCCGACGTGCTGGCCCCGTTCCAGGTAAACGGCGGCGGCTTCGAATCGGTGGGCCTGACGTACCTGCTGCACTGCCTGCCCGGCGATCTCGCGAGCAAGGCGGTGGTGTTCGACCACGTCCGCCCCCACCTCGCGCCCGGCGCGGTCGTCTTCGGCGCCACCATCCTCGGCGCCGGGGTGAGGCACAACCTGGGGGGGCGGGCGCTGATGCGGGCGTACAACGCGCGCGGGATCATGGGGAACGTCCGCGACGCGGTGGAAGCGCTGGAGTCGGCGCTGGCCGAGCGCTTCGCGCGCCACGAGGTCGAGGTGCACGGCACGGTGGCGATGTTCACCGCGACCGAGCCGCGGTCCACCTGAGGGCCGCCGCGACCATGGCCAGCCAGAGCTCCAAGACGAGCCGGACCACCATCTGCGTGAGCTGCGGCGCGTTGCCCAGGAGCCGCTGGCGGTGCCGCAAGTGCGACGCGCTCATCGAGACGAAGGGGTACCGCGTCCAGGAGACGATGCACGTGTCCCCGAGGGGCCGCGTGTACCGGGCCATCGGCCCGAGCGGCAAGGTCGCCCTCAAGGAGCTCGCGTTCGCCGTGGTGCCGGAGATCAAGTCGATCCAGCTCTTCGAGCGCGAGGCGGATCTCCTCCGGCAGCTGGAGCACCCGCGCATCCCGAGGTTCGTCGACTGGTTCGAGGACGGCGAGGGGCCGGAGCTCCGGCTGTACCTCGCCCAGACCTTCGTGGACGGCGAGGACCTCGAGCAACGGCTCACGCACCACCGCTACGACGAGGCGGAGGCCCGCCGGATCGCCAGGGACGTGCTGGAGATCCTCGGTCACCTGCACGCGCTCTCTCCCAAGCTGATCCACCGCGACGTCAAGCCCGCCAACATCATCGGCGGCCCGGACCAGCGGTTCTCGCTCGTGGACTTCGGCTCGGCGCGCGACCTCCAGCGCCCGGCCAGCGCCGGCTCGAGCATCGCCGGAACGCCGGGCTACATGCCGCCGGAGCAGTTCGTGAGGGCCGCGGACGAGCGCAGCGACCTCTACGCGCTGGGCATGACCCTGGCGCGGCTCCTCTCGCGGCGCTCGCCCGCGGAGCTGCTGACCAACGACCTGAAGGTCGACCTGCGGCGCTACGTCAACGCCAGCGAGGAGATGATCGCCCTCCTCGAGCGGCTGGTCGCGCGGAGGAACGGGCACGGCTTCCGGTCCGCCGGCGAGGCGAGCGCGGAGCTCGAGCGCCTGCCGTCCCTGGCGCGAGACCCGAAGCCCCGGCCTCGGGTCACCGCCGAGCGCCCGGCGCTCCGCGACCTCGAGCCGAAGACCTCGACCGCCACCGGCACCGGCTCGGGGAGCGATTCGGTGCCGAAGATGTCCTTCCGGTGGATCGTCTCCCGGGCGGGGCTGACGGAGTCGGCTCCAGGCGCGGTGGCCTGGTACGTCCGATTCATCGACGCGAACGAGGCGGTGGGGCTGCGGCCCGGGCACTCGTACGTCGTCGGCCGGGATTCGGACGCCGATCTCCGGATCGACGCGGCCCGGCTCGGGGCGGACACGGTCTCCAGGCGCCACGCGATGCTGTCCGTCCGGGCGAACGGCCTGGAGGTGGTCGACCTCGGCAGCCGCAACGGGACGAGGGTCGGGCTGGTGCAGGTCCCCACCGGGACGCGCGGGATGACGCTCTCGGAAGGAGCCGTCGTTCTCTTCGGGAACGTCTCGACCGAGATCGGGCCGCTCGGAGGCTACTAGGTCCCCCGCGAGATCTGGTTGGGGAGCTCGTTGACGTCGTCGGCCCGCGGCGGGAAGTGCGCCGCGAGCTGCTCGCCGGCCATCTTGATCCCCTCCACCAGGCCCTCGCCGAACTTCGCCTGCTTGAACCGTTCGCCCACCGCGGCGACGACGTTGTCCCAGAAGCCCGCCGGGACCTTCTGGTCGATGCCCTGGTCCCCGAGCACGGCGAACCTCCGCTCCTTCACCGCCACGAAGAAGAGGACCCCGTTGCGCTCTCGCGTCGCGGTGAGCCCCAGCTTGTCGAAGGTGCGCTTGGCCACCGCCATCAGGTCCTCGCCCTCGACCTTGTTCTGCAGGTGGACGCGCAGCTCGCCCGAGGTCCGCTTCTCGAACGCCTCGATCGCCTGCACCACCTGGCCGTCCTCCGCCGAGGTGAGGAAGGTGCCCGGCTTGTCGCGCTCCGCCGCCGCGGCGCGCCCGTAGAAGACGAGGCCGGCCAGCGCCACCACCGCGCCGGCGACCATCTGCACCATCTGGCTGGAGATCTGGACGTCCGCCCAGGAGTGCTCGGAGGCCAGCAGGTGGCGCAGCAGCGAGACGCCGCCGGAGGCCAGCCCTGCCACGCCCAGCACCATGACCACTATCGCCGCTGACTTGCGCATCACCAGCTCCCCGAGGCGCCGCCGCCTCCGAACGAGCCACCGCCGAAGCTTCCGCCGCCGCCGCCGCCCCAGCTGCTCCCGCCGCCGCCACTCCCCCACGACCAGCCGGAGCGGTGGTGGTGGTGATGGTGGCCGGAGCTCATGGCGTTGCCGAAGAGGAACCAACCCCACCACGGCACCGCCGGCCGGTACACCGCCTGGTTCCCGAAGCCGTAGAAGCGCGGCCGGAAGATGCCGCGGAGGATGGCGCGGAGGATGACGAACGCCACCAGCAGGAAGCAGCAGCAGCTGAAGGCGCCCGAGCCCGCGCTGCCCACCTGGTCCGAGCCGAAGTGGTACCCGCCGGGAAACGCATACGTCCCCGTGTTGCGCCGCGAGTAGCTCTGCCCCAGCGCGGCCTGCGAGACGGACTCGATGGCGCTGATGATGCCGCCCGAGTAGTCGCCTCGACGGAAGGCGGGCCGCATCTCCTCCATCACGATCCGCCGCGCCACCGAGTCCGGGATCCGGCTCTCCAGCCCGTACCCCACCTCGATGCGCATCTTCCGGTCGTTGATGAAGACGGCGATCAGCACGCCGTTGTCCTCCCGCCGGAAGCCGGGCTTCCACGTCTCGGCGATGCGGAGGCTGGCGTCCTCGATGCTCTCGCCGTCCAGGCTGGGCAGGATGCAGACGCCGATCTGCTGGCCCTGCTGGTTGAGCTGCATCAGCCGGCTCTCGATCTGCTGCCGCTCGGAGCCGTTGAGGATGCTGGCGCCGTCGTAGAGGAAGCGCGAGGGCGCGGGAGGGATGGTGAAGGCCAGCGCCAGCGCGGGCGCCAGCGCCGCCACCAGGGCGATCGCTCGTCGAGTCTTCATCAGAAGCGCACCTTGGGCGCCTCGGACGCGCCCTGCGTGGCGGTGAAGTACGGCTTCTCCTTGAACCCCAGCATCCCGGACATGATCCGCGTGGGGAAGCTGTTCACGGCGACGTTGTACTCGCCCACCGCCTCGTTGAACCGCCGCCGCTCCACCGAGATCCGGTTCTCCGTCCCCGCCAGCTCCGCCTGGAGGCCCTCGAAGCTCTGGTTGGCCTTCAGCTCCGGGTAGCGCTCGGAGGCCACCAAAAGCCGCCCCAGCGACGAGCCGAGCTGGTTCTGCATCTGCTCGAACTGCTGGAACTTCGCCGGGTCGTTGAGCAGGTCGGCGTTGATGTTGATGGAGGTGGCGCGGGCGCGGGCGTTGGCCACCTCGGCGTAGGTCTCCTTCTCGAAGTTGGCGACGCCCTTCACCGTCTCCACCAGGTTGGGGATGAGGTCCATCCGCCGCTGGTAGACGTTCTCCACCTGGCTCCAGGACTGCTTCACGCCCTGGTCCAGCTTCACCAGCGAGTTGTTGGCGGAGATGGCCCACAGGCCGACCAGCACCACCGCCACTCCCACAGCGATCAGCGCGCCTTTCATCGAACCCCGACCTCCTTCTTCAGACCGGGCGAAGGTAATCCTGAAGCGCCCGGTACACGAGTGGATCTCTGCGCATCGCCTCCATGGCGGAGACGGCCATCCGCGCCGCCTGCACGGTGGTGAAGTACGGCACTGCGTGCATCAGCGACTCGCGCCGGATGGAGAAGCTGTCGGCGATCTCCTGCTTGCCGGTGGTGGTGTTGATGACGAGGGCGATCTCGCCGTCCACGATCTTGTCCACCACGTGCGGCCGCCCCTCGATCACCTTGAGGAGGCGCTCGGTGGCGATGCCCTTCTGCTCCAGGTAGCGGCCGGTGCCGGCCGTGGTGGCCAGGGTGAAGCCCATGGCGCGCAGCCGCCGCGCCAGGTCCACCACCGCCGGCTTGTCCTCGTCCTTCACGGAGAGGAACACCTTGCCCGCCTTCGGGAGCCGGGTGCCCGCCGCCAGCTGGCTCTTGGCGAAGGCGGAGGCGAAGTCCGGCGCCAGGCCCATCACCTCGCCGGTGGACTTCATCTCCGGCCCCAGGATGGTGTCCACGTTGGCGAAGCGCGCGAAGGGGAAGACGGACTCCTTCACCGCGGCGTGGCGCGGCTGCGGCTCGGCGGTGGCGCCCAGCTCCTCCAGCGTCTTGCCCACCATGCACAGCGCGGCGATCTTCGCCAGCGCCACGCCGGTGGCCTTGGAGATGAACGGCACGGTGCGCGAGGCGCGCGGGTTCACCTCCAGCACGAAGATGGCCTTCCCCTGGATGGCGAACTGCACGTTCATCAAGCCGACGACGCCGAGCTCGCGGGCGAGGGCGCCGGCCTGGTCCTTCATCCGCTCCACCAGGTCCGGTGAGAGCGAGTGCGGGGGCAGGGTGCACGCCGCGTCGCCGGAGTGGACGCCCGCCTCCTCGATGTGCTCCAGCACGCCGCCCACCACCGCGCGGCCGGTCCGGTCCACCACCAGGTCCAGGTCCACTTCGGTGGCGTCCTTGAGGAAGCGGTCGATCAGCACCGGGTGCTCGGGCGACGCGTTGACCGCCTCGCGCATGTAGCGCTCCAGGTCCGCGCCGTCGTGCACCACCTCCATCGCCCGCCCGCCCAGCACGTACGAGGGCCGCACCATCACCGGGTAGCCGATGCGCGCGGCCACTTCGAACGCCTCCTTGGGTGAGCGCGCCACGCCGTTCTCCGGCTGGTTCAGCTTCAGCCCCTCGATCAGCTTGGAGAAGCGCTCGCGGTCCTCGGCGCGGTCGATGGCGTCGGGCGACGTGCCCAGGATGGGCAGCCCCGCCTTCTCCAGCGCCACCGACAGCCGCAGCGGGGTCTGCCCGCCGAACTGGACGATGGCGCCCATGGGCTTCTCGCGCTCCGCCACCTCCAGCACGTCCTCAATCGTCAAAGGCTCGAAGTACAGCCGGTCGGAGGTGTCGTAGTCGGTGGAGACCGTCTCCGGGTTGCAGTTGAGCATCACCGTCTCGTAGCCCGCCTCCCGGAGCGCGAGCGCGGCGTGCACGCAGCAGTAGTCGAACTCGATGCCCTGGCCGATGCGGATGGGCCCGGAGCCGAGGATGAGCACCTTCTTCCGCTCGTCCGGCGGCGCCTCGTCCTCCTCCTCGTAGGTCGAGTAGAGGTAGGGTGTGTACGCCTCGAACTCGGCGGCGCAGGTGTCCACCCGCTTGTAGACGGGGCGGACGCCGGCCTTCCAGCGGCGCGCGCGCACCGCGTCCTCGGTGGTGGCGAAGAACGCGGCGAGCTGGCGGTCGGAGAAGCCCAGCGCCTTCACCCGGTGGAGCTCCTCGGGTTTCAGAGCGTCCAGCGTCGTCTTCCGCAGCGCCTGCTCCTCGCGCACCAGCGACTGGATGGCGCGGAGGAACCACGGGTCGATGGCGGAGAGCTGGTTCACCTCCTCCACCGTCATCCCCTCGCGGAAGGCCTGGAAGAGGAACGCGGGGCGCTCGGGGCGCGGGACGCGGAGGCCCTCCTTGAGCGGCGCGCCGGGGGGCGGCGGATCCATGGGCAGCCGGCCCGACTCCATCGACCGCAGCGCCTTGAGGTACGCCTCGGGGAAGGTGCGGCCGATGGCCATGGCCTCGCCCACCGAGCGCATGGCGGTGGTGAGCGTGCGGTCCGCGTGCGGGAACTTCTCGAAGTTGAAGCGGGGGATCTTCACCACCACGTAGTCGATGGTCGGCTCGAAACAGGCCGGCGTGTCGCGGGTGATGTCGTTGCGCAGCTCGTCCAGCGTGTAGCCCAGCGCCAGCTTCGCGGCGATCTTGGCGATGGGGTAGCCGGTGGCCTTGGACGCCAGCGCGGAGGAGCGGGACACGCGCGGGTTCATCTCGATCACCACCATCCGCCCGTCGGCCGGGTTGATCCCGAACTGGATGTTGGAGCCGCCGGTGTCCACGCCGATCTCGCGGATGATGGCGATGGCCGCCTGCCGGAGCCGCTGGTACTCCTTGTCCGTCAGCGTCTGCACGGGCGCCACGGTGATCGAGTCCCCGGTGTGCACGCCCATGGGGTCCAGGTTTTCGATGGAGCAGATGATGATCACGTTGTCGCGGACGTCCCGCACCACCTCCAGCTCGATCTCCTTCCACCCCAGCACCGACTCCTCGCAGAGGATGGTGGAGGTGGGGGAGGCGAACAGGCCGGCGCGGCAGATCTGCTCGTACTCCTCGCGGTTGTAGGCGATGCCGCCGCCGGTGCCGCCCAGGGTGAAGCTGGGGCGGATGATGGCGGGGAAGCCGATCTCGGAGGAGAGCGCCATCGCCTCCTCCAGCGAGCGCGCGTAGCCGGACTTCGGCAGCGGGACGCCGATCTTCTGCATCGCCGCCTTGAAGAGGAGCCGGTCCTCGGCCTTGTTGATCGCCTCCAGCGAGGCGCCGATCAGCCGCACGCCGTACCTGTCGAGGATGCCCTGCTCGGCGAGCGCCTTGGCCAGGTTCAGCGCGGTCTGCCCGCCCATGGTGGGGAGGAGCGAGTCCGGCTTCTCCTGGGCGATGATCCGCTCCGCCGCCTCCACCGTGATCGGCTCCAGGTAGGTGCGGTGGGCGAGGTCCGGGTCGGTCATCACGGTGGCCGGGTTGGAGTTGAGGAGGACGACCTCCACGCCCTCCTCCCGCAGCGCCTTGATGGCCTGCGTGCCCGAGTAGTCGAACTCGCAGGCCTGGCCGATGACGATGGGCCCGGAGCCGATCACCAGCACCCGCTTGATGTCAGGTCGCCGGGGCAAGGATCAGCTTCTCGAGCAGCGCCTTCTGCACGTGCATCCGGTTCTCGGCCTCGTCCCAGGCGGCGGACTGGGGGCCGTCCAGCACCTCGGAGCTGATCTCCTCGCCGCGGTGGGCGGGGAGGCAATGCAACACGATGGCCAGCCGCTTGGCCTGCGCCATCAGCGCGGAGTCCACCGTGTACTCGGCGAAGTCCTGGCGCCGCTGCGCGGACTCCTTCTCCTGGCCCATGCTGGTCCACACGTCGGTGGTGACTACGTCCGCGCCCTCCACCGCTTGCTGCGGGACCTCCACCAGCTTCACGCGCTCGTGCAGGTCCGAAGGCGGCGGGCGGTAGCCCGAGGGCGCGCAGATCCGCAGGTCGAAGCCGAAGATCTTCGCCGCCTCGATCCACGAGCGCGCCATGTTGCTGGCGCCGTCGCCGACCCACGCCACGGTGCGGCCTTCGATGGAGCCCAGCCGCTCCCGGACGGTGAACAGGTCCGTGAGCAGCTGCACCGGGTGCCCGCCGTCGGTGAGCCCGTTGATCACCGGCACCTTGGAGTGCTTGGCGAACTCCTGCAGCCGCGCGTCCGCGAAGGTGCGGATCATCACCGCGTCCGCGTAGCCGGAGACCACGCGCGCGGTGTCCGCCCAGCTCTCGCCGCGGGAGAGCTGGCTGTCGGAGGTGGAGAGGGTGATGGCCTGCCCGCCGAGCTGGCCGATGGCCGCCTCGAACGACAGGCGCGTGCGGGTGGAGGCCTTCTCGAAGATCAGCACCAGCGTTCGGCCGGCGAGGGTGGTGTCGCGCTCGCCGCGCTTGCGCCGCGCCTTCAGCGCCACGGCGCGGTCGAAGATCTTCTCGTGCGCGGCGAGCGGGAGGTCCGCGAGGGTCAGGAAGTGCGTCACTCGGGTCAGCCCTTCCGGTGGATGCGGGAGTGCTCGTACAGCTGCAGGCCCACCAGCTTGATGAAGCCCTCCGCGGCGCGGTGGTCGAACTGGTCCTCCTTGCCGTAGGTGGAGAGCGCGTGGTTGTAGATGCCGAAGGGCGAGGTCCGCCCCACCACCGCGCAGCTCCCCTTGAAGAGCTTCACGGTCACCTCGCCGGTGACGGTCTGGTTGTGGCTGTCGTTGAAGGCCTGGAGCGCGTCGCGGTACGGCGAGTACCAGAAGCCCTGGTAGATGAGCTCCGCGTACTTCTGGTCCAGCGTCCGCTTCACCTGGTGGCTCATCCCCAGGGTGGTGAACCGCTCCAGGTCCTGGTGCGCGGCGATCAGCACCACCGCCGCCGGGCACTCGTAGACCTCGCGGCTCTTGATGCCCACGAAGCGGTTCTCCATCAGGTCGATCCGGCCCACCCCGTTCTCGGCGGCGACGGCGGCGACCTTCTTGATCAGCGCCGCCGGGCCGTTCGGCTCGCCGTTGACGGAGACCGGCAGGCCCTTCTCGAAGCCGATCTTGAGGTAGGTCGGCTTGGCGGGCGCGTCCTGCCAGCTCTTGGTCCAGGCGAACGCCTCCTCCGGCGGCTCCTGGTCCGGCTGCTCCAGCACGCCGCCCTCGATGCTGCGGCCCCAGAGGTTCTCGTCGACGGAGAACGGGTTCTTCTTGCTGGCCGGCACCTCGATGCCGTGCTTCTGCGCGTACTCGATGGCCTCGTCGCGCGAGATGTTCCGCTCGCGCTGGGGGGCGATGATCTTCAGGTCCGGCGCCAGGCCCTTCACCGCCAGGTCGAAGCGCACCTGGTCGTTCCCCTTGCCGGTGGAGCCGTGGGCCACCGCGGTGGCGCCGTGCTTCCGGGCGGCGGCCACCAGGTGCTTGGCGATCAGCGGGCGGGAGAGCGCCGCGGAGAGCGGGTAGACGCCCTCGTAGAGCGCGTTCGCCTGCAGCGCCGGGAAGCAGAAGTCCTTCGCGAACTCCTCCTGCGCCGGCGCGAGCTCCACCGCGATCGCGCCCGCCTTCATCGCCTTGGAGGTGATCTTCTCCGGGTCGCGCGCCTCGCCCACGTCGGCGTGGCAGCAGATGACGCCGTAGCCGTAGTCGTCGGAGAGGATCCGCACCAGCACCGAGGTGTCCAGCCCGCCGGAGTACGCCAGGACAATCTTGTTCTTCATCGCGTTCGTTCCCGCCTATGAGTGACCGTGCTGCATGAGCTGCTTGAGCTGCCTGCACACCTTCCCCGGCCCGTGACTCCGCCGGGGCGCCACGAACACCGTGTCGTCTCCGGCGATGGTGCCCAGCACGTCCTCCAGCCGGGCCCGGTCCAGCGCCAGCGCCACCGGAGACGCCGCGCCGGGGATGGTGTGGATCACCACCATCGAGTCGTTGAAGTCCATGTCCACCACCATCGGCCTGAGCTGGAGCAGCGGGTGCTCCAGGCTGGGCGCGGGGCCGATGCCCTCCAGCTCGTAGGTGGAGCCGCCCTCGGGGAGCGTGACCCGCCGCGCGCCGATCCGCGCCAGGTCCCGCGAGAGCGTGGCCTGGGTGACGTCGTAGCCCTGGCCCGCCAGCCGCTCGCGCAGCTCCTCCTGGGTCGCCACCCGGTGCGCCCGGATCAGCCGCCGGATCGTCTCCCGGCGCTCCACCTGCTGCTCGGCGGCGGAGCTCACGCGGGCCTCACCAGCGAACCCACGCCGCGGTCGGTGAACAGCTCGGCGATCACGCTGTGCGGCGTCCGCCCGTCGAGGAGATGGACGCCCTCCACGCCGGCGCTGATCGCGGCCAGGGTGGCGCGGGCCTTCCCCAGCAGCGCCTCCGGCACCTTCCCGGAGGCGAGCCAGGCCACCAGCTCCAGCGAGGTGAGCTCCGAGACCAGCTCCTGGCCCTCCGTGTAGCCGGGCACGCCGTTGAGGAAGATCAGCTTGGACGCCTCCGCCGCGCCGGCCACCGCGGCCGCCGCGTCGTCCTCGTCCA